>JAPLLC010000304.1:511-14015 GCA_026387775.1 Candidatus Methylomirabilota bacterium | reverse complement strand
GAAGAGGGCAATGAACATGGCCCCGGCCTGAACCCTGAACCCCGAACCCTGAGTAGTCGCCTCGGAAGGAGAGCGAGAGGAGCGCCGTGCAACAGTCCGAGCGCTTGATAAAGCTGCTGGAGCTCTTGCACGGCCAGGCAGGCATCGACGCCGATGCCCTCGCCCGGGCGTGCGAGACGTCGAGCCGGACGCTGCAGCGGGACCTGGACGCCCTGGGGGCTGCCGGCTTCCCGGTCTACTTCGACCATGGATACCATCTGGCCGCACCGGCTCTCCTGCCGGCCGTCACGCTGACCGTGGACCAGGCCCTGGCCCTTCGGCTGGCGGCTCAATCCGCCGGGCCCCGGGCCGAACCGGCCACCGCCCGGGCGCTTTCCGTCGCGGCCAAGAAGCTGGAGCAGGCCCTCTCGGCACGCCCCCCCGCAGAGGAACGGCCGACGCGCCAACTGGCCCTGGCCCTGCCCCTCCAGGATTCGCGGGCGGAGGCCTGTGCGACTGCACTCGCGGAGGCGATTGCCGAGCGGCGCACGGTGCGAATCGCCATGGCGTCGAAGGCCCGGAAGGAGGCCGCGGCGCTGCGAATGGATCCGTACCGCCTCCTGCCCTCCCCGTCCGGCTTGGAGCTTCTTGGATACTGCCACGAGCGTCGGCGAATCGTCCGGGTTCCCCTCGCCCGCATGAAAGACGTATCCGCTCTCCGGCGCCGGTTTCAGCCGGTGACGCCTCGCGTGCTGGAACGACACCTGCACCGGACCCAGGACGTCGCGCCGGACGTTCATTGGATCCGGGTGCTCTGTCGCCCGCCGCTGGTCCAGACGCTCAGGAAGCACCCGCCGGTCGGGACCCTGATGTGGGAGGACGGACCCGACGGCAGCGTGATCTTCACGCTGGCCGCCCTGCGTCTCGAAGACTTGCTTCCCTGGCTCCTGGCCTGCGGCGACGCGGTCGAGGTCCTGAAACCGCCCGAGCTGCGCCAGGAGATCCTCCGGATTGCCCGGGCCTTGTCGGAACGATACGCATCGAGGCCGGCCCCCGAATCGCCATCATAGAATTCCCGAAGGGAGGGAGAGCGGTCGTGCCGATTTACGAGTATCACTGCCAGGACTGCCAACGCCGCGTGAGCCTCCTCGTCCGGAGCATCAGCAACCCGGGCACGCCCACCTGCCCGCGGTGCGGCGGCCGCCACCTGGAGCGCCTGATGTCCCGGTTTGTCCGGGTGCGCTCGGAAGAGAGCCGATTGGACGCACTGGCCGATCCCAGCGCCCTGGGAGGCCTGGACGAGAATGACCCGCAGAGCGTCGCGCGCTGGGCAAAGAAGATGGGGAAAGAGATGGGCGAAGATCTCGGCGAGGACTTCGACCAGGTGATGGAAGAGGCGATGGAGGAGGAAGCCGGCGGACTCGACAAGGGGCCCGGCGGTGGGGCCGATCTCGGCGATGATCTCTAGTCTCGACAGATGAATCTATCCGTTCTCCGCGCCGACCTCGAGGAGTTCGCCGAGGCCATCAGCCGCGAAGAGTACCTTACCCGGGCAGGGCTGAAGGCCGAGAGCCGGGCTGCCGCCGTCCGTGAGCAGTTCGCCGTTCTCGGCTCCCGCGACGCCTTCGAGGAGGTCCACGACAAGGCGCAAGGTGAATCCGGCGCCGAGGAGGCGCGGCGCCTGCGGTACCTGGCCGAATTCCTCGGCACGACCTGCATCGAGTATCGCGCCCGGGTCTTGAACGACCGGCTCGCCACCGCCGAGGCGACGCAGACGGTCGAGGCGGACGGTCGGCAGATTCCCCTCCGGTCGGTCGAGACGCGGATCAAGAACGAGGGCGATCGCGCGCGCCGGGCGGCACTGGAGGCGTCGTGCCTGTCCGCCGTAGCGGAGATGAACGGGCTCCGCCAAGAGATCCTGGAGACCGGCCACGAGGAGGCGTCCCGCCTCGGGTTCCCCGGGTACACGGCCCCGTGCCGCGAGCTCTCCGGGATCGACCTCACGGCCCTCCGGGATCTCACGCAGCCGATCCTGTCGCGCAGCCAGGACATGTACCGCGAGGTCCTCGCCTGGTATCTGACGCGGTGGGTCGGCGCGCCGCCGCACGAGGCCAGGCGGCACGATCTGGTCCGGCTCTTTCGGGCGCCCGAGCTCGACCGGTTGATGCCCCCCGACGCCCTGCGCGAGGCCGCCGAAGCACCGATCCGCCGGATGGGAATCGATCCGGCCGCCGCGGGGCGGATCCGGGTGGACGACGAGCCGCGGCCCGCAAAGATGCCGCGCGCCTTCGTCGCAACCCTGCGCATCCCTGACGAGATCATCCTCGTCGTCCGGCCGGGCGGCGGGCCGGACGACTATGCGGCGTATCTTCACGAGCTGGGCCACGCCCTTCACTTTGCCTACACCGACTCCGGCTTGCCCGTGGAGTATCGCCGGCTGGGCGATTCGTCGGTGTCCGAGGCCTTCGCCTTCCTGCAGGACGGCCAGCTCAGGGAGCGCGGCTGGCTCAAGCGCTTCGCCGGCGTGGGGCAACCCGCCGACGTCCTGCGCTTCACCGCCTTCCACAAGCTCTGGTTCCTCCGCCGCTACGCCGCCAAGCTGGACTACGAGCTGTTCCTGCACGCCGAGGGGCCCGGCGCGCGCAGCTGGGACGCCTACCGCGATCTCCTCTCCGCGGCCACCCTGGTGGAGTGGCCGGCCGAGCTGTACCTCGCCGACACGGACCCGTTCTTCTACGCCGCCCGGTATCTGCGCGCCTGGATCTTCGAGGCCCAGCTTCGCAACCTTCTGCGCGAGCGGTTCGACGAGGAGTGGTACCGCAACGACCGCATCGGCCCCTTCCTCCTTTCGCTCTGGCGCCAGGGCCAGCGGCACACCATCGAGGAGCTGGCCGCCGATCTCGGCCTCGGCCCCCCTGCCATCGAGCCCCTGCTAGCCCAGATCGCCGCAGACCTCGCCTGATCCCGACAGCAACCGGAAATCCCCCCACTCCCCCCTTTGGCAAAGGGGGGAGTGGGGGGGATTTGGTCGTGTGCCGCGGTCATATCCGGGCGGAGGCGAGCTGTCCTGCCACCGGGTGCCCGTGGGATTCTTCCACAGACTCTCAGCTTTCAGCAAGAACACGAAGAGGCCGGCTTCTCTGGCGGGATTCCGAACTCGATCCGTGCAATTTGTTGTTAGGAGCCGTTACGAAATACCTTGTCCATTCATTCTTTGACAACGGCTTAGCCCGGATTATTCGCGAACGCCTTCGCGAATAATCCGGAGAATGACCAATTCCCAATGTTCAATGACCAACAACGAACCGGGCCTCCATTCGTACCCCTGACAGCGCGCCAGGCGCGCGTACCACTCTTGGTCATTGGAATTTGGTCATTGGTCATTGGATTCGCAGAATTCACGGTACTGTTCGTGAATAATGCGGGCTAGCTTGTCGCCTCGGCCCGGCGTCCCGCAGGCGCTGCCGGTCGCACGTCCACCGTGTTGTCGTAGAAGGTGCTGCCGCCTCCCTGATCGGTCAACCGCTGGGAGGTGAGGGCGTTGACGGAGCGCGCTCCGAGACACTGATCCAGCCACCAGACCCCTTCCACGACCACGACGCCCTGGGGCACACCGGACGTGACGCGCAGGCTGAACGCCACCTCTCCCAGGTGATTGAACGCCACGGCGGGGTCGCCGTCCGCCAGTCCCTTGGCGCGGGCGTCGGCCGGGTTCATCTGCAGGAGCGGGCGCTCCTCCTTGCGGCGCAGGTCATCCCGCTCGCGAAAGGAGGAGTTGAGGCCATAGCGGGCCGGCGCCGTCATGAGACGGAACGGCTGGTCGCCACCGTAGGGCGGGATGAAGTCGGGCAGTGGGTGCGGCTCTCTCGGATTCAGGATCTCGATCTTGCCCGACGGGGTGCGGTAGGCGCCTCGCGCCTCCGCGGACAGCCGGACTTCAACCGCCCGCCCATCGGCGAGGGACCGCGGGTCGAGCCCGACCGCCTCCCAGCCGGGACGCGAGCGCTCCAGGAGAAGGTCGATCAGTTCATCGGCGGTCTGTCGGAAGAATGGCTCGTCGAATCCCATGGCGTCCGCCAGCAGGCCGAACACCTCCCAGTTCGACTTGCTCGTCCCGACGGGCGGGACGACCGCCGCCGCTCGCTGGATGCAGTACGACCCGTAGGCGCGATAGATGTCGGCGTGCTCCAGGGACGACGTGGCGGGCAGGACGATGTCCGCGTATCGCGCCGTGTCGGTCAGGAATCGCTCGTGGACCACCGTGAAGAGGTCGTCCCGCCCGAGCCCCCGGAGAACTGCGTTCTGGTCCGGCGCCACCACGGCGGGGTTGGAGCTGTAGACATAGAGGCTCCGGACCCGGGGAGTGTCGAGGGCGTCCAGCGCCCAGCCCAGCCGGTTCATGTTGATGATCCGGGTCGGCCTGGCCATGAAATCGGGCCGTAGTACCTCGTCCATGGCGAAGAGACCGGTTGTCGAGACGCTGGTCAGACACCCGCCCCCCTGCTTGCCGTAGGCCCCGACCGCGGCCGGCAGACAGGCGATAGCGCGCACGGTCATCGCGCCGTTGGCATAGCGCGAGAGCCCGCTCCCCACGCGGATGAACGGGGCCCGCGCCAGGCCGTAGGCCCGGGCCATCTCTTCCAGCGTCGCCACCGACAGCCCGGTGAGCCGGCTGACCCGGTCCGGCGGGAAGCGCGGGAGGACCTCGTCCCGCAGACGCTCGAACCCCTGGACGTGTTGTGCCAGGAACTCCCGATCCGTGAGCCCGTCCCGCACCAAGAGGTGCATCAGACCCAGGGCGAGGGCGCCGTCGTTTCCGGGCCGGACCAGGAACGTCCGATCGACCACGTTGGCGGTGGGGGTCTCGTGTGTCTCGATCAGCCAGACCGGGGCGCCGCTGCGCCTCGCCCGCCGCACCCCGCGGAGGAAGTGGATGTTGGTGGATACGGCGTCGATCCCCCACAGGATGACCAGATCGCTGTCCGCGACGTCGTCGGGGTGGGGGGCGGGGGTGTCACCCATCACCGCCTTCCAGCCCGCCCCCTTGGCGGGGGAGCAGATCGTCCGATCCAGACGGGAGGCCCCCAGCCGGTGAAAGAAGGGATCTCCTGCGTTCCGCTGGATGAGCCCCATCGTCCCCGCGTACGAGTAGGGGAGGATCGCCTCGGCCCCGTCGGCCTCGATGATCCCTCGCCACCGCTCGGCGATCCGGTGCAGCGCTTCCGCCCAGGCGATGGGGCGGAACTCGCCCGACCCCTTCGCCCCCGTGCGCAGCAGGGGCTGCGTGAGCCGGCGCGGGGAATGGACCGTCCTTTCGTAGTGGTTCATCTTCGGGCACAGCGTGCTCCGGGTGAACGCATGCTCGGGATCGCCGCTCACCCGGACCGCGCGGCTGTCGGCCACCTCGACCAGGAGGCCACATGCGTCCGGGCAGTCATAGGGGCACACGGATCGTTTGATTTCATTTGCCACAGCAGACCTCCGATATCGCTGAGCCCAAACATTTTACCGCAAAGCTCGCAAAGACCGCAAAGCGAGCCAGGATCTGTGGATCGGGCCTCGGAGCACAGATGGAAATCGTACGGCTCGCTCAGACCGGGTGATTTCGGAACCTTCTGGAAACAGAGGGCTCTTCTTCGCGATCTTTGCGCACCAACGGCCGTTGGTACCGGCGGTTCAACTTCATCGTTCGGGCTGCATCGGCGTGCAGGGAAGGGATCCGCGGGGGACCGGCAGCGGCAGGGCGAGGGGCAAGTGTTCAGATCGTGCGGCCGGCCGATCAGCGGCCCTTGCGCGCCACCTGTAGGCGCGCGAGGGCTCGATACAGTGCGGCCTCGGCCCGGGCGGCGTCGATCTCCGCTTTCCCCGCCGTCCACTCCCGCAGGCGCTCCTCTGCGCGCTGGCGCGATCGCTCGGCCCGCGTCAGATCGATCTCCTCGGGCCGCTCGGCGGAATCCGCCAGGATGCTCACCGTGTCGCCGCGGACCTCGGCGTAGCCCTTGGAGATGGCGAGGTGATGCTCCTCGCGGCCCGCCCAGAAGGTCAGCTCCCCCATCTTCAGTGTCGTGATGAACGGGAGATGGCCGGGGAGGACCCCGAAGTAGCCCTCGGAGCCCGGGGCCACCAGCTCGGTGATCTCCTCGCTGACGACCAGGCGAGAGGGGGTCACCACCTCCAGCCGCATGGTTGCCTGTCCGATATCCGCCATCGCTGATCGACCTTCCTTGTGTGGACTAGCAAGCTGCTGAAAAACTCACTCTTCGGCAGGCTGGTCAAAAAGGTCCAGATGCAAGGCGACGCGCGAAGGGCCGAGTGAGGCGTACTCCAGGTACGCCGCAACGAGTGCCCGAGCGGGCGGGTACCCAGCCGTGGGCTGGGTGACCGCAGATGGGCCTTTTTCAGCAGCCTGCTAGTTCACCGCCCGGAGTTGCTCGCCCTTCTCGCGGGCCTCGTCGATCGTGCCCACCATGAAGAAGGCCTGCTCCGGCAGGTCGTCGCACTTGCCTTCCAGGAGCTCCTTGAAGCCGCGGATGGCCTCCTTGACCGGCACATACCGCCCGGGCTGGCCCGTGAAGGCCTCGGCCACGAAGAACGGCTGCGACAGGAACCGCTGGATCCGCCGAGCGCGACCGACCACCAGCTTGTCCTCGTCGGACAGCTCATCCATTCCCAGGATGGCGATGATGTCTTGGAGGTCCTTGTAGCGCTGCAGGATCCTTTGCACGCCTCGGGCCGTGTTGTAGTGATCGTCGCCCAGGATGTGCGGGTCCAGGATGCGCGAGGTCGAGGCCAAAGGATCCACTGCCGGGTAGATACCCAGCTCGACGATCTGCCGCGAGAGCACCGTGGTGGCGTCGAGGTGCGCGAAGGCGTTGGCTGGCGCCGGGTCGGTGATGTCGTCGGCCGGGACATAGATCGCCTGCACCGAGGTGATGGAGCCCTTCTTGGTGGAGGTGATCCGCTCCTGGAGCTGCCCCATCTCCGTCGCCAGGGTCGGCTGATAGCCCACGGCGGACGGCATGCGGCCCAGGAGCGCCGAGACCTCCGACCCCGCCTGGGTGAAGCGGAAGATGTTGTCGATGAAGAGGAGCACGTCCTGGCCGGAGTCGCGGAAGTACTCGGCCACGGTCAACCCCGTCAGCCCCACGCGCAGCCGCGCCCCCGGCGGCTCGGTCATCTGCCCGTACACCAGGGCCGTCTTGCTGATGACTCCCGATTCCTTCATCTCCAGCCAGAGGTCGTTTCCCTCGCGCGTCCGCTCGCCCACGCCGGCGAAGACCGAGGTGCCTCCGTGCTCCTGGGCGATGTTCCGGATCAGCTCCATGATGATGACGGTCTTGCCCACGCCGGCCCCGCCGAAGAGCCCCGTCTTGCCCCCCTTGGTGTACGGCTCCAGGAGGTCGATGACCTTGATGCCCGTCTCCAGCACCTGAACAGAGGTCTCCTGCTCCTCCAGGGACGGGGCGGGGCGGTGGATGGAGTACATCATGTCGGAGGTGAGCGGCCCCTGCTTATCCACCGGCTCTCCGATGATGTTCATGATCCGGCCCAGCGTGTTCGGGCCGACCGGAATCTTGATGGGATCGCCGCTATCCTCGACCTCCATTCCGCGGGTGAGGCCGTCCGTCGTGGAAAGGGCCACCGTGCGCACGTGGCTCTCCCCCAGGTGCGAGGCGACCTCCAGGACCAGGCGGTCGCTGGAGGCGAAGCTGTCGTGGAGCTTCCGTCCCCGAACCTCCAGCGCGTTGTAGATGGCCGGAAGTTTCCCGGGGCCGAACTCCACGTCCACGACCGGTCCGATGACCTGTACGATCTTCCCGATGTTTCCCATCACTCACTCCCTCATGATCTCGATTGCCGCAGGGCCTCGGCGCCGCTCACGATCTCCAGGAGTTCCTTGGTGATCCGCTCCTGGCGGGCCTTGTTGAACTGGATCGTCAGGAGGTCGATCATTTCCGAGGCGTTCTTGGTGGCGCTTTCCATCGCGGTCATGCGCGCGCCGTACTCGGCCGCCACCGAATCCATCAGGGCGCGGTAGACCTGCACCTCGACGTGCCGCGGCAGCAGGCTCTCCAGGATGGCGGCGGGGGAGGGCTCGAAGATGAACTCCGCCGCCGATTGTCCCTCGGCGCTCCGGGGAGCCTCGATCGGCAGGAGCCGCTCGACCACCACCCGCTGCGAGGCCGCCGAGCGGAACTCGGTGTAGACCAACTCGACCTCGTCCACCTCGCCGCCGGCGAAGGCGGTCGCGACCTCCTGTCCGATCTGCGCCGCGTGGCGGTAGGCCAGCTTGTCGAAGAAGTTCACATGCTCGGAGCGGACCGTGGCCTCGGCGTGGCGCTTGTAGAAGTCCCGCACCTTGCGGCCCACCACGATCAGGGCAAGGCTCACGTCCTGCTTGCCCTGCTCCGCGCGCAAGAGCTCCGTGGACCGCCGGATGATGTTGCTGTTGAAGGCGCCGCAGAGTCCCCGGTCGCTGCTGACGACCAGGAGGAGCTTTCGCTTCGTCGCCGGCTCGCCGTCCCCGCGCCCTTCCCGCAGGAGGGGGTGCAGTTCCCGCAGCGGCCCGCAGACGAGATTGGAAACCATCGCGTCCATGGCCCGGCAGTAGGGGCGGGCCTCCACGATCCGCTCCTGTGCGCGGCGGAGTTTCGACGCCGCCACCAGCTTCATGGCGCGGGTGATCTGCTGGGTGCTCTTGACGCTGGCGATTCTCCGCCGGATGTCGCGTAGAGTGGCCATCAGTCTCGATTGTGAATTGTGAATTGCGAATTGCGGATTTCACGGGCGCCATTCCGCATTCCGCATTCCACATTCCGCATTAGCTGTTTCTTCCCGCCAGGAATTCCGCCTTGCACTCGCCGATGCAGGTGTCCATCTGAGCGCGCGTCGCGTCCGTCAGCTGTTTCTTCTCGGCGATCTCCCGGAGGATCGCCGGGTAGCGGCTCTCGGCGAACTTCTGGAGCGCCGTCTCGAAGGCCGTCACCGCATCCACCGGCAAATCGTCCAGGTGTCCCGCCGTCCCCGCGTAGACGATGAGGACCTGCTGCTCGACCGGGAGCGGGGCATACTGTCCCTGCTTCAGGAGCTCCACCATGCGCCGGCCGCGGTTGAGCTGGGCCTGCGTGGCCTTGTCCAGATCCGACCCGAACTGGGCGAAGGCGGCCATCTCCCGGTACTGCGCCAGGTCCATCCGAAGCTTCCCGGCCACCTGCTTCATGGCTTTGATCTGGGCGCTCCCACCCACGCGCGAGACCGAGAGGCCCACGTTCACCGCCGGCCGGACGCCGGCGTAGAAGAGGTCGGTTTCCAGGTAGATCTGGCCGTCCGTGATCGAGATGACGTTGGTCGGGATGTAGGCGGAGACGTCGCCGAGCTGCGTCTCGATGATGGGGAGCGCCGTGAGGGAGCCGCCGCCCAGCTCGTCGTTCAGCTTGGCCGCCCGCTCCAGCAGGCGCGAGTGGAGGTAGAAGACATCGCCCGGGTAGGCCTCGCGCCCCGGCGGCCGCCGCAGGAGCAGGGAGAGCTGCCGGTACGCCGCCGCGTGCTTGGTGAGATCGTCGTAGATGCAGAGCGCGTGGCGTTTGGTGTCCCGGAAGTACTCGCCCATCGTGCAGCCCGCGTACGGGGAGATGTACAGGAGCGGCGCCGACTCCGACGCCGAGGCCACCACCACGGTGGTGTAGGCCATGGCCCCCGCGTCCTCCAGTACCTTCACCACCTGGGCCACGGTGGAGCGCTTCTGTCCGGTGGCCACGTAGATGCAGAAGACGTCCTTGCCCTTCTGGTTGATGATGGTGTCCACCGCGATGGCGGTCTTGCCCGTCTGGCGATCGCCGATGATCAGCTCGCGCTGGCCGCGCCCGATCGGGATCATGGCGTCGATCGCCTTGAGTCCGGTCTGGAGCGGCTCCTTGACGGGCCGCCGGTCCACCACGCCGGGGGCGAGGCGCTCGATGGGGCGGAACTCTTTGGCCTCGATGGGCCCCTTGCCGTCCAGCGGCTGGCCCAGGGGGTCCACGACGCGGCCCACCACGGCGTCTCCCACCGGCACCTCGGCGATGCGGCCCGTGCGCTTGACCTGGTCCCCCTCGCTGATCAGCGTATCGTCGCCCAGCAGGACCGCTCCGACGTTGTCCTCTTCCAGGTTCAGGACCATCCCCCGCACACCGTGGGGGAAGTCCAGCATCTCCATGGCCATGGCGTTGTCCAGGCCATAGATGCGGGCGATGCCGTCCCCGACCTCGAGGACCGTGCCCACCTCGGCCACGTCGATGGCCGTCTCGTAAGAGGCGAGCCGCTGCTTGATGATCTGGCTGATCTCTTCCGCCTTGATCTGTGCCATCGTCTTCCTTTGCTCCGTCGTGTGACTAGCAGGCCGCTGAAATATTCACTTTTCGGCAGGCTGCTCAAAAAGGTCCAGATGCAAGGCGGCGCACCCATCCTTTGGATGGGTACCCGGGGCCGAGAGAGGCGTACCCCAGGTACGCCGCAACGAGTGCCCAAGCGTGCCGGGTACCCAGCCAGAGGCTGGGTGCCGCAGATGGGCCTTTTTCAGCAGCCTGCTAGGCGCGCACAAGCTCGTCGCGTAGTCGCGCGAGCTGTGTCTTCAGGCTGCCGTCGTACACCCGGCTGCCGATCTGGGTGATCACGCCACCCAGCAGCGCCGGATCCTGTCGAAGTTCCAGGTAGACTTGTTTGCCCGCCACCTCGCTTAAGCGCCGGCGCAGCCCGTCCCGCTCGGCATCGTCCAGCGGCGCCGCCGACGTCACCACGGCCTTGACTCGTCCCAGACGCTCGTCCATCAGGGACTCGTAGGCGCGCAGGATCCCCTCCAGGCCTGCCAGCCGCTTGGCGTCGAGCAGGATGCGGAGAAAGGTGGCCGTGAGCGGCAGGGGCCCCATGGCCGCCATGATGTCCGAGACGACCTGCGCCGTGTCCTTCCGTGACACGCCGGGGGTGGTGAGGAGCAGCCGCAGCTCGCGCTGCTCGGCGAGGAGATCCGCAAAGGCGCGGAGGTCCTGCCGGACGCGCTCCAGCGCGTCCGAAGCCGCCGCCGCCTCGACCAGCGCCCTCGCGTACCGTTTGCCCACGGATGCCGAGATCAATTCTTGCTCTCCAGGTCGCGCACGTACTGATCGGCCAGTCGCTTCTGGTCTTCCGTGTTCACGATCCGGCCCAACGGCCGCTCGGCCGCCCCCAGGGCCAGGCCGACCGCCTCTTCGCGGAGGCTGGCCTTGGCCCGCCTGGTCTCCGCCTCGATCTCGGCCTTGGCCGAGGCCACCAGGCTCTGGGCCTCCTCGCGCGACGCCTGGAGCATTCGCTGCCGCTCCGCGTCGACCTCGAGCCGGACCTGCTCGCGGATAGCCGCGGCCTCCTTCTGTGTCTCCCGGATTCGGGCCTGGTACTCCTCGTGCGCCTTCGCGGCGGCCTCCCGCGCCGTCTTCGCCTCATCCAGGGCCCTCGCGATCCCCTCGGACCGGTCGGCCAAGAATCTCGTCAAGGGCTTGAACAGGAACTTGGACAGCAGGAGAACCAGGATGAGGAAGTTGATCGCCTGGATCAGGATCGTGATGTTCAGGTTGATGAGGCCCGGCTCTTCGTGGGCAGCTCCCTCGGCCGCGAGAGCGATCCCGGGGAGCCAGGCGACGAGGAAGAAGGTCCAGACCGGGGCGGCCCGAACGGCGAGCGCGTGCAGGGGTTTCATGGAGCCTCCGAGAGCGAGAGGGCGCCGCAGGAACATCCGGCAGCGCCGCCCGGTTCGTCCGATCCGCTCAATCGAGCGACCGCAGAGCCCGCATCAGCCAGAGCGTGATCATGGCCATCTGCGTGATGAGAAGCCCGGCCACGAGGGCCGGCAGCGAGACGCGAAAGACGACCAGCGCCACGACGAGCACGACCCCGGTGATCGCCAGCCGGAACATGGCGCCTTTCCAGAGCACGCCCGCGCCCTGGGCGGCTGCCGTCGCTATCATGCCGCTGACCGCGCGGACGATCAGGTGAAAGTTCCCCAGGCTGGTGAGCACGCCGACCGCAAAGCCCGCCGCCCAGGCCCAGTGACCCAGAACCGCGAGGCCCACCACTCCTGCCGCGCCGACCGCGGCGGCGCAGCCGATGGTTCTGCGTGCAAACGTCGCCTGGTCATCCAAGGCAAATACGGGGGTGAAGGCTTGGGGCGCCCCGCGCGGCCCCCAGAGGGCCGCCGCAGGCGAGTCGACGTCACGCAACGCCCGTAGAAAACGGTTCAAGCTATCATGGCAACAAAAACCATGTCAAGGCCTTTGGCCCACTTTGCGGCACGCGGATTGACAGGGTTTTCGCGCCGGGATACTCTGGGGCGCCGCGGTGGACTATCCGCCGCGTCTACTCATAGGAGGGAGTCCCGATGAAGTACCGTTTCCTCGGCTCGTCCGGGTTGTTGGTCTCGCGCATTGCGCTTGGTACGCTCAACTTCGGCGCCCCCGAGTGGGGATGTGACGAGAAGGAGGCGCTCACCATCTTGAAGACGTTCCTCGATGGCGGCGGCAATTTTCTCGACACGGCGAACGTTTACGCCGGGGGCAGGGCCGAGGAGATCCTCGGGCGCTTCCTGCCGCAGGTCCCGCGCGACCAGATCGTCCTCGCATCCAAGTGCTACTTCCCCGTGGGGGGCCAGCCCAACCATTTCGGCGGGTCGCGGAAGCACATCCTCGCGGCGTGTGAGGCGAGTCTCAAGCGGCTCAAGACCGACTACCTCGACCTCTACTACCTCCACGGCCCCGACCCCGTCGTACCGATCGAGGAGACGCTGCGGGCCTACGACGATCTCGTCCGGCAGGGGAAGGTGCGCTACGTCGGCGTGAGCAACCTGTTCGGCTGGCAGATCGCCAAGGCCGCATGTGTCACGGCGAGGCTGGGCCTCGGGGCCCTCGTGGCCGGGCAGTACATCTACAGCCCCATTCACCGGGAGCTTGAGCGGGAAGTCATTCCGTCCGCCGTCGACAGCGGAATCGGCATCACCTGCTATGGCGTGTTCGGCGCGGGGCTGCTCGCCGGAAAGTACAAGGGCATGACCGAACCGAACCAGGGAAGCCGGATGCAGCTGCGGATGCAGATGGATGGAGCGCGGTTCTGGCATCCCAGGGGATTCAGGGCCGCGCAGGCCATCGAGGGGGTCTCCGAGAAGACGGGGATCCCCATGGCGAAGCTCGCCATCGGCTGGCCGCTCGGCCGAAAATTCGTGAGCTCGGTCGTCCTCGGCATCCACACGCGGGAACAGATGCTCGCGAATCTGGAGGCGGCAGATTGGGACATGCCGCAGGACGCCTGGAAGGTCATCGAGGAGCAGACCCGGCCGGAAGAGGAAAACCTGACCTGGTTCAACCGGCAGAACTACCAGCGCATCTTCGCCGCCGCCGAGTTCCACGACGAACGCGCCGACTTGTTGGAGCAGGCTGCCCGAAAAGACCCGTCTGCCGCGTTGGCACGCTCGTAATGGAGGACGTTGCCGCCTAGAAAGAACCGGCAGGGGTCGTCCCCTGCCGGT
>JAPLLC010000304.1:0-476 GCA_026387775.1 Candidatus Methylomirabilota bacterium | reverse complement strand
GAGCTTGTGCGCTCTCGCCAACGCCAGAACATCTCTCATGATTCTCTCCGGCTGGTCCTGGTCAACCGTAATCGGCAGCTGGCTGAGCAGTTCAAGAAATCGTGCACTATCCGCTTCGCTGAGTCGTTTTCTCCGTTCAGCCACAAGCAAGACATTTACTACTTCCAGCGGCCAAATCGCGGGTACCAGGGCAGCGGATTCTGCCAACCGGTCCAGTATGCGGTCGGCATAAGAGCTCTTTTCGTCCCTAAAGCACCACGACATGACCACGGAGTTATCGACGACAAAGCAATTTGCAGAGGGGCAGAAGCGCCACGAACGCACGGAGGAAAGAGAGCTGCAGAGACCCTCCGGAAGCGGGTTGCGGTGCGCCTGGCCAGGACGTGAGGGGGGCGGAATCCGTAACTTGCTCTACTTGGCAACGTCCCGTATTAACAGCTTCAGGGCATGAACCGCTTCGGGGTGCTCTTTCCCCC
>JAPLLC010000258.1 GCA_026387775.1 Candidatus Methylomirabilota bacterium | reverse complement strand
CCTGTCGGTCCGGGTCACCGAGGTGTTCAAGCTTCATCCAGAGTGCTTCGACGACGAGACCCGTGCCTTCCTGCACCAGAACGGCGACCCGTTCGGGTTCGAGAACCTGCGCTACATCACCGACGTGGAGGACTCCAAGGCGTTGAACGGCCAGGAGGGGCCGATGATGATCATCTCCGCTTCGGGGATGTGTGAAGCGGGCCGAATCCTGCACCACCTGAGGAACGCGGTGGAGGACGAACGGAACCTGGTGCTGATCATCGGATTCCAGGCGGAGCACACCCTGGGCCGTCGGATCGCCGAGCGAAAGCCGATGGTGAAGATCTTCGGGGTGGAGCGCGCGCTGGAGGCCGAGGTGGTGGTGATGGATGCCTTCAGCGCCCATGCCGACCGGGATGACCTGCTGGATTTCGTGACGCGATGTCGCGGCAACCTGAAGAAGACCTTCGTGATCCACGGCGAGGAAAGCCAGTCACTGGCCCTGGCAAGACGTCTCACGGACCTTGGCATCCCGGAGGTCCAGGTGCCGATGCAGGGCGAGTTCGTCCGGGTGTGAGCGGGGGCCGAGGGCGGGCGCGGCGCCTCTCCGCCAGCGCCGGATTGACTTTTCGCGCCTGCCCCCCTAGTCTTTCTGCGGCCGAGAACGCCTACCGATCCTGCCGCAGGAGGCAAAGGACCGGTTCTCCGAGACCATCTGATCCGATCCGTCGCGAGGCGGGGCGCGCCACGCGCCCAGCCGGGAACCCGGCGCGACGGCCGGACGAGAGAGGACGTCGCATGTCAGAGCCACTCCATTTCCTGACGTTTGGCCCCCACCCGGACGACGCCGAGATCGGGACGGGGGCGTTCTTGCTGAAGATGAAGGCCCGAGGTTACCGGACCGGGATGATCATCCTGACCGAAGGGGACATGGGCAGCGGGACGCCGGAGATCCGCCGCGAAGAGACCCAGCGCGCCGCCCGCGACCTCAAGCTGGACGTCCACGAGGTCCTGAACCTGGGGGACACGCGCCTGGAAGACTCCCACGAGAACCGCATCGTGGTGGCCTCGCTGGTCCGCAAGTACCGCCCGCAGATCGTCCTGGCCCCCTATTACGGACTGGAGCCGGGCCGCGGCCGCGGCCACGCGGACCACATCGCCTGCGGCAACGTCGTGACGCATGGGGTGAACTTCGCCCACCTGGACAAGTTCCCCGCCGAGGGGCCGGCACACGCCGTCAAGAAGATGCTCTACTACTTCTTGCCCCCCTACATGAAGCCGACCTTCATCGTCCCCGTAGACGAGGAATTTCCGCAGGCCATTCGGGCCCTGGCCAACCACAAGTCCCAGTTCGACCGCTCCGACCGGCCAACATTCTTCCCGACCCGGCTGGAGGCCTTCGCCGGCTATCTGGGGGCGCAGGTGGGCGCGAAGTACGGCCAGGCCTTCTACGTGCAGGATCCGCTCAAGATCGAGGACCCTCTCCCGATCTTTGGCTGAGATCCGATGGGTGCGGGGGCGGTCTCGAAGCCGATCCTGACTGGCGGGCAGATATGAGCATCGCAAAGCGATTGGTCGTCATCGGCGTTGTTTTTCTCTGCGTGTTCACCGCCGGCACGACCGCCTTCATGCTCGTCGAGGGCTGGCCGTTCATGGATGCCCTCTACATGACGACGATCACGATCTTCAGCGTGGGATTCCAGGAGGTGCATCCCCTGGAGACCCGCGGGCGGATCCTGACCATTCTGCTGATTCTGGGTGGCGCCGGGACGCTCGCCATCGGGCTCAGCATGGTTACCGCGTTCATCGTCGAGGGTGAACTTCGGGATGTGCTGGGGAAGCGACGCATGGAAAAGACGCTGGCACGACTCAACGGACACATCATCGTCTGCGGGGCGGGCGAGACCGGGAAACATGTCGCGGAGGAGCTGCTCAGGACGAAGATCCCTTGTGTGGTGATCGAGCAACGCCTCGCGGATCTCAAACATCGAGAGCGGCTGGGATCCATCCCGCTCATCGAGGGGGACGCCAGCGACAGCGCGGTTCTCGCGCATGCGCGCATCGCCCAGGCACGCGGCCTCATCACCACGCTTCCGTCGGACAAGGACAACCTGTTCGTGATCCTGACCGCACGCGAGCTGAATCCGAAGCTCCGGATCGTGAGTCGAGCCATCGAGGACGAGAGTTACCCCAAGCTGCGGAAGGCCGGGGCGGACTCCGTCGTCTCCTCCAACCAGATCGGCGG
The DNA here is from genome assembly GCA_026387775.1 of Candidatus Methylomirabilota bacterium. Classification (GTDB taxonomy): domain Bacteria; phylum Methylomirabilota; class Methylomirabilia; order Methylomirabilales; family 2-02-FULL-66-22; genus 2-02-FULL-66-22. Next base: position 4,959 of record JAPLLC010000258.1, on the reverse strand, counting down.
GCTGCGCATGGTCTCGGAACTGATCCGGCCGCGGGTCGTCTCGTTCCTGGATTCGATGCTCCGCGACCCGACTCGCACCCTGCGACTCGGGGAGGCGGAGGTTCCGGCGAATTCTCCGGTGATCGGGAAGACGCTGCAGGAGATCGACATCCACAAGCGGGTGGGCTTGGTCGTGATCGCCATCGGCCACCCGGGCGATGACGGGTACGCGTATAATCCGAAGGCGTCCACCGAGTTAGGCGCCGGCGATGTCCTGATCATCTGCGGCGAAACGGCGCAACTGGAAGCCCTCCGGACGATCCTGGCCAGCGGGTAGCACCGGCGGCGACAGGGAGAGTGGGCGTGGGTTTCTGGGGGATGTGTGTGAGCGAATTGAAGCCGTGGAAGCATGTAAGCAGCCGGACGCTTTATCGGCGCGAGCGTGTCGTGGTCCGAGAAGATCTGCTGGAGCTTCCGGGAGGCCAGGAGCGGCCGTATGCGGTCCTCCAGCTTGGAGGAGGTGCCGGGGTCGTCCCCCTCACGGCCCACGATGAGGTGATCCTGGTCCGGCAGTACCGGCACGTCACTCGAGGGTTCTGCTGGGAAATCCCCGGCGGCGGGATACAGCCGGGCGAATCCCCGGAGGAGGCCGCTCAGCGGGAACTGCGGGAAGAGGCAGGCTGCCGGGCGGGCCGTCTCAGGCGTCTGGGTGGCTTCTGGCCGAACAACGCGTATCTGGACGAGGTGATTCACGTCTATCTGGCCGAGGACCTGGTATCCGATCCGCTCCCGGCCGATCAGGACGAACAGCTGGAACGGCGCGCCTTCCCCTTCCAAGAGGCCCTGGCCATGGCGCAAGACGATCGGATCACCTGCGGCTTGACCAAGCTGGCGATCCTGTGGGCGGCGGTGGCCACGCGTGCGCCGGGTCTGTTCTCCTCCGGTGCTCCCAGTGCGGGCGGGAAATAGATGCAGATGCCCCGCTGGCTCACGGATTTGGAGGAGCAGACCGACGGACCCGCGATCTATGTCGTCGGGGATATCCACGGCTGTCTCGATCCGCTGCAGCGGCTCCTGGGAAAGGTTTCCCCCGGGCCGGAGGACGAGGTGGTCTTCGTCGGCGACTACATCGACCGGGGACCCTGCTCGCGCGAAGTGGTGGACTATCTGCTGCTCCGTCCCTACCGGTGCATCTTCCTGTTGGGGAACCACGAGCGGATGCTCCTCAACTTCCTGGGCGGTGAGGACGAGGATCTCTACCTGCACAACGGACGAGGATCTATACCTGGCCAACGGCGGTCAGGAGACCCTGCGGAGCTACGGGGGGGATCCCGAGGACATTCCGGCGTCCCATCTGACCTTCTTCCAGACCCTCCGGCCGACGTACGAGACCCCCGACTACCTCTTCGTCCACGCCGGGATCCGGCCGATGATCCCGCTGGCGGAACAGAGCATCCACGATCTGATCTGGATTCGCCACGAGTTCATCAGGTTTATCGGCACGTACCCCAAGCCGGTGATCTTCGGCCACACACCGCTCCGGCAGGTCCTGATGGTTGAAGACCGCATCGGGATCGACACCGGCTGCGTGTACGGCGGAAAGCTGACCTGTCTGAAGCTCCCCCAGCGCGAGATCATCCAGGTCCCCGGCTGGCGCGACTAGCAGGCTGCTGAAAACGGCCCAGCTGCTGTCACCCAGCCTGCGGCTGGGTACCCGCCTGCTCGGGCACTCGTTGCGGCGTAGTCGCAGTACGCCTGGACCCACCTGCGGTGGGCGACCCACCTCCGGCGGGTACCCCGGCCCCGGGTACCCATCGAAAGATGGGTGCGCCGCCTTGCATCTGGACCTTTTTGAGCAGCCTGGGCGAAAGCGGGTTATTCAGCAGCCTGCCAGTCGAACACCGCGTGCACACCCGCTCGCCTTCGTCCCGGGATCGCCGCCCGACCCGCATTCCCGAAGGCTCCGCACAGGGAAGGCGGTCCACTCCCTGCACCTCGGCCCGGCTACTTGCCGCCGGGGCGTAGGGGCAGGCTGAGTTTCCAGGTGTTGCTTTCGGTGAAGATGCGGACCAGTTCGGCATCCAGGTGGCCGTCCTTGACCTCGAACCCCAGGATGTCCAGGGCCTTCTCCGGTGGGAGCGCGCGCTTGTACGGCCGGTCGGCGGCCGTGAGGGCGTCGTAGATGTCGCAGATGGCCATCATCTTGGCCTGGAGCGGGATGTCGTCGGTGCGCAGGCTGTTGGGATAGCCGGTGCCGTCCAGCTTCTCGTGGTGCGCATAGGCAATGGTGGGGACGCGGCGGAGGTCCTTGGTCCAGGGGATCTGGCGCAGGAAGCGGAAGCTGTGGGTGACGTGGGACTCGATCTCCAGCCGTTCCTGGAGGTTGAGGCTCCCTCTGGCGATGGAGAGGTTCTCCGCCTCCTTGGTGAAAAGGTAGGGCTGGAAGCTCCCGTCCGCGTCCGCATAGGTGTTGGCCGCGATCTCCAGGATCCGCTCGAAGCCCCCCTTGGCGAGGACGGTGGGCTTGTTCGCCTCCAGGATGAAGGCAAACTGATCGTCCACCTCGGCCAGCTTGCGCTCCATCTCTTCGTCCAGGGCCGCCAGCTCTTCCTCGGCCTTGGGACCCAGCGTCAGGGCCAGCGAGAGCTTCCGCTGAAGGAATTCGTTCTCCACCGCCTTCTTGACGAACTTGAAGCGGGCCTTGACGATCTCCAGGTCCGGCTCGTAGAGCTTGTTCGCCTTCACCAGGACCGGTTCGCGGACGCCGACCTTGCCGAAGTCGTGGAGGAGCGAGGCGTAGCGGAGCTCGCGCATGTCCTCGGCGGAGAAGTTCACGGCGACGTAAGGGCCCGCGTCCGATCGGTCCACGTTTTCGGCCAGGCCGATCGTGAGGACGGCCACCCGCTCCGAGTGGCCGGAGGTCGCGGGGTCTCGCGATTCGATGGCGTACACGGAGGCTTTGATGAAGCCCTCGAAGAGCTTCTGGATATCTTCGTAGAGGATGGCGTTCTCGACTGCCACGGCCGCTTGGCTGGACAGGGCGAGGAGCAGGTCTTCGTCCTCGGCCGTGAAGGCGCCGTCCAGTTTATTCAGGACCTGCAGGACGCCGATGACTTCCTCGTGTTTGTTGCGCATGGGGGCGCACAGGATGTTGCGCGTCCGGTATCCCGTGCGGCGATCCGTCTCCTGGTTGAAGCGGGGGTCGGCGTACGCATCCGGGATGTTGACCGTTTTCCCGGTCTGGGCGACGTAGCCCGAGATGCCCATGCCGATCTTGATCCGGATCTCGCGCATCTCCAGACCCTGTGCGATCTTGGACCAGAGCTCGTTCCGCTCGCGATCGACCAGGAAGAGCGAGCTCCGATCGGCTTCCATGACCCGCGTCACCTCGCCCAGGATCAACTGGAGGAGGCGGTCCAGGTTCCGCTCCGAGGCCATGGCTTTGCCCACGTCCAGGAGGGCGGTCAACTTCTCGATGCGAGTGACGAGCTGTGCAGGGTTCATCGCAACATCCTTGTGGGGGGGGGTAGATCCGTCGAACGAGCAAAGCGAGTCTAGCCTAGTGAAATTCCCCGCGCAGGTCAAGCCCTATGGGGGGACAGCGTCAAGGGCGGCCTCCGCGGGCCGCCCTTGACAGCGGTTGGATGGTCGGATACTCGTAGGGGACCGCGTCGAACCCGGTGGTCGGGGACGGGAAGTCGCCAGGGGAGAGTGGAGGCAGCCCATCTCCTGATGGCGGGTCAAATAGGGTAGCGTGGGGGATATCCGAGGAGGACGACATGGCCAATCAGCCGACGGAGCAGCAGCCGCAGCAGATCCAGGTCAACACCGCCGATGAATTGTCGCGCGGACGGTTCAGCAACAACATCCTCATCGCGCGCAACCAGGAGGAGTTCATCCTGGACTGGATGTTGAACTCGCCCAACGGGATGCACCTGGTGTCGCGCCTCGTCGTGACGCCCGGCCACATGAAACGCATCGTGGCCGCCCTGGAGGACAACCTGCGGCGCTACGAGCAGACCTTCGGCCAGATCATGACCCCCGAGGTCGGCGATCAGAAGTTCCACTGACCAGGATCCGCTGCTGGAGCGCCCGGCGGGCGATGCGGGTGACGAAGATCGTCGCCGCCACAGTCGCGAGGAACCCCACGCCGTAAAGCGCCCACTCGGCCGGTGTCCGGGTGTGCCGGCCACCGCCGACGGCAAGGTCGCCGGCGAGGGAGCCGAGATAGACGTACAACAATGTTCCCGGCATCATCCCGATCCAGGACGCGAGGATATACTGGTGCAGCGAGACCCGCGTGACGCTGTAGGCGTAGTTCAAGAGAGTAAATGGAAACGCGGGCGAAAGCCGGGTCAATCCGACGATCTTCCAGCCCTCGCGACCGACCGCCTCGTCGATGGCCAGGAAGGTCGGGTTCGCTTCGATCCATCTCGCTACCCACCCCCGGGCGAAGTACCGGCCGATCAGGAAGGCGGCGGTCGCGCCCAGGGTGGCCGCGGTCGAGACGATGATCCAGCCCTTGAGGATCCCGAATACCGCCACGAAAATCACCCAGCCCATCTGCCCGAGCCCCTGGATCCAGCGGAGGGCCTCCTGGAGGAGGGCCTGGACGTTCAGATACCTGGCCAGCGCCAGGACGCCCACGATCAGGGCCGCCCACAGGACAAGGCGGCCCTTTCCATTCGCCCACGCCGTCCCGATAACCCCGGCAGTGTTTCTCATCTTGTCAGGACCTCGCTATCGCGCCAGGATGCGGGAATCCAGCAAGTAAGCGTTCAGCGACGACACCAGGGGCCACCAGGGTCTCCCGGAGCGCCGCCCAACACCCATCCCGGGGATGGGTACCCGGCGACCCCATCCCCGGCACGGAGCCCCGCGCTGGGCGGGGCGACCCGGGGTAAGGGGGAGCCGGCATCGACGAGGGTTAGGCGTCGGAGGGAGGCCCTGGTGGCCCCGGCGAATGTGCGACCGATTTCC
>JAPLLC010000084.1 GCA_026387775.1 Candidatus Methylomirabilota bacterium | reverse complement strand
TTGCGCTGGACGAGGGGATCGGCACCTGCGGCAAGGACGGCCAGTCGGTCCCCGTCGGCGTCGGCCTGCCGACCATCCTGGTGAAAGACCTCACCGTCGGGGGGACGAAGGGCTAAGAACCGCAGAGGGGCGAGGGCGATGGGGAGCAGGGGGGAAAGGCTATTGCTGGCGACCGAGGATTGTGACGATGGATCATCGTGATCTCGCGAAGGATCTACTCAAAGAGGCGGCGCGTCTGGGGGCGAGCGCGGCGGACGCGGTCATCGTCGAGGACGAATCCTTCTCCGTGCAGGTGCGGATGCGGGAGGTGGACACGCTGAAGAGCGCCCGGGAGAAGCGGCTGGGTCTGCGCGTTTTCCTGGGACAGCGGTCGGCCACGACGGCCACGTCGGATTTCTCATCGGCCTCGCTCGGCCGTCTCGTGGCGGACACGCTGGCCATGGCCGCGGCCACGCCCGAGGACCCCTTCGGCGGCCTGCCCGATCCCGGGGCGTTCCCCTCCGGCCTCCCCGACCTCGACCTCTGGGACGCCGAGGTGGCGGCGCTCCCCATCCCCGACCGGATCGGCCTGGCGCGCGAGGCGGAGGCGGCCGCCCTGGCGTGCGATCCCCGGATCGTGAACTCGGAGGGTTCGGAGTACGAGCACCGGGATGCGCGTATCCTCTTTGCGAACAGCCTCGGCTTCGCGGGCGAGTACCGCGCCTCCTCGGCGAGCCTCTCCGTGACCCCGGTGGCCAAGGACGACGGGGGGATGCAGCGGGACGGCTGGTACTCCGTGGCGCGCCGGCTCCACCGGCTGGAGTCGCCCGAGGCGGTCGGACGGATCGCCGCGCGGCGGACGCTTCGGCGTCTGGGGGCGCGGAAGGTCGCCACGCAAGAGGTCCCGGTCGTCTTCGATCCCGACATGGCGGCGAGCCTGCTTGGGAGCATCTGCAGCGCGGTCTCGGGCTCGACGATCTACCGCGGGACCTCGTTCCTGGTAGGGAAGCTGGGGGAGCAGGTGGCGGCTCCCGGCCTCAGCGTCGTGGACGACGGTCGGATGCCGGGCGGACTGGGCTCGCGGCCCTTCGATGGGGAGGGGCTCTCCACGCGGCGCACCGTCGTGATCCAGGACGGCATCCTGACGAGCTATCTGCTGGACACTTACACCGGGCGGAAGTTAGGCCTCGCTTCCACCGGCAATGCCAGCCGATCGCTGGGACAGCGGCCCACGGTGGGGCCGACCAATTTTCACATCGTACCCGGAGCCCACTCGCCGGAGGCAATCATCCGCTCCGTGGACCGCGGCCTCTACGTCACGGAGATGATCGGGTTCGGCGTGAACCTCGTCACCGGCGACTACTCGCGGGGCGCGGTCGGGATCTGGATCGAGAAGGGGGAACTGACCCATCCCGTCGAGGAGGTCACGATCGCCGGGAATCTGAAGGACATGCTGTGTGGGATCGAGATGATCGGGAGCGACCTGGAGTGGCGCGGCGCCATCGCCTCCCCAACCATCAAGATCGCGCGAATGACGGTGGCGGGAGAGTAGGGGGATTGGGGAAGCTCCGACGCAACCGTCCACACGACTTGCTGTCCCCATCTCACGCGTTGTCTCGGAGCCACCATTCCCCGTTCCTACCCGCCACGCCCACTGGCACGCGCATCCTTGCTTGACAGGCTCTGGCCTGTCTCACTACACTCTGGCCCGTTTCGCTCCAGTCGGAGCCCCCTGTCGTTACCCGCTCTCGGGAGAGGAAGGATGCGGCGATTGACAATGCTCCTCCTCATCGGCCTGAGTCTCCTCGCTTTCAGCCCTGTGGTCTCACCGGCCCAGGAACTGACCCTCTCCGTGGCGATCAGCATGAAGGAGGCCACGGAGGAGATCGGGCGCGGCTTCCAGGAGAGGTTGGAGCGGAAGGGCCTGCTCCGCCCGGGGAGCCGTCGCACCTTCGCGAGAAATGCCCTTGTGGCCGTCGTGCCGGCCGACGCCCCACGAGCGCCGGGCCAGCCGGCCGATCTGCTGCGGGCGGACATCCGGCGGATCGCCATCGGGAATCCCAAGACCGTTCCCGCCGGCCAGTACGCCGAGGAGAGCTTGCGGTCGCTTGCCCTCTGGGATGCGGTGCGCTCGAAGCTCGTCTATGGCGAGAATGTCCGTCAGGTGCTGGAATACGTCGCGCGGGGCGAGGTGGAGGCCGGTATGGTGTACGCGACCGACCTGGCCGTCGGCGGCGGACGGGTCCGAGAGGCGTTCCGAATCCCGCCCCAAAGCCATCGGCACATCACGTACCCCGTCGCCATCGTTCAGGAATCCCGCCACCTTGCGCTGGGCGAGGCGTTCATCGAACTCCTGCTCGGGCACGAGGGGCAGACGATCCTGGGGCGCCTGGGCTTTCAGCCGCCGACCGGTGTGAAGCCGTGAGTCCGGAGAATCTGGAGGCCTTTCTCCTCTCGCTCCGCGTGGCGGTCGTGGCCACGCTGGCGGATGCCCTCGTCGGCATCCCGCTCGCCTATCTGCTCGCCCGCAAGGCGTTTCGCGGCCGGGGGGTGGTGGACCTGGCCGTCACGCTGCCCCTGATCCTGCCTCCGACCGTGACCGGCTACTACCTGATCGTCCTCTTGGGGCGCCGCGGCTGGCTGGGCGCTCCGCTCTACCGGCTGACCGGGTGGAGCGTGACCTTCACCTGGTATGCAGCCGTGGTCGCGGCCGCCGTGATGGCGCTGCCGCTCTTGGTCCGCACGGCGCGGGCCGCGATCGAGTCCGTGGACCGCGACCTCGAGCGGGCGGCCTTGACGCTCGGACGATCCGAATGGCGCACGGCCCTGGAGGTGACCCTGCCCCTGGCGCGAAACGGCATCCTCGCCGGCCTGGTCCTGGCGTTCGCGCGGGCGCTGGGCGAGTTCGGGGCCACGCTGATGCTGGCGGGAAACATCCCCGGCAAGACGACCACGGTCCCGCTGGCGATCTACACGGCGGTGCAGACCGGGGAAGCCTCGGAGGTGATGGTCCTGGTGGGAGCGCTGACGGCGGTTTCGTGTGTCGTCATCTTCGTGGCCGGACGCCTCGGGACGAGGGCGACGTGAGCGAGAGGCTGGAGGTTGCCATTCGGGCCCGCCTGGCTGACTTCACGCTGGACGTGGCCTGGACGGCCGGGGACGGGGTCAGCGTGCTGTTCGGGCCGTCCGGTTCAGGGAAGACGCTCACCCTGCAATGCCTGGCGGGGCTCGTCCGGCCGGACGCCGGGCGCATCGTGGTGGACGGGCGGGTGCTATTCGACGGCGCCGCGGGCGTCGATGTCGCGCCGCAGTCGCGCCGCGTGGGATACGTGTTCCAGGGATATGCCCTGTTCCCCCATCTTTCCGTCCGGGCGAACGTCGCCTTCGGCCTCCGCGACCGGCCGCCGGCGGAGCGCGCCCGACGGACCGCCGAGGCGATCGAGAGGCTCGGCCTCGGCGGGCTGGAGGATCGGTATCCCCGGGAGTTGTCCGGCGGACAGAAACAGCGCGTGGCCCTCGGACGAGCGCTCGCTATCGAACCGACGTTTGTCCTGCTCGACGAGCCGCTCTCGGCCCTCGACCTGCCGCTCCGCCGCGCGCTGCGCGACGAACTGCACACCATCTTGGAAGACTGGCGAGTGCCGGCCGTCCTGGTCACGCACGACTTCTCGGAGGCGTATCAGCTCGGCGATCGGGTGATCGTCTACGAGGCCGGACGGGTTCAGCAGGCCGCCCCCCGCGGCGAGTTGCTCTGGCGGCCGGCCTCCGAATCCGTGGCTCGCATCCTGGGGTTCCGCAACATTCTGCGCGGAATGGTGCTGGAGAGCACGGCGGATCGAATCCGGGTCGCGTGGCGCGGACAGGCCCTGGAGGCCGCGAACTCGGCCGGCCACCCGTATCTGCCGCCCCGCGAGACACCGGTGGCGTTCTTCGTCCGCCCGGAGGACCTGCGGCTGATCCGCAAGGACGGTCCCCCGCCCGATCCCGCCCACCACACCAATATCCTCGCCGGCTCCGTGGTTCGCGAAGTGGACTGCGGGGTGACGCGGACGCTGATGATGCGCCTGGACGAGCCAGGCACGCCGGCCCAGGGGGACCATGATCTGGAGATTGAAATCCCCCGGTTTGTGTACGATGTCCTCCGGTTCGACCGCGACCGCCACTGGCAGTTCTCGATCCACCGCGGCTCGATCCATCTCCTGCCGGGTTGAACCCGAACGATGCAGTTGAACCGCCGGTACCAACGGCAGTTGGTGCGCAAAGGGCGCAAAGAAAGCCCCGCTGTTTCCAAAGGGTTCCGGAGTCATCCGGCCTACGCGAGTCGCACGATTCCCATTGGTGGTCCGAGGCCCGATCCATAGATCCTGGCTTGCTTTGCGGTGAAATATTTGGGTTGAACCGCAGATGGGCCTTTTTCAGCGGCCTGTAGGTTCGAGGGTGGCGATCCAGTCGACGAATTCCTCCACGGTGTCGAAGACGGCCGCCGGCGCAAGGGATCGGAGCGCCGCCGGCTCCGCCCGCGTGTCCCAGGCGGCTGCGAGGGGAATGAGTCCGGCCGCGCGGGCGGCCTCGATGTCCGAAACGACGTCCCCGAGGTAGGCGATCCGGTCGGGCGCGATCCCCCAGCGCGCCAGGACGCTTCGGATGCAGGCGGGCTTGACGCCCCCCTCGGGCGATCCGGTCTCGATGAGATCGAAGTACCGCGTCAGGCCGAGCTGCGTCAGGGAAATCGCCGCACTCTTGGGGCCCTTGCCCGTGACGACGGCCAGGGGGATCCTGCGTGTCGCGAGCAGATCGAGGGCGGTGTCGATCCCCGGGAAGATCCGGCCTGCCCGCCGATGCTCCCGTTCGTACAGCTCAAGATACCGTCGGAGACACTCCTCCCAGCGGTCGGGCGCAAAGTGCCGGAACATTCCCTCCTCGCTCGGTCCGAATTGCGCCACGATCTCCTCATCCGTATAGCTCTGACCCGAGAACTGCCGCAATGTCTCGCGAAAGACCGTCAGAGCGACCGACAGCGTGTCGGTGAGGGTGCCATCTAGGTCGAATATCAGGCCGTCCAGGCGCATCGGGGCCTCTGGGGTGCTCGGAATACGTGGAGGCTCTTGCTTCTCGTCGGTCGCCAAGGGTCCCCGATCGCGCCGACCGAAGAGCGAGCCGATCAGGCGGCCGCCACGCTATCGCGAGGACGAGAAGGATGTCAAGGGCAATGCGCCGCTTTTGGCGATCCGGGAGGCGGAGGGGGCGTAACTAGGCCCAGACAGCGGTCCGGCGATTGTGCTTGACAAGAAGTATCAATCCCCGTAGAGTCCGCACAATCTTCGGTTCAGACGGTTTCGACTACTGTGTGAACGCCGCGAGGACCAGAATCTTTGCGGCGTTTTCTCTTTCTGGCGGTGCGGCCCCATTGGAGCCGGAGGCGCGTCGCCTAGGGGGGATTTATGGTTTTCCGTGGTGGACAGGGTGGGGATTCACAGGGCTCGGATGGTGGAGGACCGCGCCACCGTCCGCTAGAGGTGACTGTCGGGGATCGCGGGGTAGAGGGCGCGCTGCGTCTGTTCAAGCGGCTGGTTCTCCGAGACGGAATCCTGCGGGACCTAAAACGGCGATCTCATTACGAGAAGCCGGGAGATCGCCGGCGCCGCAAGTCGCGCGAAGCGGCGCGGCGGCTTCGGAAACAACGGATGCGAGCCCTGGCCCGGGGAGAGCAGGTCGAGTAGCCGAAGGTCGGGGGATCTCAGCCTGGACATGGGCGGGACGTCGGCTGGGTGGGATGTTAGCGAAAATTAATACCATCGCAACAAGTGGTGTGATGTGACGGTTCCGTCCCCTCTCCCTGCCGGGAGAGGGGACGGAACCTTTTCAGCCTCCAACTGTTTCTCTTCGACCTCCCTGTGGTTTCGAACCGGCGACTGATCCCGGTCGGACTCTCCTGCTCCACCTGATTTCCCGCTGGACGCACGACGGCAAGGTATCCGACCGGGACCTCACGCCAGGAGACCCGGCGCGACTCCGCCTCCCGGCAGAGCGCATCCGAGTCGCGCTGTGACCCCAGGGCATCCCTGGCAGGCTTGACACGCCTCGGGCGGTCGGCTACCGTAGGCGCTTTCCGGAGGAAGAGACGCGTGGCATGGTTCAAGAAAGATCCGCTCACGGCCGGGAAGGACACCAGGGTCCGGATACCCGAGGGGCTCTGGGTCAAGTGCGAGGACTGCAAGGAGATCCTCTCCCAGCCCGAGCTCACGCAGAACCTCAATGTGTGTCCCCGCTGCCAGCACCACTTTCGTCTCGGGGCCCGGGCGCGTGTGGATTCTCTGGTGGACCCGGGCAGCTTCGAGGAATGGGACGCCGCCCTCCGTTCGCTCGATCCGCTGGAATTCAAGGACCAGAAGAGCTACGCCGACCGTCTGCGGGCGGCCCGCAAGGCCTCGGGGATGGAGGAGGCCCTTCTCAGCGGGACGGCGCGGATCGGCGGCCATCCTGCGAGCCTCTCGGTCATGGAGTTTGGCTTCATGGGGGGCAGCATGGGGTCGGCGGTGGGCGAGAAGGTGACGCGGGCGATCGAGCGGGCCCTGGCTACCCGGATCCCTTTCATCGCGGTCACCTGTTCGGGGGGCGCCCGCATGCAGGAGAGCGCTCTGTCTCTGATGCAGATGGCCAAGACCAGCGCGGCGCTGGGCCGTCTGGCGCGGGCGGGTCTGCCGTACATCTCGATCCTGACCGATCCCACGACCGGGGGGGTGACGGCGAGTTACGCCATGCTGGGCGACATCCAGATCGCCGAACCCAAGGCCCTGATCGGGTTCGCCGGCCCCCGGGTCATCCAGGACACCATCCGGCAGGAGCTTCCGGCCGGCTTCCAGCGGTCGGAGTTCTTGCTGGAGCATGGCTTTGTGGACATGATCGTCGAGCGCAAGAACCTGCGGCCGGTCCTGATCCAGCTCCTCGGCTACTTCGCCGACGCGGCGGCCGAGCCGGCTCACCCGTAGCCCAGAGCCGGTCCACGCCTCCCCGAGCCATGCCGCGTCCTCGCATCCCCCGGCCCCTCTTTTCCATGGGTGGTCACCGTGACCTACGCTGAGGCGACCGAGTTCCTTTTCGGCCTGCGCCGTTTTGGCTGGCGCCCTGGTCTGGCGACCATCGAGCGACTGCTCGCGCTGGTGGGCGATCCCCAGGTGAATCTTCCGTGTGTCCACGTCGCCGGGACCAACGGGAAAGGCTCGACGGCGGCCATGCTCGACGCCATGTGCCGTGCTGCGGGCCGGCGGACGGGCCTGTACACCTCCCCCCACCTGCTCAGCTTCACGGAGCGGATCCGGGTGGACGGGACGCCCATCGGGGAGACGGAGATCGTCGCCCTTACGGAGCGCCTCAAGAGGATCTCTTCTGTCCATTTCGCCCCCGAGACGACAGAGCCTCCGGACGGCTGTCTGCCGCATCCCACCTTCTTCGAGCTCACCACCGTCATGGCGTTCCTCCACTTCCGGCAGCAGGCGGTGAATGCCGCCGTCATCGAGGTTGGCCTGGGCGGTCGGCTGGATGCCACCAACGTGATCCGGCCGCGCGTGGCGGCGATCACGAACATCGCCCTGGAGCACCAGGAGTACCTGGGGCGCACGCCGGCCGAGATCGCGAGGGAGAAGGCGGGCATCATCAAGCCGGGCGTGCCTGTGGTGACCGGGGCCCGCGGCGAGGCGCTGGAGGTGATCGGCGAGACGGCCGCGCGGCTCGGCGCGCCCCTCACCGTCGTGCCGGATTCGTACCGCTGGACGGTCCGGGCGTCCGGATTCGCGGGGCAGACCTTCGATCTCCGCGGGCCCCGGAGAGAGTACGAGGGGCTCCGCATCACGCTGGCTGGTCGCCACCAGGTGGAGAATGCCGTCCTCGCCGTCGCCGTGGCCGAGACGTTGGACGAGCAGGGAATCCCCCTGGACGAGACGGCCATCCGGCGGGGCTTGACGGAGGCGGAGTGGCCCGGTCGGCTGCAGGTCGTGCGGGAGCAGCCGCGGATGGTCCTGGACGTGGCCCACAATCCGGCGGGGACCGAAGCCCTGGCCGATTTTCTCGCGGAGCGCCGCGCGGAGATCCGACGGCTCATCCTCGTGTTCGGTGTTCTCCAGGACAAGGACTGGAAAGCGATGCTGGGGCGGCTGGCCCCCCTCGCCGACGAGATCATCCTGACCCGCCCGCCGACGGCCCGCGCGGCCGACCCCGCCGAGCTTCTCCCCGTCGCGCGACGATTCGCCCGGGCCGCCGCCGTTTTGGACCCCGCCGAGGCGCTTCAGGTCGCCCGGACCGCTGCCCGGGCCGAGGATACGATCCTGGTGACGGGATCACACTACACGGTGGCCGCCGTGCTCCGGATTCTGCGCCCTGCGGCGTGAGTGGCGATCTGGCAACTGGGTGATCCGGCAATTAGGCAATCCTGCAATGAGACAACCGGCGGGAGTCCATGGGAACCCGACTCCCTCATAGCCAATTGCCAAGTCGTCGAACCACCCTCCGGTCGGGGAATCCCCTTTTGCCTCAAAATATGGTGTGTTAACATCCTCGCTCACGTCGGGTCCGGACACGGAATTGGAGGTTTCTCATGCCGCTCGATAAGGCCACGCCCCCTCCCGGTCCCCGGGAGTTGTGCGCCGTGGTGCTGGCCGCCGGCCAGGGAACGCGGATGCGGTCCGATCTTGCCAAGGTCTTGCACCCGCTGGGCGGCCCGCCCATGGTGGGACACGTCCTGGAGTTGTGCCGGCGCCTGGGGGTGAAGCGGACGCTGGTGGTGATCGGCCACCAAGCGGAGCGGGTCAAAGATGCCCTGGCGACCTATCCCGTGGAGTTCATCCTTCAGGCAGAGCAGCGGGGCACCGCCCATGCGGTCCTCACGACCGAGGCGGCGCTGCAGGGGTTCAAGGGAGACCTGCTGGTCATCAACGGGGATGTGCCGCTGATGACGGATGCGCTGGCCCAGACCCTCCTCGACACTCACCGGAGGACCCGGGCTCAGGCGACCGTGATCACGACGAGACTGAATGATCCCAAGGGATACGGCCGGGTCCTTCGGGATCGCCGGGGGGCATTCAAGGGGGTCGTTGAAGAGGTCGAGGCGAAGCCGCCGCAGCGTCTGGTAAAGGAGATCAACGCGGGGATCTACTGCTTTAGCGCGCCGCGGCTGTTTGCGGCGCTCCACCGGGTGCGCCCCTCGGCTGTGAAGGGGGAACTCTACCTCCCCGAGGTCCTTCCGATCCTTATGAAAGCGCGTGGGCGGATCGCGACCGTGCTGGCCGATGACCCGCGGGAGGTGCTAGGGATCAACACGCGGGCCGAATTGGCGGAGGCCTACGGCATCTTGCGCTCGGCTGATGGAGGCGGGCGTCACCTGTCTGGACCCAGCGACCACCCATGTGTCGGCCCTGGCGACGATCGGCCGCGACACCGTGCTGTATCCCCAGGTGCAGATCGAAGGGTCGACAGAGATCGGGGAGGGCTGTACGGTCCATTCCGGCTGCCGGATCCGGGATTCTCGTCTGGGAAACCGGGTGACCGTCCTGGACGGCTGCGTGATCCTGGAGAGCGAGATCGCCGACGAGGCGGCCATCGGCCCCTATGCGCATCTGCGTCCCGAGAGTCGAATCCGGCGGAAGGCGAAGGTCGGCAACTTCGTGGAGATCAAGAAGTCGCTGATCGGCGAGGGCTCCAAGGTCCCGCATCTCACCTATGTGGGGGACGCCACCATCGGGGATCGGGTGAACATCGGGGCCGGGACCATCTTCTGCAATTACGACGGCTTCGCCAAGCACCAGACGGTCATCGAGGACGAGGTCTTCATCGGCTCCAACGCCAACCTGGTGGCGCCGGTCCGGATCGGCCGCGGCGCCATGGTGGCCGCCGGCTCGACCATCACCCAAGAGGTGGCCCCAGACGCCCTGGCGTTCGGCCGGGCGCAACAGGTGAACAAGGAGGGGCGGGCCGCCGTCATCCGGAGGGCAAGGACCAAGCCGTGAGCGGTATGGGTGAGGCCGGCGCTCCGCGCGTCGTGGCCCTGGGCGGGCGATCGGGCCCCTCGCTCATCGTGGAGGGGTTTCGAGGGGCGGAGTGGAACGTTACGGCTCTCGTGATCACGACCGACTCGGGTAGCAGCAGCGGGGTCATTCGAGAGCGGTTTGGCATCCCGGCGCCTGGGGACATCCGGAGCGTGCTTGTCGCGGCGGCGGATCCTGCGGCCGACCTTCGGCTGCTCGCGGACCTCTTCGAGTTCCGTTTTCATCTCGAGCAGGATTCAGACCTCCGGAACATGGCGCTGGGGAACCTGATCCTCACCGCTTATGCCACGGTCCTGGGGGACTTCGACCAGGCCGTGGAGGCAGTGGCGCGCGTGCTCTCCTGCCGGGCGAAGGTCCGGCCCCTCCCGTCCTCTCCCGTCACGCTCTGCGCTCGACTCACCGACGGATCGACGGCGCGGGGAGAGCTGAACGTGCGCGCCACCGGAAAGGCTCCCATTGCCGAGTTGTTCCTGGAGCCGGAAGAGGTCCGGGTCAGCGAAGGGGCGCTGCAGGCGATTCGCGAGGCGGACCTGATCGTGCTCGGTCCGGGAGGCCTCTACTGCAGCGTGCTGCCAGGCCTCCTGCCGTTTCCCGTGCGCGACGCCATCCGGGAGCGCCGCGGGAAGACGGCCTATATCTGCAACACCACCACACAGCCCGGCCAGACGGACGGTTTCGATGCCACCGCCCACGTCCGGGAGGTGTTGCGCTATCTGGGCGACGGCCATCTGGACTATGCGCTGCTCAACATCCAGGTGCCCTCTCAGGAGGTCATCACCGCCTACCGGGCCGACGACGTCCACTTCATGCCAGTGACGCCGGAGGAGATTCGGCGGGTGAAGGCCCTGGGGCCGATCCCCATCGTCGGGAAGTTCGTGGAGGATGAGTGGCAGGGCAAGCGGGCCCTGCACAAGCTGGACACGATCCGTCACGACCCGAGGAAGGTGGCCGCAGCGCTGCGCGGGCTGGTGGCGGAAAGAACCGAAGGCTGAAAGCCAAGCTGGAGCCATCGGCGATCTGGGCTGCTGCGTTTCTGCTACACTACGGCGCGCGGAACACACACGGACGGGGCGGGACCGGCACGCGGATCCTTCCCCGACGCTGGTGCCCGGAGCCTAAACCCGGCCGGGGCGCGCTTCATCGGTTGGAGGAAGGGCGGGACCGTCCCGTCCGGAGATCTGGTCCGCGTTCTGCATCCCTGAATAAGTGTCACAGGGCTATTCCGAGCGAAAGGACAGGCTATGTGCGGGATCGTGGGGTACATCGGAGACAAGAAAGTCGTTCCGATCCTGATCGACGGGCTAAAGCGCCTGGAGTATCGAGGCTATGACTCTGCGGGGCTGGCCGTCCTGGAGCAGGGCCGGATGGTGGTCCACCGCTCGGTCGGGAAGATCAAGGAGCTGGAGAGCGCCGTCTGGGGAGCGAACCTCACCGGGACCGTGGGGCTGGGGCACACCCGCTGGGCGACACACGGTCGGCCCACCGAGGAGAACGCCCATCCGCATACGGACTGCACCGGCGATCTGGTGGTCGTCCACAACGGGATCATCGAGAACTACCTGGCCCTCAAGGAGAAGCTCATCGCCGAAGGGCACGCCTTTCGCTCCGAGACCGACACCGAAGTCATCGCCCACCTGATCGAGAAGTATCTGAAGGAGGACCCGGACATCGAGCGGGCCACGCGCCGGGCCCTCAACGACCTCACCGGGGCCTACGCCATCGGCGTCCTCTGGAAGGGGGATCCGGGTCGAATCGTGGGCGCGCGATGCCAGAGCCCGCTGGTGGTGGGCCTGGGCGAGGGGGACTTCTTTTTTGCCTCGGACATCCCGGCGATCCTGAGCCACACGCGAAACGTCCTCTTCCTGAACGACGGCGAGATGGTGGTCCTCACGAGGGAAGGGGCACATGTCACGACGCTCAACGGCGAGACGGTCCAGCGTCCGGTCGAGAAGGTACTGTGGAGCCCCATCCTGGCGGAGAAGGGCGGCTACAAGCATTTCATGCTGAAGGAGATCTACGAGCAACCCCGGGCCGTCCGGGACACCATCCGCGGGCGGTTTTCCGAAGAGAGCGCGACGATCTTCGTCGAGGGGATGGAGCAGCTCGAAGAGCACCTCGCCGCCATCGACAAGATCATCCTGATCGCCTGCGGGACCGCCTGGCACGCGGGATTGGTGGGCAAGTTCATGATCGAGGAGCTGGCCCGCGTCCCGGCGGAGGTGGATTACAGCTCCGAGTTCCGCTACCGCGACCTGGTGGTCGGGGACCGCACGCTGGTGCTGGCCATCAGCCAGTCCGGCGAGACGCTGGACACCCTGGCGGGGATCAAGGAGGCACAGCTCCGGGACTGCCACACCGCCGCCATCTGCAACGTGGTGGGGAGCTCGCTCACCCGTGAGGTGGAAGGGGTCCTCTACACCCACGCCGGCCCCGAGATCGGGGTGGCCGCCAGCAAGACCTTCACCGCGCAGCTCGCCGCCCTGTACCTGTTCGCGCTCTATCTCGGCCAGAAGCGCGGCACGCTGAACGCGGAGCGCGTCCGCGCGCTCCTGGCCGATCTCGTCCGCCTGCCCCAGCAGATCGAGCACGTCCTGCACCTGGATGCCGAGACGGAGCGGCTGGCCCAGCAGTACCACGCCAAGACCGACTTCCTGTACCTCGGGCGCGGCATCAACTACCCCATCGCGCTGGAGGGAGCGCTCAAGCTCAAGGAGATCTCCTATATCCACGCCGAGGGCTACCCCGCGGGCGAGATGAAGCACGGGCCGATCGCCCTGATCACCGAGGAGATGCCGGTGGTGATCCTGGCCCCGCAGGACAAGGTGTACGAGAAGATCCGGGGGAACATCCAGGAGGTCAAGGCGCGGGACGGCATCGTCATCGCGGTGTGCTCGGAGGGGGACACGGAGCTCCCGGGGAAGGTGGATCACGCTCTGGTCGTGCCGCGAACCTCACACCTGCTCGCGCCGGTGCTGCTCGCCATCCCCATGCAGCTTCTGGCGTACCACGTGGCCGTGCGGAAGGGCTGCGACGTGGACCAGCCGCGGAACCTCGCCAAGAGCGTGACGGTGGAGTAGGGAGGACAGAGAGCAGAGAGCGGAGAGCAGAGAGCAGTCGAACGCCGGTCCTTCTCGCGAGGATCGGCGTTTTGCGTTTGCTTATCAGACTGCCGAAAAACCCGCCTTCGTCCAGGCTGCTCAAAAAGGTCCAGATGCCAGGCGGCGCGCGCAGGGCGGGGTACCCCCGCAGGTGGGTCCAGGCGTACTTCCGGTACGCCGCAGCGAGTGCCCCAGCGTGCCAACGCCGCAGATGGGCCTTTTCAGCAGCCTGTTAGAGGATGTTGGCGGCCACCTCGGCCAGCTCGGAGCGCTCGCCTTTCATGAGCTCGATGTGGGCGGCGATGGGCTGCGCCCGGAACTTGCTGACCGCGTAGTTGAAGCCGTTGCTGGAGGAGTCCACGTAGGGGTTGTCGATCTGGTAGGGATCGCCGGTCAGGATGATCTTCGTCCCGTGCCCCACGCGCGTGATGATGGTCTTGACCTCGAGGGGGGTGAGGTTCTGGGCCTCGTCCACCACGATGAACTGGTTGGCGATGTTGCGCCCGCGGATGTAGCTCAGGGCCTCGATGGCGATCGTCCCGGAGCGCATCAGGTCGGACGTCCGCCGCGATTCGTGCCCCATGTTCAAGTCGCCCAGCATTTCGAGGGCGTCGTAGATGGGCTGCATCCAGGGCTCCAGCTTCTCCTCGAGGGAGCCGGGCAAGTATCCGAGTTCTCGTCCCATGGGGATGGTGGGCCGCGCCACCACCATCCGGCGATAGTCGCGATCCTGTATCGTCTTCTTGAGGCCGGCGGCCAGGGCGACGAGCGTCTTGCCGGTGCCGGCCTTCCCCATCAGGGTGACCAGCCTGACGCGCTCGTCGAGCAGGGCGTCGAAGGCGAAGTGCTGCTCCCGGTTGCGGGGCCGGATGCCCCAGGTACCCTCGCGGTTGTCCAGGATCGGTACGAGCCGCTGGCCGGAGATGTCCACCCGGGCGAGGGCCGTCCGCTTGAGATTGGTCTCGTCCGTCAGGGTGCAATACTCGTTGGGGCAGCGCGGCCCGTTGCCGTTGAGGACGAGCGCTCCCTGCGCCCGGAAGGCGGCGATAACCTCCGGGCCGACCTGCATTTCGAAGGCGCCGGTGTACAGATCCTGGATATGGACGTGGTCGGTCTCGTAGTCCTCGGCCTGAAGCCCCACCGCGTCCGCCTTGATCCGGAGATTGATGTCTTTGGTGACCAGGATGGTGGGCGCCCCGGGATCGGTCTCCTGGATGTCGCGCGTCAGGGCGATGAGACGGTCGTCCACGGTGGTGCCGTTCACCGTGACGGACGGAGTGCCGTTCTTGCCGTGGAGGAGAATGCGGAGCCGGCCCCCCGTGGGCAGAGGGATTCCTTCGCTCAGGCGGCCCTGGCCGCGGAGCGCGTCGAGCAGCCGCGAGACCGCCCGCGCGTTCTGGCCGCGGTCGCTGGATTCCCGCTTGAAGCGGTCGATCTCCTCGATGACTTCGATGGGGACGAGGACGCTGTTATCCTGAAAGCTGAGGAGCGAGTGCGGGTCGTGGAGCAGGACGTTGGTGTCGAGGATGTAGTTTTTTATCAAGGTCTTTCGACGCCTCCCCTCGCGCGACTGGGTTTAGCATCAAGTAACACCTTCCGTACGCTCGAGTAGAATGCATACAGCGTGTCCATGACAGGCAGACTGCTGCCTGATGACACATCCGAGACAGAAAGCGCTGCCGGAGTCCGACTCGACGAGCCAGGGAAGAATGCGAGAGCCGCGAGGGAGGGAAGGGATTGGAGGGTTGCCAGTCACCATCATGTGTTTCACCCAATCACCTCTGATGACTTGGGGCATTATAGGTATCCACCGGGAGCGTGTCAACCATTGACGATTCCCACAGGATTGACCGACGACTGGGCCCTCGCCGCCTTGGTGCGTTTCGCCGTCCCTTCGTCTCACCGCCGCCGATTCTTTCTTGACAGGGTTTGCCCCATGGAGGATTCTCTAAAGCCGTCATTCCCACGCGACCCTGGCTGTCGTCTGCCTGGCTGACCACTGAGCGTCGGCGGCTGAACGCTTGTTCCCGAAGCATGTGGGGCTCAACCTCACCCCGCCTCGAAAGCACCGTCCGGTCGGCGTCTGGGAACGCCGTGCCGCGGTAAACCATATGGTGTCTCGCCCGACTCGGGCGGCACGACGGTCTGCCCGTTCTTTTGCCTGGTGCCGGATCGCCGTGATGGGTCTCAGTGACTCTTGTTCGTGAGAGAGGAGCGATTCGATGCGGAAGATGCTTGTGATGTGCGCAGTCGCCCTGGTTGTGCTGGCGGCGATGACCGGAATCGGTTGGGCCGCCGCCCGGTCCGGCGGGACATTCAATTTCGTGCTGCCGTACGGCGGGGACGTGCTCACGCTCGACCCCCACAAGACGCCGAACACGAACGACTGGATCGTGACCATCAACATCCACCGCAGCCTCTACAACTGGGACGATCAGCACAACCGGCCCAAGCTGGAGCTGGGGGAGAAGGTTGATATCTCGCCGGATGGTCTGGTCTACAAGATCGCGCTGAAGAAGGGGGTCAAGTTCCACAACGGGCGGCAGATGACCGCGGACGACATCATCTGGAGTTACGAGCGGGTCATGAACGCCAAGACCGCTTCCCCCTCGGCCCGTTTTGTCCGGGTGATCAAGGGGGCCAAGGAATACGAGGAAGGCAAGGCGGCCAAGATCGCCGGCCTCCGGAAGATCGACGACTTCACGCTCGAGATCACCATGGATAGGCCGGTGGATCCCGCCTACACCCTCTACGAAGGCGGGACGGCCATCCTGCCCAAGGAAGAAGTGGAGAAGAAGGGCGATGCGTTCGGAGCGGATCCGGTCGGGCTCGGCCCCTTCAAGTTCGTGAAGTGGGTGAAGGGGAGCGAGGTCGTCGTGGTGAAGAACCCCGCCTATTACGAGAAGGGGAAGCCGTACCTCGACAAGGTCGTGTACAAGATCATGCCCGAGGGCGCGGCGCGCGACGTGGCCTTCCGGGCCAAGGAGCTGGACGCGACCGTGGTCGGATCGGCGCAGTACCCGACCTACAAGGCCGATCCGCAGATCTCCAAGAACATGGTCGAGGTGGCCGAGCTGTTCACCCGGATCATCGGGTTCAACCCGAACTACGAGCCGTTCAAGAACAAGCTGGTGCGGCAAGCCATCAACCACGCCATCGACTCCAAGCTGATCATCAACCGGCTGCTGAAGGACAAGGCCTACCCGGCGGTCGGGTATCTGCCTTCCACCTCACCGGCCTTCGATTCCAAGGCCAAGGGGTACGAGTACAACGTGGAGAAGGCCAAGGCGCTGATGAAGCAGGCGGGCTACGAGAAGGGGTTCACGTTCGAGTGTCTCGGGACCAGCAACGAGTCCTGGGGCGTGCCGGTGATCGAGGCGCTGATGCCTTTCCTGAAGCAGATCAACGTCACCGTGAAGCCGCAGCAACTGGAAGGCGCGGCCCTGGCCCCGCGGATGCAGAAGCTGGATTACGAAGCCTTCATCTGGTCGCTGTCCAGCGGCGCCGGCGGCGATTCCCTGCAGGCGCTGGCCCGCTTCGAGTCGACGAATCCTCCCACGGCGGGCAATACCATCGCGTACAACAATCCGGAGTTTGACAAGCTCCTGGATGCGGCGCGCAAGGAGCGGGACCTGAACAAGCGGAACGACATCCTGCGGAAGGCCGATGCCCTGTTCCGCGACGATGCGCCGGTCTGGTTCTTCAACTACAACAAGGCGGTGATCGCCCACCAGCCGTGGGTCCACGGCATCAAGCCGGTGGCCATCGAGATGATGTACCAGGATCTGACGGATCTCTGGATCGACGATTCCTCGCCGCGGGCCAAGGAGAAGTAGTTCGGTCCTCGGCCAGCCAACTCGACGACCGAGCGTTCGCTTTCAAGCTCGATTCCGAGCCGCCCCCCCGGGGGGGGCTCGGGATCGGGCTGTTTTTCTCTCGGGCGACCGCTGACGAAGGGTCTCAATGCTTGTATACGCCCTGCGACGACTGCTCCAGTTCATCCCCACCGTCCTGGTGATCTCGTTGATCATGTTCTTCCTGCTCAACGTGCTGCCGGGCAACGCCGCCCTGATGGCCGCCGGGGTGCAGGACCGGGGGATGGATGCGAAGTATGTCGAGCAGATGCTGAAGAAGTGGGATCTCGACAAGCCCCTCCACCTCCGCTACTGGGTCTACCTCAAGAACCTGGCGCAGGGAAACATGGGGCTCTCGTTCCTGCGAGGCGAGGACGTCCGCCAGGTGCTCCTGGCACGGTTCTGGCCCACGCTGAAGCTGGCCCTGGCCGCCATGCTGATCGCCATCGGGGTCGGTGTCCCGCTGGGGTTCGTCTCCGCGCTCCGGCAGGGCTCGTGGCTGGACGCCCTGTCGATGATCGGGGCGGTCTCGGGCGTCTCGATCCCCCAGTTCTGGCTGGGGCTTCTCCTGATGTTCCTCCTGTCGGTGAAGCTGCCGCTCCTGCCGACCTCCGGATACGGGGACGGGAGTCTGCTCCATCTGATCCTCCCGGCAATCACCCTCGGGGTCGGGTACATGGCCCTCTTGGCCCGCACCACGCGGGCGGCCGTCATGGAGATCCTCACCGCCGACTATGTGCGGACGGCGGAAGCCAAGGGGTTGTCGCGGTTCGTCATCAACGGCAAGCATGTCCTGCGGAACGCCCTCATCCTGGTCCTGACCACCGCAGGGCTGCAGTTCGGGTCGCTGATCGGCCAGACGGTCATCGTGGAGAAGCTGTTCTCCTGGCCCGGGATCGGCTCGCTGCTGGTGGACACGATCTTCCAGCGGGACATCCCGGTGGTGCAGGGGTGCGTCCTTCTGATCATCCTGGTCTTTCTTTGCGTGAACCTGGCGGTGGATCTCCTCTATGCGCTGATCGATCCCAGGATCGAGTACCGATGAACGATCTGCGCCGACAGCTCAAGCGGCAGAAGAACCTGGTGATCGGCGGGCTGATCACCCTGGGGATCGTCATCCTGGCGATCTTCGCCCCGCTCCTCGCGCCGTACGATCCCATCAACCAGGCCGACCTGCTCCACTCGGAGGAGGCGCCCAACCGCGCCTTCCACTTCGGGACGGATACCCAGGGGCGGGACATCCTGTCGCGCGTGATCTACGGGGCCCGGATCTCGCTCAGCATCGGCCTGGTGGCGCAGTGCCTGAACAGCGTCATCGGGGTGTTGCTGGGCCTCACCGCCGGATTCCTGGGCAGGTGGTGGGACGACCTGGTGATGGGGCTCACCAACATCATGCTCTCCATCCCCGCGCTGGTGCTGGCCCTGGCCATCATGGCGGTCCTGGGGCCGGGCCTCTGGAACGTGTTCCTGGCCCTCGGGTTCACCAACTGGTCCTACAGTTGTCGGGTGACGCGGTCGCAGGTGCTGGCGGCGCGCTCGCTGGATTACGTGACGGCGGCCCGAGCCCTGGGGTGCGGCCGGGTGCGGATCATGCTGACGCAGGTTCTCCCCAACATCGTGGGACCCATCCTGGTCATCGCCACGCTCGGCGTCGCCTACGCGATTCTCACCGAGGCGTCCCTCTCCTTCCTCGGGTTGGGGGCGCAGCCACCCACGCCGAGCTGGGGCGGGATGCTCTCCACCGCGCGGGAGCAGCTCTTCACGGCCCCCTGGATCTCCATCTTTCCGGGGCTGGCCATCTTCATCACCGTACTGGGACTGAACCTGCTGGGGGACGGCCTCCGGGACATTCTGGACCCGCACACCACGCGGCAGCGAAGCTAGGCGAAGGACCGCAGGTGGGCGGAGGGGCAGGGGGGCGATTTCGAATTTCGAATTGTGAATTGCGAATTGTGAAAGAAGGAGCGGAAATGGAGATCGCGATTCTGAATAGTCGGATTTATACCGGGGATCCGGCCGCGCCGTGGGCCGAGGCCCTGCATATCAAGGACGGCCGGATCGCCGCCGTGGGCGGCAATGCCGACATGAAGGCCGCGTGCGGCAAGGGGGCGCAGGTCTTCGAGCTGCCGGGACGGCTGGTCGTTCCGGGGATCGTGGACGCGCATCTGCACTTCGTGAGCTTCGGCCTCTATCTCGACCGCGTGGACCTGCGGGACCTCACCTCCATCGCGGCCTGCCGCGAGCGGGTGAAGGCGGACGTTGCCCGCCGGAGGCGGGGGGAGTGGATCATCGGCCGCGGGTGGAGCGAGCACATCTGGAGCGACCGGCGCGAGCCCTGCGCCAAGGACCTCGACGACATCTCGCCGGATCATCCAGTGATGCTGGTGCGCTGCTGTGGCCACACGGTCTGGCTGAACTCGATGGCCATGAGGCTGGCAGGGATCACGGGGGAGACCGTGGACGCCCCCGGCGCCCGGATCGAGCGGGACGGCAGCGGCCGGCCGATCGGTCTCTGCCGGGAGTACCGGAAGCTCATCGAGAAGGTGATCCCGCCCCCGACGCTGGAAGAGCGGAAGGGGGCGGCGCTGCGGGCACAGGGGGAGGCGCTCCGCTACGGGGTGACGGGTGTCCACACGTGCGAGACGCTCGCCGAGTGGGATGCCCTGGCCGCCCTGGAGGCCGAGGGGAAGCTCACGCTCCGCATCCACCACACGCTCCCGCCCGAGGAGGTCGAGAAGGCCAAGGCGCGCGGGATCGAGCCGACGAAGGGCAGCGACCGGCTCTGGTTCGGGCAGGTGAAGCTCTTCGCCGACGGGACGCTGGGGTCCGGCACGGCATTGCTGCATGCCCCCTACGCCGACAACCGATCCACCACGGGCCTCCAGTGCCTGTCGGTGAAGGAGATGGCGGAGCGGATGGAGCTGGCCTACCGGCACGGCGGGGACGTGGCGGTGCACGCCATCGGGGATCTGGCGGTGAGCAACGTCCTGCAGGCCATCCGGGCGGCCCGCAAGGCCGTCAAGGGGAAGCGACGGGATCGCATCGAGCACGTCCAGCTCATCCAACCCGACGATCTCGGAGTATTCCAGGCGCTCGGCGTGGTCGCCTCGGTCCAGCCGGTCCACCTGCTCACCGACATGCCGGTGGCGGAGCAGAAGTGGGGCACGGCTCGTTGCCGGTATGCGTATGCGTGGAAGTCCATGCTCAAAGAGGGCCTCCGCGTCCAGTTCGGATCGGACGCCCCCGTCGAGCACATCAATCCGCTCCTGAGTTTCCACGCGGCGGTGAATCGCCAGAGCCTCAAGGGCGACCCGAAGGGCGGCTGGTTCCCCGCCGAGCGATTGACCCTCGAAGAGACCATCCACGCCTTCACGCAGGTCCCCGCGTGGCTTTCGCGGAAGGAAAAGGTGCTCGGCAGCCTCGCGCCCGGGATGACCGCCGACGTCACCGTGTTCGCCGAGGATTTGTTTGCGCTTGCGCCGGAGAAGCTGGCCTCCGCCCAGGTGGAGATGACGATGGTGGGCGGGGAGGTGGTGTATCGGAAGCGGTAGCAGGGCTATGAGCGCACGGGAGCGGTGAGCCGATGCGGAAGCATCTTACTGTGCGGTAAGTAAAATAGACGACACTCCAACCGGGACCGCACAGTCCGGGGGAGAGTCCGAGAGGGGGCGGCGGCCCGCCCCTCTCGGTAGGGCCCGTGGGGAGGGCCGAGCCCTTGCGCTGTGCTATGTGCAAGAGCGAGGGCCTTCCCCACGAACGGAGCAGCGCGGCGGACGGTGTAGCCATTATTCCGCGCTGCGTAGTATGTTGACACTGTGTACACATCCTGCTAGTGTCTCGGGCAGGAGGGATGAGCGATGGCGAAGGCAAGCGTGCTGGGTGTGCGGGAGGCGCGGGCCAGGTTCTCGGAGCTGCTGGAGAGTGCTCAGTTTCGCGGTCAGGAGTTCCTGATCGAGCGGGCCGGCAAGCCGTTCGCGGTCATCGTCGGCGCGGAGCGGTATGCCGAAATGCAAAGCGAGCTGGCGACACTTCAGGAAGAGCGCAGTGGGGATGGCCGGAAGCGGCTCCAACGGGCCCTGATGGAGATCGATGCCGGCCGGATCACCCCGCACGACGAGATCTTCCAGCGGTTGGCCACGAAGAAGAAGTAGATGCCGCGAATCTACTGGACCTCTGAAGCGTCCGGCCAACTGGCCGAGCTCGATGAGGGCAGCCGGCAGGCCATCCGACGTCGGGTGGAAGTTCTGGCCGATTTCCCTTATGCGGGAGTGGCGCTGAAGCGAGACTGGGAAGGGTTTCGGAAACTGTCCGCGTCTCCGCTTCCTTGGATCATCATCTACACAGTGCGTGACCCGGATACCGTCATTGTCGGCTACCTCCGGCATGCCCGCAGCCGGTGGGAGTCTCGCTGAGACCGTATCCGATTTCATCCATTCAGGAATGTGGCGGAGGGGCTGAGATGGACAGTCGCGAGCGCGTGTTCCGGGCGCTGGAGCGAACCGGGCCGGATCGGCTGCCGATCTTCCAGCAGTTGCTGCCGGGGGCGCACCTCACGTACGGGGAGAAGCTGGACGATCTGCTCGCGCGCTATCCCAGCGACTTCAGCGACGCTGGCTATTACGGGGATTCCGAGTACGGACCCGCCGTCGGGATGGGGCATGCGGATGCATGGGGAGCCGTCTGGACGCGGGTGAGCGACGATTACAAGGGGCTGGTGACGGTCCATCCTCTGGCGGACTGGTCTGCGCTGGAGGCGTACCGGTTCCCGGATGCGACGCGGGTGGGAGATTTCAGCCGGGTCATCGAGACGGTCAAGACCAACCCCGGCCGGAAGTATCTGCTGGTGGACGGGGACACGCTCTTCCAGCGGATGTTCTACCTCCGGGGATTTGAGAACCTCCTGGTCGATCTGACCGAGCGGTGCCCCGAGGTGTTCTAGGATCGAGATCTGGCTGGGATACGGCGTGGACGGCCTGTTCTTTCGCGACGACTGGGGAACGCAGGAGGGGTTGATGATCCACCCGAGCCTCTGGCGGGGGATCTTCAAGCCATCCTACAAGCGGCTCTTCGACGCGGTCCACGCCGGCGGGAAGCACGTCTTCTTCCACAGCGACGGCGTGATCCGCGAGATCATCCCCGACCTCGTCGAGATCGGGGTGGACGCCATCAACGCCCAGATCCCCTGCATGGATGCGAGCGAGCTGGCTCGTGCGTTCCCCGGCAGGCTGTGTTTCGTGGCCGGCGCCGACCGGCAGCACTGGCTCCCGTTCGGAACACCCAAAGAGGTCGAGGCGCACTGCTTCGCGCTGGCGGACGGTTTCGGCCGGAACAACGGCGGGTACATCGGAGGCGGCGAGATCGGCGGGGACGTGCCCCTCACGAACGCCGAAGCCATGCTCCGCACCTTCGCCGGCTACACCTACCCCCGCCCCTGACCTCCCGCTTTCGCGCCGAATCGAATCCAGCGGGCTGGAGAATCACGCCGATCCTCCGGCCCGCGCCGCATGCGCTCCTTCAGGTCATCATTTCGAGTCCTGTCTGGGGAACCGACGAGGACTCAAACCGTGCTGCGGATTTCTGCCCGAGGCCCTTGACCCGGGTCTGACGCCAAGCTACTTTCAGAGCCAATCGGGACCGTGAATCGGGAGAGACGCCAATGCTGAAACAGGTGGCCACGAGTCGGGCGGGCGGTGAGCGGCAACGGAAGTGGTTCGCGGACGACGACTTCGACTTGGTCGTCTGGTTCGGGGAGGCTGGGGGTATCTGGGGGTTTCAGCTCTGCTATGATCACAAGCGGGCGGAACGCGCCCTGACGTGGACGACCGAGGCGGGATACTCGCACAATCGGGTTGACGACGGGGAACCCAACCCCACGAAGAATCGCACCCCGATCCTTGTATCGGATGGCCAATTCGCCCCAGATGAGATCATGCGGAGGTTTCACGACAGTTCCGCCGAGCTCGAGACGGCGGTTCGAGACTTCATTTTCGACAAGCTGCGGGGGTATCCCCGATCCGGTAGCTGCTGGCAGGTATAATGCAACTCAATGAACTCTTCGTGGCCCCGCGTCGGGCAATTGCGCGGCGCCGCTGAGTCGCTGTCGTTCTGCGGGAGGCGGCCCATTGCGTCCCCCATTATTGGATCCTCAGCGACAATGGCCAAGGGCTGCATCACCCCACCCTCGATGTGGTCAACCTCTGGAGATTGACGAAAAGGTCTGTTGGTGATACGGTTTGACGTACGATAGGAGGTGACATTATGAGTAAGGTCCCCACGATCATTCCGATCACCGATCTGCGACAGGACGCTGCGATGGTTCTGCGCCGGGTCCGCGAGTCGAAAGAGCCGATCGTCATCACCCAGCGGGGCCGGGCCGCGGCGGTCATGATGAGCGCCGAGGCGTACGATAGATCCGAGCACAACCGCGAATTTCTGCGTCTGCTCGCACGTGGCGAAAAAGAGATTGCCGCCGGGAAAGGGCACGGTCTCAACGCCGTGCTTGCCGAGGCGGATGCGCTGCTGGCCGAGGGCGACCGGTGACGGTCCAATTCACGCCGACCGCTCGGCTGCAGTTTCTCTCCGCGTTGGCCTACATCCGCCAGGACAATCCCCCGGCCGCGATCCGCTTTCGAAAGAAAGCGGAATCGGTGCTCCGGCGACTGGAGAAATTTCCCAACTCCGGCCACGTCATCCCGGAATTCCCTGAGCTCCCCTATCGGGAAATGATCGTGGTGCCGTATCGATTCTTCTATCGGGTTGCGGGGCGGTTTGTGTGGATTGTGGCCGTCTGGCATGGCGCGCAGCTCCCGGGTGTGCCATCGGGCAAGACGAGCCGCAGCCAGCGCAGTCGTCCGTAAGGACTCCGTCCGGCGTGCCCTTGAGCTGATTTGTCAGAACAAATACTCTCGCCTTGAGACCCTCACAGCCGGAACGATTCGAAGCGGAGGCACGCCTACCACACCTTCGCCACCGTGGGGTTCCCCAGGGCCGGGCCGCTACCGCCGCGTGGGAGGGCCTCCTGGCAACGTGCTGAACATGGCAACGTCCCGGGTTCCAGAATATCGATTGTCAAGCCCCTTTCTTCCTCCTGTGTATTTTCAGCCCCCCGTGTTACCTGGACAGGGGGCGTTTGCGGTTGACAGCCCATGAGCCTGACGATACTCTCTCGCCGACGGTTCGCCCGACTTCTCTCCTGCTATCCAGAGGGTGTTATGTGGAAGCCAAATAACATCCCGATCGCTTCAGCGTCCTTGTCCAACTCCTCGGTTTATCAACACTCTCTCCCATTCAGCGCATGGAGTTTTAAGGGCTGCGTCTAGCGACGTAGGTTCAGCCGGGAGACAAACATGGGCACTGTATATGCCGCAGAGGGTTCAACTGGAAATGCAGCAATGCTCATCCCATACCTATTGATGGGTTGTATCCTCGGATTTTTGCTGATGTATATCGCACGAAGGAAGGCAAAGAATACGACGCTTTGGTTCCTCGCGGGGTTCGTTCCTGGTTTGAATCTCCTCGGTCTCTTCTGGCTTGCATCTCTTCCCGACCAGGCCACACTTGAACAGATTAGTGCCCTCGCTGAGAAAGTGCGCAAGCTAGACATGGTAATAAAAGGCAAAGAGATCGCCTCTCCTTCTACCGGACGGGAAAAATGGACATGTACTTGCGGAAACATTAACGATATGGCTGAGCCCAACTGCCCTGAGTGTGGGCTCAAGAGAGATTTCCTACTGAAAAAGGGAGCCGATAAAGTTAGAGAGAAAAGCAGCTAGCAGATGCCTCTATAAACCAGTTCGTTCGTTAGACTCCAGACATGTTTAAGAGCCACGCTCACATCGGCATCGATTCGCATTGCCTCTCATATCTGCTCGATGCAATAACGGGAATAGTCGAGCCGACCGATTCCCTGGCGGGCGAACGGAAGGCCCTCATTCGCATCTGGTTCTACGCTCTCGATGCTTACTTCGTCACTCCGACAGTGGTAGAAGAATGTAAAAAGATCAGAGACGCAGAGAGGAAGGAGTTCCACCGGAACTTCATAGATAGTTTGTTTTGCGACCCACAGACGAGAGACGCGGAATATGTCAAGAATCGAACAACCGCACTCTTGTGCGTGCACGCCAAGGTGGGCGACTGCAAGATTCTGGCGGAGTCCGAAGAGATTGAGCTAGACGTTCTCTTAACCTACGACCAGCGATTCCTTCGTAGGCTCGGCCATTCATCGGCATCCATAAGACTGATGACACCAAGCGCTCATTGGGAGAGTTTGCGGCTGCCTCACGGCGCACAGCCCCGCACAAAGCCGCACCAGACCAATCCGTTGAGCACGCAGACATGGTGGCGCTGGTAAGAGAATCTGACAACCGAATTGGGTCCGCGTTGCGCGCCCGACTCGCAAAGAGCGGCGCTTTTAGCTCGCGGCTCATTCGGAGCGTTAGCCTTCAATCCAGCAAGACCCTCTCCTTCCAGCGCCCAGATTCGCCCCTCTTGGGGAGCTGGCTTGGGTTCGAACCTGTCGTGCCTCACACATTCGAGTCCTGACCGGCAAACCACTTGACCCGGGCTTCACGCTCGGATAGGGTCGGAACCATAAGAGAAGACTCCGCTCCAGAGAAGAGGAGGGGTGCGCATGCCTCACAAGAAGATCGCCATGGAACTTGACAAGAAGATCGCCCTGGTCGCGCATGACAACAAGAAGGGCGATCTGGTTGAATGGGCCAAGTACAATCGCGTGCTCTTGGCGCATCACCGGCTCTATGCCACCGGGACAACCGGCGAGATCTTGGAGCGCGAGCTGGGCGTCACGATCAACAAACTCCAGAGTGGACCCCTGGGCGGGGATCAGCAGATCGGCGCCAAGATCGCCGACAGCGAGATCGACTTCTTGATCTTCTTCTGGGATCCGCTCGAGCCGCAGCCCCACGATCCGGACGTCAAGGCGCTCCTGCGCATGGCGGTCGTGTGGAATATTCCCATCGCCTGCAACCGCGCCTCCGCCGATTTCATGATCTCCTCCCCCTTGATGGATGGCGCGTATGATCGCCTGGTGCCCGATTACGATCTGTATCGGACCCGGAAGATCGCGGGGAGCGAAGGCGGAGGGCCAGGGGCGGCTGAGTCGGCCGAAGGCGGCAGCCTAGAATCATAGGGCAAATGGCGAACCACCCGTCTGCCCTGGCAGCACAACCCGAAACACTCGGGCGCGGCACTTCATAACCGTCCGGCTATTTCAAAATTGCATTTTGAGATAGCCATGCCCACCGCGATCGCCACCCCAAACAACCAACATAGAACCCGGCCGGCCGGGGATTCGCTCAGGGTCCGGAAAGAAATCCCAATTACGGGAGCCGCGGGACCTACTGACTCGTCGTCCAATCCGTCTCACCAAACGGAAATCCCCCCTCGCCCCCCTTTGGTAAAGGGGGGTTGGGGGGATTTGGTTGCGAGCCGTCCTGCCACTGGGTGCCCGTGGGATTCTTCCACAGACTCTCAGCGGTTCGGCTCGTGCCAGGTGATCGGGGGCTCGTTCCGGAGCGGTAATCGGTGGAAGCGGTTGCGCGGGTAGCCGACCATCATGGCGCCGCAGACGATCTGATCCGCGGGGAGCGCCAGGGTCTCCTGCAGCGGGGCCCACTGGCGAGCGGCGGCGGTGAAGAAGCCGCCCCAGCAGGCGCCGAGGCCGAAGGAGGGTGCCGCCAGCTCCAGGTAGGTCAGCGCGATGGCGGAATCGGTCGCCGCCCAGAGGTATTCCTTGGGGGCGCAGGCGACGATGAGATGCGGGGCGCCGCGACAGATCATGTCGACCCCGGACTCCCAGAGAGAGATGACGCGCTGGTTGTTCCTGCGGGTGGCGGTTGCTTGCGTGGGCAGGCCGGCGCGTATCCAGTCGATGACCAGCCCCGCCAGCCGCCGGACTTCGGCGGCATCGTGGATGACCAGCCACTTGACCGGCTGCCGGTTCGAGGCGGAGGGGGCGAAGCGGGCGATGTCGATCAGCTTGGCGAGCAACTCGCGGTCGACCGGGCGGGTTGTGTAGCTGCGAACGGAGCGCCGGGCCCGCAGGAAGTGCTCGACCTGCTCCGGTCCGAGCAGCCGGTCCGCCCGGACCGGCGGGAGCTGCTCCGGCGCCATGGTTGCGAGCGTGACCGCGCCGTGCGAGCAGACGGCGACGCAATGCCCGCAGTTCCGACAGAACTCCTCCGCCTCGGCCGGGACGCGGGGCGCGGCGGCCCCTGGCGCGATCTCGATGATCCGGGTTGGGCACTCGGCGACGCAGACGCCATCGCGCTTGCAGAGGGCTGGATCCACGACGAACAGGGGCATCGACTGTCTCCTCTCTCAATCTTTGCTGGGCCCATCCTTGCTTGCCGCTGTCGGCATCCGATGCGCTTCCCGCCACCCTCACGACGACGGCAACGGCTACGCCACTCCGCCAGCCGGCGCCGGGGCCTGCCGCTTGATGACGTTCATGGCCATACCGATCATCGAGGCCACGTCGGCCACGCTGGCCGGCACGATCATGGTGGTATCGCTGGCGTTGGCGAGCTCGCCGAACTTGGTCAGGTACTGCTCGGCCACGCGTAGTTGCACCGCCTCGTGGCCGCCCGCCACCTCGATGGCGCCGGCCACCCGCCGGATCCCCTCGGCGGTCGCGCCGGCGATGGACAGGATGGCGGCCGCCGCCCCCTCGGCCTCGTTGATCTGCTGCTGCTTCCGGGCCTCCGAGGCCTTGATCACCTGCTGCTTCTGTCCCTCCGCGGTGTTGATGGCGGCATCCCGCTCCCCCTCGGAAGCCAGGACCACGGCCCGCTTCTCCCGCTCCGCCCGCATCTGCTTCTCCATGGCGGCGAGGATGTCCTTGGGCGGGGTGATGTTCTTGATCTCGTAGCGAAGCATCTTGATGCCCCACGGCTCGGAGGCCTTGTCCAGCTCGGTGACCACCTGGATATTAATGTGCGTCCGCTCCTCGAAGGTGCGGTCCAGATCGATCTTGCCCATCTCGCTGCGCAGCGTGGTCTGGGCGAGCTGGCAGATGGCGAACAAATAATCCAGCACCCCGTAGGAGGCCCGCTCCGGATTCAGGACCTTCAGATAGAGCACCCCGTCCACGTGGACCTGGACGTTGTCCCGAGTGATGCAGACCTGCTCGGGAATTTCCACGGCCCGCTCCTTGAGCGAGTGCTTGTAGCGGATGGCGTCGAGAAACGGCATCAGGATGTGGAAGCCCGCCCCCATCGTCTCGCGGTATTTCCCCAGGCGCTCGACCACAAAGGCGCTCTGCTGCGGCACGACCACCGCAGTTTTGAAGATGATGATGATCACCAGGCCCGCCAAG
>JAPLLC010000221.1 GCA_026387775.1 Candidatus Methylomirabilota bacterium | reverse complement strand
CCGCGAATCGCGGCCGTGCGGTCGGGGATGTGCGGGTTACTGAAGATCAACACTTTGAAATGATCCTGGTCGGCCTTGGCGGGAGTGGCCTGGATGAGCTTCTGGTAGAAGTCGGCGGTGGCCGCCGGCCCCATGCCGCCCAGGACGCCGATGATCGTGGTGTTCTCCACAGTGCGTTACCTCGCGGCGCTACGCCGCGGCCGCAGACACCCCTGCCGCTTTCTCGACCTTGCTCTTCCGCCATTGGATGGCCACGCCGTCGGCCAGCATCGCAAGATCGATGATGTTTGTCATGGAATCCATAGCGTTAACACCGCATCAGATGCCGCGCCCCAATAATATAATCTTGTCATGTAACGCGGAAAGTTGTCAAGGCAAAGACGGGGCCTGTGAGAGTCTCGTGGCGCTCCCTTTCGGATCGGCCATGCCTCGCTTGGGCGTTCGGCTTCCGGCAAACGAACCGCCCCCGGCGGATGGCGCCGGGGGCGGTGGAAAACAAGACTCCCGTCCGAAGACCCCGGCCCCTACAGGTTGTTGATCGTCTGCGGGGAGAACTCGCCCTCCGAGTAGGCGACGGCCGTGGTGCACGCGACGTCGCCGGTCACGTTCAGACAAGTCCGACCCATGTCCAGAATAACGTCGATCCCGGCGATGAGGCCCACCCCTTCCAGCGGCAGGCCCACGCCCTGGAGCACCATGGCCAGCATGATCAGGCCGGCGCCCGGGACCCCCGCCGTGCCGATGGAGGCCAGCGTAGCCAGCAGGATGATCATGAGGTACTGGGTGAACCCGAGCGGCACGTTGTAGATGGCGGCGATGAACAGGGCGGCGATCCCCTGGTAGATGGCGGTCCCGTCCATGTTCACCGTGGCTCCCAGCGGCAACGTGAAACTGATGAGGTTCCGCGGCAGGCCCAGCTTCTCTTCGGAGACCCGCATCGTCACGGGCAGGGTGGCGTTGCTGCTCCGTGTGACGAAGGCCATCATCATGATCTCGAAGGCCCCCTTGAAGAACTTGAACGGGTTGACCTTGGCCAGGAACTTGACGATGGACGTGTAGATGAGGGCCACGTGGAGGAAGTACGCCAGATAGCAGGTGAGGATCAGGTTGATGAAGGGTAGGAGCACCTGCGGTCCCTGCTTCGCCACCGTGGTGGCGATGAGGGAGAAGACGCCGAGGGGGGCATACCACATGATGATCGTGGTTAACTTGTACATTGCCTCGGCCGCGGCCTCGATCGCCCCCACGATCGCCTTCCCCTTGTCGCCCGCCAAGGCGGCAGCGACGCCGAAGAACATGGCAAAGGCGATGACCGGCAGGATGTCACCCTTGGCCAGCGAATCGAAGGGGTTGGTCGGGACGAGATTCAGCAGGACCTCTTTCAAGGCGGGCACCGTGGGTGCTTTGAACCCCGCGACCGGTGCCAGCTTCATCCCGGCCGCCGGATTCAGGATTGCGGCCACGATCAGGCCGATGGTGACGGCGATGGCCGTCGTGGCCAGATAGAGGACCATGATCTTCACGCCCACACGGCCGAGCTTGACGGGATCGCTGATGGAAGCGGTGCCGGTCACCAGCGAGAAGAACACCAGGGGGACGATGAGCATCTTGAGGAGTCGGAGGAAGAGGTCGCCCATCCAGCTCATCGAGATGCTGGCGTCTTTGAAGAAAATGCCGAAGGGCACCCCGACCACAAACCCGATGAGGATCCACCCGAGCAGTCCGATCCGTCGTCCTTCTGCCATGACCCTGTCCTCCATTCTCGTGTCCCGAGGCGACCTGCGCCCCCTCCCGGTTTCCGTTTGTCGAATGGTACGGTCATGCCCACCCTCTCGAGCGCTCGTGAGCCTCGCTTCACCTCCTATGTCTGGGGGACTTCGATTGACGCCAAAACTATCCCGACCCAGCAACAAGTGTCAAGGTGAAAGAGGGGCGCGGGTGAGAAGAAGAGCTGGCGGATGAGTGTTGACGCGGCCGGTTCATCCGAGGTATGCAGTGGGGGACGGGTTGGTATCGGGCTCCGACGCGAAGGAGCACGGAGAGGTACGAAGATGACGACGGCGATTCTCTTCGGGCTGGGGCTGGGGATCGGGACCTTGGGGACCCTGCTCGGCGCGGGCGGGGGCTGGATGATCGGTCCTATCCTGCTGCTCGGATACGGCTTCGCTCCTCAGCAGGCCGTCGGGACCTCGCTGGCCGTCGTCTTCCTGAACGCCCTGTCGGGAA
Source organism: Candidatus Methylomirabilota bacterium (assembly GCA_026387775.1). Taxonomy (GTDB): domain Bacteria; phylum Methylomirabilota; class Methylomirabilia; order Methylomirabilales; family 2-02-FULL-66-22; genus 2-02-FULL-66-22. Next base: position 13,130 of record JAPLLC010000221.1, on the reverse strand, counting down.
GCATCGCCTACATGGCGCAACGCCGGGTGCTGTATAGGATGGGCACGGCGTTTGCCGCGGCGACCATCCCGGGGGCGCTGCTGGGTGCCTGGCTGGTGCAGTACCTCAACTCGAAATGGTTCTCCGTCCTTTTTGGGGTGTTCCTGTTGTTCATTGCCGCCTTTCTGCTTTGCGGGCAGCAACTCTTCTTCCGTCGGTCCGCAGTCCGAAACGTGACGGGGGCGGGGCTGCAATCGCTCCGTTCGCCCGTGATGCGACTCGGGATGCTCCTCAGTACTTTGGTCGGGATCCTTTCCAGCGTTTTCGGCGTGGGGGGCGGCATCGTTCATGTTCCGTTTCTGATCGTGGTTCTCGGCATTCCGGTCCACACCGCCACTGCGACGTCCCACTTCGTCCTGGCCATCACGAGCCTCGCCGGATGTCTCACGTTCTTCAGCCAGGGCCAGGTCGACCTTTCGGTGGCAGCGAGTATGGGCGCGGGAGTCCTGATTGGCGCGCAGGGAGGCGCGATTCTTTCCCGCCGGATGCGCAGCGAACCAATTCGCCGCATTCTCGCGATCGCCTTGGCTGTATTTGCCGCCCGATTGATCCTTCGAATCGTATTCTGATCTGAGGGCTTGGTCGAACGAAAGCGGAGGGGTTTTGAGTCATTTATGCTATACTAGATATTACTTGACCTCATTTGTCCTCAAGGCCACCTGAGCAGGAGGGGTGTGAATGAAGCTGACGCGTGGAGGCGAATACGGCATTCGCGGTGTCCTTTACCTCGCCAGGCAAGAAGAGGGAAAGGTCAGCATGCTTTCCGTCATTGCGAAGGTCCAGGATGTTCCCCCGCGGTTTCTGGCCAAGATCTTCCAGGCGCTGGCGAAGGCGGGAGTGGTCCGGTCGCATCGCGGGGCCAAGGGCGGCTTCTCTCTCGCCAGATCCGCTGCAGATGTCACCATCAAGGATGTGATCGAGGCGGTCGAAGGGCCGATCCACCTGAACGTCTGTCTTGCCAATTCCGGGGAATGCAACCGAGCCCAGGTGTGCCCGATACATGTGGTCTGGGAAGAGGCCCAGGAGAAGATGATGGAAGTCCTGGCCCGCACCAGTATCGCCGAACTGGCCAAGGGCGAGGCGCCCGTCACGATCTCCCCGGCATCGTGAAGTTGTCCCGGCGCCGTGGGCGATGCGTCTCGCGCGACCTCGGCGCCGGCAAGCGATCGTGTTCGCCGCCCGCCCTGGACCCAGCGTGGGAGAATCTCCTCGCGTTTCCGGCTTCCCGGTTGCATTTGCCCCCGCCGTGCTCTATCATCCCGCAATGGAAAGGGATCGGGGGATGACCCCCCTGACGACCTATAAGTCTGCGATCGCCAGAGACGTTCTTCCATACCTCGGCAAACCGTCCCGATACATTGCTGCGGAGTGGAACGCCGTGGTGAAAGACCCGGACAGCGTGGCCGTGCGGGTGGCGCTCGCCTTTCCGGATGTGTATGAGATCGGGATGTCCCATCTGGGACTGAAGATCTTGTACCAGCGGTTGAACGACCAGTCGGACGTGATGGCGGAGCGGGTGTACGCGCCCTGGCTGGACGCCGAGGCGCTCTTGCGCGACCGCCGGATCCCGCTCTGCAGCCAGGAATCCGGCCTGCCGCTTGACAGCTTCGACATCCTCGGGTTCACCCTCCAGTACGAGCTCTCATTCGCCACGATCCTGGCCATGTTGGAGCTGGGTGGCGTGCCTTTGCGGGCCGCGGACCGGGACGAGCGACACCCCCTCGTGGTCGCCGGCGGCCCGGTGGCGTTCACCCCCGAACCCCTGGTGGAGTTCATCGATGCCTTCCTGATCGGCGACGGCGAGGAGGCGGCACTTGAGCTCGCCGCCGCCGTCCGCGACTGGAAGCGCGAAGGGGGCCGCCGCCAGGAGCTGCTCCGGGCGCTGAGAGGGATCGAGGGGATGTACGTTCCCGCCCTGCATGCGGCCGGCGAGGTAGTCCGGAAGCGCACGGCCGTCCGGCTGGATGAGGTGGATTATGGGCGGTTCCCGGTGCCGTACATGGACGTGGTGCACGACCGGGCGACCATCGAGGTCATGCGGGGCTGTGCGCAGGGCTGCCGCTTTCGCCAGGCGGGGTACCTCTATCGCCCCGTGCGCGGGCATGCCGCTTCCGCCATCCATGCGATGGTGGAGCGGTCGCTCGCCGGAACGGGCTACGAGGAGCTGTCGCTTTCTTCGCTGTCCATCGCCGATCTCGGCTGCCTCCGCGACCTCTTCCCCTCGCTGATGCGACGCCTGGCTCCCACCAGGACCTCCCTCAGCCTGCCCTCTTTACGCGTGGAGGCCCTGAACCGGAACCAGGATTTGGCCGCCGAGATCGCGAAGGTGCGAAAGACCGGACTCACCATCGCTCCCGAGGCGGGCTCGGATCGCCTCCGGCGGGTGATCAACAAGATCGGGTTCGACGAGCAGGAAATCCTGACCGCCGTCCAGCAGGCGGCTCGGGCCGGCTGGGAGTCGCTCAAGTTCTACTTCATGATCGGCCTGCTCACCGAGACGCAGACGGCCGTGGACGAGATCGTCCGCGTCGCCCGCGAGGCCGCCCGGATCGCCCGTCGGGAGCGGTCCCGCGGTTTCGGCCTCACAATCAGTGCCGGCTCTTTCGTTCCCAAGCCGCACACGCCGTTCCAGTGGTTCGCGCAGGAGCCCATGGACGTCCTCAGGGAGAAGCAGGCGTATCTCAGGGGCCGGCTGCGCGAGTTGCGGATCGACTTCAAGTGGCAGCATGTCGAATCTTCATTCCTGGAAGCGGTCTTTTCCCGCGGGGGCCGAGAGGTGGGTGCCGCCATCGCCTTGGGCTACCAGCGGGGGTGCCGCTTCGACGGCTGGACCGAGCAGTTGAAGTTCGAGACCTGGCTCCAGGCATTCGCCGACGCGGGTGTGGACCCGTACGCCATTGCCAACAAACCATTTCCCCTGGAGGCGCCGCTCCCCTGGGATCACATCGACGCCGGGGCGTCCAAGGCCTACCTGCAGCGTGAGTACCGGAAGGCGCTGGAAGGCCAAGCGACCGAAGATTGCCATGTGGGTGCCTGCAACGGGTGTGGGGAGGTGTGTGCCCCGGACTGGCTGGCATGGGCCAAGGGGGCCGGCCTCTCTCCTCCCCGCTCCGGCGGGCTGGAATCGCCGGAGCCGGTTGACCGCCCGACGGTCCAGGCGATACAAAAGATCCGATTCGAATTTCAGAAGGTGGGAGAACTGCGGTTTCTCTCCCATCTGGAACTGATGCGGGCGCTCACGCGGGGCTTGCGCCGCGCCGGCGTCCCCCTGGCCTTCACGCAGGGATTCAACCCGCAACCCAAGCTCTCGCTGGCCCAGGCCCTGGCCGTGGGCATCGAGGGGCTCCGCGAACTTGGGGAGGTTGAACTGGCCGAGCGGATGGCGCCGGGGGAGCTGTGCGAGGCCTGGAATCGCCAGTTGCGGCCCGAACTCAAGATTCTCCGGACATGGGAAGCCCCCTTGCACGGGCCGTCGCTTTCCGCCGGGGTACGAGGTTCCGTGTATCACATCCAGTTGACGCCGAACGGCTGGGACCAGACGGTCCTGACCGATCTCGGCACACCGGAGGCCTGCACCGCCTTCCTGGCGCGGGAGTCCATCGCCGTCGAGGTGACCAAGAAGGGACGCCCCGTGGCCCTCGACGCGCGACCGCTCATCCAGGAGTTTCTCGACGTGGGTCGGAACGGGACGCCGGCCTGGCAGCTCACCCTGCGGGTGGGGCCGGGCGGGAGCGTGAAGCCCACAATCGTGATGCGGAGCTTCCTGGAGCGGCGGGTTTCCCCCGGTGCGCTGGATCACATGGTCTCGTCCCTGCGGATCACGCGGACGGCCCTCGCCCTCGAGGGCCAGGGGTAGGCCTTCCGAATCCCCGCTTCCACCTTTGGCGGAACGGGATGCAGGGGTCTACCGCATGAAACGCGAAATCATCGTCAATTCTTCTCTGGTGGAGACCCGCGTGGCCGTCATCGAGGACGGCACGCTGGTCGAGATCCTGATCGACGACTCCCACACACAGAGCCTGGCGGGGAATATCTGCAAGGGCCGGGTGCTCAAGATCCTGCCGGGGATGCAGGCCGCCTTCGTGGACGTCGGTCTGGCCCGCGACGCCTTCCTGTACGTCCGGGACATCTACGAAGACACGGATTCGTACGAGGAGCTGCTCGCCCTGGGGGAGGAGGGGGAGCCCGAGCCGAGCGAGGACGAGCTGCCGTCCCCCGCGGCGGGCCGCCAGCGGAATCGACCGCGACGGAACTCCCATGTCTCCATCGAGGAGCTGATCCAAGAGGGACAGGAAGTCCTCGTCCAGGTTGCCCGGGAGCCCCTGGGGACCAAGGGGGCCCGCATCACCTCGCATATCACGCTGCCCGGGCGCTACCTGGTGTACATGCCGATGGAGTCTCACGTCGGCGTCTCGCGGAAGATTGAGGCCGAGGGCGAGCGATCCCGCCTGAAACAGATCATCGAAGAGATCAACGTGCCGCGGGAAGGGGTAATCGTCCGCACGGCCGGCGTGGGCCGTTCCAGGGAGGAGATTCAGGCTGACTTCGAGTTCCTTCGATCCACATGGCGGGGGATCAAGGCCAAGGCGGAGCCCCTCAAGGCGCCGGCGCTGGTCCAGAAGGATCTGGACCTGATCTTCCGCATCTTCCGCGACCTGATCACACAGGACGTGGCCCGCCTGGTGGTGGACTCGGCCGTCGAGTACGAGCGTTGTATGGAGTATACCGAGTCCGTCTTTCCGGAGCTCCGCCAACTCCTGTTCCTCTACACGGAGGACGAGCCGATCTTCACGAGCTTCGGGGTCGAACGGGAGGTGGAGAAGGCTCTGCGCAGCAAGGTCTGGCTGAAGTCGGGAGGGTATCTGGTCATCGAGCAGACCGAGGCGCTGGTCTCGGTCGATGTCAACACCGGCAAGTACGTCGGCAAACACGACTTCGAGGAGACCATCCTCAAGACCAACCGGGAGGCGGCAGTCGAGATCGCGCGTCAGGTGCGGCTGCGAGACCTGGGGGGTATCATCATCATCGATTTTATCGACATGGCCCGTCAGGAGAATCGCGACAAGGTGATGACGGATCTGAAGGAGGCCCTCAAGGCCGACCGGTCGCCGACGAACGTTTCCCTCCTGTCCGAGTTGGGCCTGGTGGAGATGACGCGAAAGCGGGTCCGCCAGGGGTTGAACCAGTCGCTGAGCCAGACCTGCGCCGCCTGCGGCGGGTTGGGGTGTGTGCGGTCCGTCGCCTCCCTGGCGCACCAGGCGCTGCGCGAAGTGGAATGGCGGATGGCGCGCAAGGCGCTCCCGCGAATCAAGGTGCGCGCGGCGCGGGACCTGGTCGAGTGGATCAAGGCCGAGGAGGCGGAGATCGTGGAGACCCTGCAGCAGCGGCTGAGCGGGGAGATCGAGCTCTCGGTCGAGGAAAGCTACCCGCCCGGGAAGTACTCGCTGCTGGCGGGGTAGCGGCGGCTGCCCCGGGGAGTGGTCGATGGGGAATTGCTTGACAGCCCCGGGACCACATGCTATACAAAGTGCCCCGCCTCTACAGAGGCGGGATACTTTTTGTCGGCATGTTCGCCCGTCCCGTCTTGCGGGACCGCCTGAGCGCGGCGGAAGGAGTGCAGGTGTACGCGATCGTTGAGTCAGGGGGAAAGCAGTACCGGGTCGAGCCGGGTGCCATTCTGGCCCTGGAGCGTATCCCGGGAGAGGTCGGGAGTCGGGTGGCGCTGGATCGCCCGAGTGGTCTCGGAGATCCTGGCCCAGATGCGCGGCGTGAAGATCGACGTGTTCAAGTTCAAGAAGCGGAAGAAGTACCGCAAAAAGACCGGCCACCGGCAAGAGCTGACGCGGGTCCGGATCGCGGAGATTATCGCTTAACCCTGCGCCGTGAGCGGACTTTCAGGTCTGGCTGACGCTTCGCACGGAGGCATCCATGGCACACAAGAAAGGCGTTGGGAGTTCGCGCAACGGCCGCGACAGCGCCGGGCGGCGCCTGGGAATGAAGGCCTTCTCCGGCCAGACGGTGACCGGGGGGAGTATCCTCGTCCGCCAGCGCGGCACGCGCTTCAAGCCCGGAAAGAACGTCGGCCTGGGGAGGGATGACACCCTGTTCGCCAAGGTGCCGGGCGTGGTCGAGGTGGAGCAGCGCGCCGGCAATCGCTTCGTCTCGATCGCTCCGGTCGCCTAGCGACTGCGGCTGGACGACGCCGATTCTTGGCCGTCCGCGCGTACACGGTGACCAAGTTCATTGATACCGTCAAGATCGTCGTGAAGGCCGGCGACGGCGGCCGCGGTTGTGTGAGTTTTCGGCGCGAGGCGTACGTGCCCCGCGGCGGGCCCAATGGCGGGGACGGGGGGAACGGAGGCAGCATCTTCATCGAAGCCAACCGCTCCTTCCGCACGTTGATTGATCTGCAATACCAGCAACTCTATCGCGCCAAGCGCGGCGAGCATGGGCGCGGCAAAGACCAACACGGCGCTTACGGCCCAGATCTCACCATCAAAGTGCCCCTCGGCACCGTGGTCTCCGTCGTCGAAACGGGAGAAGTCCTGGCTGACCTGACCACGGACGGCCAGCGGGCCATGGTGGCCAAAGGCGGTATGGGCGGCCGCGGTAACGCGCGCTTCGCCACCGCAACGCGCCAGGCGCCCCGCATCGCCCAGCCCGGCACTCCGGGCGAAGTCCGCACGCTCCGTCTCGAACTCAAGCTCATCGCCGATGTGGGATTGGTCGGCTTGCCCAACGCGGGGAAATCCTCGCTTTTGGCCGCCTTCTCGGCCGCGCGGCCCAAGATCGCCGCCTACCCCTTCACCACACTGACCCCCAACCTGGGCGTGGTGGAGGTGGACCCCTACGGAGGCTTCGTGGTGGCGGACATCCCCGGACTGATCCAGGGCGCGGCCCAGGGGGCAGGGCTGGGGATCCAGTTTCTGCGCCACATCGAGCGGACGCGTCTGCTGGTCCACGTGCTGGACGTCTCGGACGACGCCGAGGATCCCGTCATCGCCGCGGAGACGATCGAGCGGGAGCTTTCGGCGTACAGTCCCGCACTACTCTCCCTGCCGCGTATCGCCGCCGCCAACAAGATCGACCTCCCCCACGCCGAAGGGCTCGCGCGCATCCAGGCGCGCTGCGCCTCGCTGGGATTGCCGCTGGTGGCGATCTCGGCGCTCACCGGCGAGGGCATCCCGTCGCTCCTGGAGACCATCGCGAGCCGTCTGCGGGCGGCGCACGAGAAATCCTATGACTTCGCGCAAGGCCCCACGTCCCGATAGCCGGCAGGAGTGGCTCGGATCCCCCCGACGCATCGTCGTGAAGGTCGGATCCGGCGTCTTGTCGCGCGGGGGGATCGGCCTGCACCGGGAGACCATCCAGGCGCTGGCGAGCTCGCTGGCGCGGCTGCAAGCGCAAGGGGTCGAGGTGATTCTGGTCTCGTCGGGGGCCATCCTGGCGGGGATGGAGGCGCTGGGCCTGACCGAGCGGCCGCGGGAACTCCCGCTCAAGCAGGCCGCAGCCGCCGTCGGCCAGAGCCACCTGATGCGCGCCTACGAGGAGGCCTTCCAGCCTTGCGGCCGGCGCGTGGCGCAGATCCTGCTCACGCAGGAGGACCTCAGACACCGGGGGCGGTACCTCAACGCCCGGAACACACTGTTCACGCTCCTCGGCCTTCAGGTTCTGCCCATCGTCAACGAGAACGACACGGTGGCCGTGCGCGAGATCCAGTTCGGCGACAACGACACGCTCTCGGCCCTGGTGGCGCACCTCGTCCAGGCGGACCTCCTGGTGATCCTGACCGACACCGAGGGGGTGTTCACCGCCGACCCCCACCGGGATCCCGCGGCGCGGCTGATTCCCGTGGTGCGGCCCCAGGACGCCATCACTTCGTTCTGCGCCGAGGACGCCGGGAGCGCGGCCAGCATCGGGGGGATGACCTCCAAGGTCCGGGCGGCCCGTCGCGCCGCGGTCGCGGGCATTCCCACCGTGGTCGCCAGCGGTCGGATCCCGGGCACGGTGGAGGCGATCCTCGCGGCCGAAGAGGTGGGGACCCTCTTCATCCCCTCGCGGAGCCGCATGCAGAGTCGGAAGCGCTGGCTGGCCTTCGCCAGCCTGCCGCGGGGCGGGATCGTGGTGGACGCCGGGGCGCGGGCCGCGCTGGTGCGCGGGGGGAAGAGCCTGCTTCCCTCCGGCATCCGCGGGACGCAGCGGAGCTTCCGGGCGGGCGACGTCGTCAGCCTGCTGGATCCGGCGGGGACGGAGTTCGGGCGGGGACTCGCGAACTACGGCCGGGACGAGGTCGAGAAGATCAAGGGGCTGCACAGCAACGAGATCATCGGGGCGCTGGGTGTAAACCCGTACGACGAGGTCGTGCATCGAGACAACCTCGTCATCCTCGAGCTGCTGGAGGCCGTAATAGAACCATCTTCAGGCGGCGAAGACCAGGCGGCGCCTCGGGCGCCGTCGGAGGGATGACCCATGAGCGAGTGTGACATCCGGCGGATGGCGGAGGAGGCACGCCGTGCGGCCCGCGAGCTCGCTAGAGCGAGCGTGGCGGAGAAGAATCGGGCCTTGCTGGCCATGGCGGCGGGTCTCACCGGGGCGCACGCGCGGATTCTTGCGGCGAACGCCGAGGACGTGGCGGCCGCCCGCGCCGCAGGAAACACCTCGGCCTTTGTGGACCGGCTGACCTTGACGGAGCCTCGAATCGAGGCGATGGCCCGGGGGGTGCGGCAGGTGGCCGATCTCCCCGACCCGGTGGGGGCGATCACCGACATGTGGCGCCGGCCCAACGGTCTCGAGGTGGGACGGATGCGCGTGCCCCTGGGCGTGATCGGAATCATCTACGAATCCCGGCCCAACGTGACGGCGGACGCCGCGGCGCTGTGTCTCAAGTCCGGGAATGCCGTGCTGCTCCGGGGCGGGTCGGAGGCGCTCGCCACCAACCGCGCCATCGCCCTCGTGCTGTCGGCGGCCGTCGAGGCGGCGGGACTGCCGCCGGCCTCCCTCGCCGTCGTCCCGTCGGCGGAACGGGCGGTGGTGAAGGAGATGCTCTCGCTTCACGGCCTGATCGATCTGATCATCCCGCGGGGCGGCGAGGGGCTGATCCGCGCAGTCCGCGAGGGATCCCAGATCCCGGTCATCGCCCACGATAAGGGGCTGTGCCACACCTACGTGGACGAATCGGCGGACCTCGGGATGGCGGCAGAGATCGCCTACAACGCCAAGGTGGATCGGCCCGGTGTATGCAACGCCATGGAGACGCTCCTGGTGCACGTGGGGGTTGCTGCGGCGTTCCTGCCCCCCTTTGTGGCGCGCCTGACCGCCGCGGAGGTGGAGGTGCGCGGGTGCCCCTCCACCCGGGCGCTGGCGCCGGCCGTCCTGCCCGCCACCGAGGCGGACTGGGACACGGAATACCTGGCGCTCACCCTGTCTATCCGGGTGGTGGCCTCCTTCGAAGAGGCCGTGGCGCACATCGCCCGCCACGGGTCCGGACTGGCCGAGGCCATCGTGACCTCCGATCACGGGCGCGCCATGCGCTTCCTGCGCGAGGTGGACGCCGGCGCGGTCTTCGTGAACGCGTCCACGCGGTTCACCGACGGCTACGAGTTCGGGATGGGGGCGGAGATGGGGATCAGCACGCAGAAGCTCCACGCCCGCGGGCCCATGGGGCTCACCGAGCTCACCTGCGAGAAGTTCATCGTCCTGGGAGGCGGCCAGGTTCGCGATTCCCGAAAGTGATCCCCTGCGGCGCGGGCTGATTCGCCCGGCGCCCCGGGAGGAGGGACCATGCGCATCGGCATCATGGGCGGGACCTTCGACCCGATCCATCTGGGCCACCTCAGGGCGGCGGAGGAGATCTACTGGGCTTTCGGGCTGGACAGGATCATCTTCGTGCCGGCGGCCCGCCCCCCCCACAAAGAGGAGGTCGTGGCCGCCTCGGCGATGCACCGCTACGAGATGGTCTCGCTGGCCACCGTCTTCACCCCGTACTTCACCGTCTCCCCCATCGAGCTCCAGCGGAAGGGGAAGTCCTACTCGGTCGAGACGGTGCGGGAGTTCCAGCGGCTGTCAGGGCCCGATACCAACTTGTACTTCGTGGTCGGGGTGGATGCGTTCCTGGAGATGTCCGAGTGGCGGGAGGCCAAGGAGTTGCTGACGCTGGCGCGGGTCATCGTGACGGCGCGGCCCGGGTGGCGCCTGGACGAGGTGGAGCACCTGCTCGCGCCGGAGCAGCGCCGGCTCCTGGGGCATCCGACCTTCAAGTATCTCAAGGTGAGCGAGGTCGACCCCGAACGGGTGGAGGAAGCGCCCGCCCCGCGCCAGGTGCTCCTGGTGGAGGTGGTCTCCCTGGATATCGCCTCCCGGGAGATCCGGCAACTTGTAGAGGAAGGGCGGAGTATCCGCCACCTCGTGCCCGACACGGTGGCGGCCTACATGGCCAAGAACCGCCTGTACCAGCGTCCGGCGCGCGCGCGCTGACCACGCCGGGCCCGGTCCGGCATTCAGAACGGAGGATGAGCCATCGACTCGACAATGGTTGCGGATCTGGCCGCCGAAGCGGCCTCGGCAGTGAAGCCGCAGTATCTGGCGATCTTGGATCTGCGCGGGGTTTCGAGCTTTACCGATCATTTTCTGATTGCCAGTGCGGACTCCGCACGGCAGGTCCGCGCCATCGCGGAGCGGGTGGAAGAACGCCTGACCCAGGCGGGCGTGCGCATGCTGCATCGCGAGGGCACTGGCGAGGCGCATTGGATTTTGCTTGACTACCAAGATGTCGTCGTTCATATTTTTGACGAACAAACTCGGCAATTTTACGATCTGGAGCGGCTCTGGGGCGACGCGCCGAAACGTATGCTGATCGGCGGCTCTCCTGACCGGATCACATAGGATGGCGCACGGCGGTGGGGGCCCGGGATCAGCCACCCCGATCGGGTGACGCCTATAGCTGGCCTCGCGGATACTTGGCGTCGGCCTCGCCTCCGCGAGGATTTGTATTCCCGTGTGAGGATGCGCGGAATGGGAACGCATTGAGTCGAACTCCGGCGGCGAGAAAGGTCCGGGCGATCCGGAGGGCGGGTGCGACGGGTCGGTCGGTCACGGGAGGGGATGAGCATGCCACTCAAGGGGGCCAAGGTTGAGAAGTTTCGGCAGCGTCTGCTGGTGAAGCGGAGGGAATTGATGAGCGGGGTCCGTGGCTCCAACGTCAAGAGTCTCGAATCGACGCGCGACGAGATTCAGGATATCGCCGACCAGGCGAGCAGCGCCTACACAAAGGAATTTCTGCTGTCCATCGGCGACACCGAGCGCCGCATGTTGAAGCAAGTCGACGAAGCCCTCTACAAGATCCGGCAAGATACGTATGGGCTGTGCGAGACCTGCGGAGAAATGATCAGCGAGCGTCGACTGGAGGCGCTGCCCTTCGCCAGGCTTTGCATCGCTTGTCAGGAAGAAGAGGAGCGGGCCAAGGTCGAGCAGTGATGCCCCGCAGCCGGTGCGTCCGATCACTTTGTCCTGCCTCTCGCCGGGGCGTCCCGGCCGATCCGGCCGAGTCCGACCACCACCCCCTGTTCCCTCCATCGCGTGCGTGCGGATGGGGTTCTCCCGTGTCTGCCCTGGCACCGCTCACTCAAGGCTCGCTCCCTCCCATGTTCGGACCTCGTTTCTCGCGTCGTCTCCTTCTGTGCCTTTCACTGTTGCTCCTCGTTCTTGCCGTCTTTCCTCTGCGCCCGGCGTCGGCCCAGGTCCAGGTCGGTGGACAACGCGACTCGTTTTCCGAAAGCGTGCAGGGCTGGCTGGCGGAAGGCCAGCGCCTGGCGCGAGGCCTGTCCGCCCACCCCGCCGCGGGCCCGGCCGTCGGCGCGCTGATCGTTTTTGGGATCATCTGGGCTTTTCGGCGCGTGCTCCAGCGGGGTCGGGCGGGCATGGCTGCCCCCGGCCTCCACCCCCCGAGCCGGGGCGAGGCTCGGCGCCTCGTCCGCCAGGGAGCCTATGTGGAGGCGGGACAGGCGTACGAGCAGATGGCGGACTGGGGGGCCGCAACCGAGGCGTATGAGCGCGGCCGCGCGTTCGGCGAGGCAGGGAGAGTCTGGGAGCACCAGAACCAGCCGGCCAAGGCGGCGCGCCTGTTCGAGCAGGCGGGCGATTTCGTGAAGGCGGGCGAGCTCTACGCCCGCCTGGGCAATCACGCCAGAGCCTCGAGCCTTTTTCAGAAAGGAGGGAACGAGTTCAAGGCGGCCGAGGCGGCCGAGCGCGCGGGGGATCTGGATCGAGCCGCCACACTCTTCGGCAAGTTTGAGGCGTTCGAGCGAGCCGGCGAGCTCCGCTTCCAGTTGCAACAGTACGCCGAGGCGGCTGAACTCCTGGGGCGGGCCTTGGGGCGCCTGCGGGGACCGCAGGGGCCGACCGAGCCCCTGCGGGTCATCCAACTGAAGGCCCGGCGCTGCGCGGAGGCCTACATCCGGGCGGGACAGCCGACCAGGGCGGCCGCCGTGTTCCGGGACCACGGCTTGGAGGTGGAGGCGGCGGAGCAGTTCTGTCGGGCCGGGGACTGGGAGGTGGGACTCGGCCTTCTCGTGCGCCATCAGGAGTTCGAGTGGGCTGCCCGACTCTGCCGGGAGATGGGGAAGGAGGCGGAACTCCATGTCGTCCAGGGAGAGCACGCCCTGGCGCAGGGGCGGGAGGAGGACGCGGGCCGGGAGTTCGAGGCCGGGGGATTGTGGTGGCGGGCCGGCGAGATGTACCAGCGGGGTCACGCGTTTGCCAAGGCGGCGGAGATGTACGCCCGCCATGGGGACGACGAGCGCGCGGCGGAGATGTATGTTGCCGCCGGGAATCCGGCGCAGGCCGCCTCGGCCCTGGAGCGGCTGGGGAAGCGATCGGAGGCCGCGCAGTGTTACCAGCAGGCTGGCGCCCCGCGCGAGGCCGCGCGGGTGCTCCAGGAGACCGGCGACTTTTTCGGCGCCGCCAGAGTGCTCCTCGATACGGGTGCCACCGAGGAAGTCATGGCCCTCCTCCAGCAAGTAGGGCCGGAGTCCGACCAGTATCTGGAGGCCACCATCCGCCTCGGGGACATGTTCCTGGAGAGCGATCTGGACGGG
>JAPLLC010000187.1 GCA_026387775.1 Candidatus Methylomirabilota bacterium | reverse complement strand
GGCCCGTGCTGCTCCATGGAACCGGTCGGCAGGATCGCCAGCCGCACCTTCGGCAGTCGCGCCTTCGCCTCGGGCCAGGCCATGTCCGTCAGAAACACCGTCTTCTCCATCTTCGCCTCCTTCCAGACAAAATGACGCGGACGCGGGTCCGGTCCGGACCGATGCCGGCCAGGCTGAGGGCTGCGGACACGTTCACGTTTGAAGGAACGATCTCTTCCGGCGAGGCGCCCGTTGCCGCCTCGACCACCAGATCCGAGACCCGCACGAGCCGGAGCAGGTCCAGAACCGGTGGAGACGGCGACAGGACGCCGGCAAGCGCCTCCGCCCGCGCCCGGGTGCGATTGTGCAGACCGGACAGCGCCGCCGGAATCCTTCCCGCTTCGATGGCCCGAGCGATTCCCGTCCCGATCGTCCCGCACCCCGCGATTCCGATCGTTAGCATGATGACTTTCCCTGCCGATGGAGCGCGCCTACCGATGGGCCTCGGCTGAGGAGAAAGGAGCCTGACACCAAGGACAGAAGACGACTCCGGGAGATCTCCGGCCGCAGAGGCCGACGGTCCGGTGGCTCAGTTCCTCGGAAACTTCAACGGGAGTTCGCGCTGGCGGGTGCTGGGGAGTTGTGGTGGCTCGCCGTGAAGGCCGTGGTATATCCAGGCTTCCATTCGCAATCGGCTGGCCAGACTGGCCATCTGCCAGAGCGCCGCATCGACCGCTTGTGCCCTGCCGCCCTCGGCCTTGCGATACGCTTCCGACGCCCGCCGGTAGGCCGCAGCCAGTTGCGCCAGATGGAAGCCCAAGGACTCCTTCGTGCCGTAGAGCCCGAGATCCTCCGTCACCTGAAGGAGCAGGTGCTGATCGTACCCCAGGCGAGCCGCCGGCGCACCCTGAAAAACCGCCGCATGGATGTCCGTCAGGCGGCTCAAGTTGTTGGGGATGAGAGGATCCTTCTCCAGCATCCAGGCGAACAGGGCCGGGACATCCTCTGCGGAGATGGCCGGCGGCGGGAGAGGTTCTCGGAAGGCCAGAAGACCCTCCACTCCGTTTCTGGTCTTCACCACCACATGACGCACGGCCGGCCCGTCTTGGGATTCCGGCCCTTTCTTGATCCACGGTTGTTCTGCTGGAGTCGGCGCCTCGACCGAGGAGGGAGCGGGAAGCGGCGCAGCGGATTCGACGGGCGGAAGCCCGCGTCACCGGACCCGCGTTGGGATCCTCGCTCTGCATCTTCCGAAGCAGATAGACATCGCCTGGGATTCGGGCACCCTGGAGATACTCTCGGAGTGCAGCAGAACCTTCGGGGCGGAACACCATGTAACAGGAGGGACAGAAGGTCGCGTCGGCCTTGATCTTTCGCTCACAGGCCGGACAGGATCGAACTCGCGTGCTGCTTCCGGCACCAAAAAGCCGCAATGGCATCCCCGCCTTGATCGACCTCCTGCTTGGTAGCCTCTTCCACTGGAGAATAGCAGCCAAGACGCGACTCGTCAAACCCCTATTTTGAAAAAACGCAGCCCGGATCGTCCGGTGACATCTCTAGCAGGCTGCTGAAAAACTCGATTTCACTCAGGCTGCTCAAAAAGGTCCAGATGAAGGCGGCGCGAGAAGGGCGGGGTACCCACCGCAGGTGGGTCCAGGCGTACTTCAGGTACGCCACAGCGAGTGCCCGAGCGTGGGGTACCCAGCCGAAGGCTGGGTGACAGCAGATGGGCCTTTTTCAGCAGCCTGCGAGAGCGCCCGCAACGACTCCGGGGACTTGTCCCCACCGCGAGGCCGGTCGCGATAACCAACGCGGGAGGCCGGCCTCTGAGTGGGCTCAGCCTATACTGGAGACCCGCTCCGGCCGGATCTTGCAGATCACCCGCACCTCGCCTTCCCGTCGGTCTGGATAGCTGTCCTTTCCCGGATGCCCGATGCAACTCCGTCACATCACCTGAACGATCAGCCCCGTTTCTCCCAGGATTCGCGCGACGCGATCGCAGTCGGATGCCCCGCCTCGATAGACTTCCGCCAATCCGGTGGTGTGCACACGCCACGCCAGCTCCTCGGCCAGGGTGCGGGTCATGCCGGGAACGGCCTTCAGGAGCTGGGAGATCACCTCGTCAAAGGTGTGGCACTCGCAATTAAACAGGAAGACCCGGCTCCCCTCGCCGCCCCCCGTGGTCCGATCTTCTACCTCCTGGGGGGCGCCCTTCGCCAGAGCCAGCGTCAGCGCGGGAAGCAATCCGACTGGAAACTCGTCGAGCCAAGAAGCCATGGCCGTCCGCCCGTCAGCCGTCGGGAGTCTCGAATCGTTGCAGGAATGAGAGAGGCGGAGGGCTCAACCCCGACGTGTCCGGGCCGCGTGAAACGGCTGGAGGCTCCCGTCAGATGACCAGAAGATCGCCTTCCCGAGCCACGCCACAGGTGATGGTCCCGCCGGACGCCGCGACGCGCTGCTGGGCGGATTCTCGAATCTCGTCCAGGAAGTTGTCGGAATGGTCCGGATCGTGGTGGAAGAACTGCACGTTCTTGATCCCGGCCGCGATGGCGATATCCAAGGCATCCAGCCATGATGAGTGGCCCCAGCCACGCTTCCGCTCCAGCTCCTCCGGCGTGTACTGGGCGTCGTGGATGAGGAGGTCGGCACCCTGGAAGAATCGGAGGAACCGGTCCAGCTCGTGCGCCGCCGCCCCGCCGGTCGTCTTCCAGTCCTTGGGCAGCTCGTTGTCCGTGGCGTAGATGACCCGCTTGTCGCCATGCGAAAGGCGATAGATCAGGGCGCGACCGGGGTGCAGGGAGGAGAGCGTGTCGAAATGCACGCCGCCCAGCGTGACGATTCCCTCGCCGATCTCCTGGAAGCTCAACGCCGCCCCAAATTGCTCCAACCCCACGGGGAAGTAGACGGAGGCCATCTGCCCCGACAGGATCTGGAGGAGATCGGCGGTCGGCTGGGCCGGCCCGACCAAGGTGAAATCGTTGCCCGCGATGTAGGCCGGCTCGAAGAAGGGCAGGCCCTGGATGTGGTCCCAGTGGAAGTGGGAAAAGCACAGGTAGCCCTTGATGTTTCCCCCCAGGAGGCGGAGGGAGCGCCCCAGCTCTCGGAGCCCGGTCCCTCCATCCCAGATGAAGATGTCGTCGACCCCGGACACCCGCACCTCGACGCACGGCGTGTTCCCGCCGTAGCCGACTGTGTCTCTGGACGCCGTGGCGATCGAGCCGCGCACGCCCCAGAACCGCACCGAGATCTTGCGGGCCAGGAAATCACGCACCAAGGAGAGGAGCCGGTCCGGCCCGAATGGCTTTTCCAGGAAGGCATTGGCGCCCACCTCGATGGCAAGCTGCTTGTCGGCCCGGTAGTGTTTGGCGGAGAAGACGATGATGGGACCGCGGAAGGGGCGGAGCCCGGTGCGGAGCTGCCGGCACAAGGTCAGGCCGTCTATCCCCGGCATCATGATGTCGAGCAGGATCAGCGAGGGCGCGGCCGCGGCCACGGTCGCGTGCAGGTTCGAGCCGTCCGCGAGAATGACAGTCTTGTAGCCCGCCGACTCCAGGATGTCCCGACACAACTGTCGGATGAAAGGGTCGTCATCCACCAGAAGAATCGTCTCGGTCGCCATGTTCCATTCACCTAGCGCCCAGTGGCGGTCTGCCGCTCGCGCTTCCTGGCCTGCTTGCCCTGCACGCCCCCGGAACCGGATCTCGACACGCCTTGGCCGCCCGGGTACACTTAGGAGCCGTTACGAAATAACTTGTCCGTCTATTGGAATTTCGTTACGGCTCCTTATGCCGTTTCCGGAATTTCTCCGGTCAAGTCATTCTTTGACAACGGCTTAGGTTGATTCGACCATGATTCCCCAGGTAAGTGCCGCCATTCTCATAACCTGACGGCCTGTCGATGTCAAGGAGAGCTTTTGCTATCTGCAAAGTGGGTTGGACGGGGGGCCTGGGACATCCAGAGGGGCGTAAACGGCAATCTGCCAGCGGGAAGAGAACGGGGGTCCCAGCGACGGGACCCCCG
>JAPLLC010000181.1 GCA_026387775.1 Candidatus Methylomirabilota bacterium | reverse complement strand
CCGACCGGCAGGCGGTGATGTCGCCGGCGTGGTCGATCCACTGCGCGACTGCCACGCGGCGCTACACGTTTTGCTGGGTCATGGGCGGCGAGAACCAGACATTCGACGACATGGACGGCGTCAAGGTCGCCGCGTTGCTCTAGCAGGATGCTGAAGAGCTCCGTATCGCTTTCAGCAGCCTAGAGTCGCCTGGAGGGTAGCGCGACGATGGGCCGCAGCGGCAGACTAGACCGAAATACGATCTTCGGTTTCTGCGCCATTCTGCTTTGGAGTGTGACGGTTGCGCTGGCACGCAGCATCTCCGAACAGATTGGTCCCCTCACGGCGGGCGCAGCCGTCTACCTGACGGCCGCTGGCTTCCTGGGAGCGCACCTCGCCTGGAAGGAGCGATCGCTACGGGCCCTGTGCATGCTTCCACGCAGATACGTGGTTGGCTGCGGCGCCCTCTTCGTGCTCTACACCGTGGCCCTGTTTCTGGCATTGGGCCTCGCCGCCGATCGTCGCCAGACGATCGAAGTCGGCCTGCTGAACTATCTGTGGCCGGCCCTCACCATCCTCTTTGCGCTGGTCCTGCTTGGCCAGCGGGCGGACGTGGGATTGATCCCCGGCACACTGCTGGCGCTGTGCGGGGTCTTTCTGGTGCTGACCCAAGACACGGGGATTACGTGGCACTCGTTCTCGGTCAATATTCGGCGTAATCCCGCGGCGTACGCCCTGGGGGCATTCGCGGCAATCGCGTGGGCCCTCTATTCCAACCTGACCCGTCGGTGGGGCGGCCCCGACAGCCGGGGAGCCGTTTTGCTGTTTTCCCTGGCCACCGGCCTGATGTGCGGACTGTTGCGCCTGCTCCATCCGGAAGGCGGGACATGGAACATTCGCGTCGTGGCCGAAGTCGCCGTGCTCGCCCTGGCCACGGGGCTGGCCTACCTTTTCTGGGATCTCGCCATGCGCGCAGGGGATGTGGTGCTGGTGGCCGCGTGTTCGTACCTCACCCCATTTTTCTCGACCGTCGTAAGCTGCCTGTATCTCCGCGTGCAGCCGAGTCTGAATCTGTGGCTGGGATGCGTGCTGATTATCGCGGGCTCGTTCCTGAGTTGGCGGTCCATTCGCCCGGCCACGGAGGAATCGCCTCCGCGACGGCCTGGAGAAGATGGGGCGCCTTGTGTGAAGGGAGAGTCGTATGGATCGTAGTGAGATGAAGCGCCGGGTGTGCGACGCGATTGATTCCCATCGCGACGTGATCATCGCGCTCGGACGGACGATCCGGGACAACCCGGAACTGGGATTCAAAGAGCACAAGACCGCCGCGACGGTGGCGAAGATCTTTGCCGCCCACGGAATTCCCTGCCAGGAGAAGCTGGCGATCACAGGGGTGAAAGGCATCCTGATGGGTGGGGCGGCAGGACCTACGGTTGGGATCCTCGGCGAGCTCGACTCGCTTCTCTGCGCCGACTCCCCCTTCGGGGACAAGACAACGGGCGCCGCCCACACCTGCGGGCACAACGCGCAGATCGCGACCTGCGTCGGGGCCGGGATGGGTCTCAAGAGTTCGGGGGTCATGGAGCAGCTCGCCGGCCGGGTCGCCTGCTTCGCGGTGCCGGCCGAGGAGTTTGTGGAGATCGAATACCGTCTGGATCTCAAGCGCCAGGGGAAGATCGAGTTCCTGGGAGGGAAGGCGGAGCTGGTCCGGCTGGGCCACATGGACGACATCCAGATGGCGATGCTGGTCCACGCGGCGGCGGTTTCTCCCGGGCCGAAGCTGCTGCACGGTTCGACCAGCAACGGCTTTGTCGCCAAGATGATCCGGT
Organism: Candidatus Methylomirabilota bacterium; assembly: GCA_026387775.1. GTDB lineage: Bacteria > Methylomirabilota > Methylomirabilia > Methylomirabilales > 2-02-FULL-66-22 > 2-02-FULL-66-22. The sequence goes on along the minus strand of JAPLLC010000181.1, from coordinate 6,228 downwards.
TCAAGGGCAAGGCGTCCCATGCCGGGGTGGCGCCGGAGCAGGGGATCAACGCGCTGAACATCATGGCGCTGGCCATCATGAACATCAACGCACAGCGGGAAACATTCCGGGACGAAGACACGATCCGCGTCCATCAGATCGTGACGCGGGGCGGCGACCTGGTGAACATCGTCCCGGACGACGTCCGGATGGAGATGTTCGTTCGCGGCAAGACCGTGGAGGCCATTCAGGATGCGAATCGAAAGATCAATCGCGCACTGGAAGCCGCGGCCATGGCGCTGGACGGGGAGGTGGAGATCCAGACGCTTCCCGGATACCTGCCGCGCATCAATGAGACAGCCGTGACGGGCCTCTTGGCCGGCAATTTCGCCGCGCTGATCGGTCAGGACCGGCTGGAGATCGAGGGGCACATCACGGGCTCCTCGGATACCGGAGATCTGTCCCACCTGATGCCGATGGTCGAGGTGAAGTCCGGCGGGTTCCATGGAGGCCTCCACACCGCCGCCTACGGAGTGGCCGACGAGGAGCAGGCCTACATCGTCCCGGCAAAAGCCATGGCGATGACGGTCGTGGACCTCCTCGCCGACCATGCGACCGTGGCGAATCGAATCCTCGCAGACTTCAAGCCGAAGATGTCGAAGCCGGAGTATCTCGCGTGTCTTCGCGAGATCAAGTGAATCGGTCGCCCGGTGACCACTGGAGATTGGTCATTGATTGCCGTACGCATCAGCCGTCAGCTTTCAGTAGTCTGTCGGCACCCCGGCTGTCACCTCGCGATCTTGCTGGAAGCTGACGGCGGATTTTCAGGGTGAAGGAGGCGAGGAATGAATGCCCTTGTGATCGCGGTGATCGCTTTCGCCTGCATGTTCGGGGGCGGGATCGCAGGCCTCCTGTTGAAGCGGCGGCTGCCGGACCACCACTTGAGCCCGGAGACGCGCGACGTGGTCCGGCTGGCGGCCGGCCTGATCGGAACGCTGGCCGCCCTCGTCCTCGGCCTGCTGATTGCCTCGGCGAACAGTTCGTTCAACGCGCGGGATCAGGAGATCAAGCAGGCCGGCGCCGACCTGATCCTGCTGGATCGCGCGCTGCGGTACTACGGACCGGAGACCACCGAAATCCGCACCCTGCTGCGCCAGGGCGTGGCCCGGGCGATCGAACTGCACTGGCCGAAAGAGGGTGGGCGCGGCTCATCGAGAGAGGATTCCGAAGGGGGGCTACTGCTGGAACGCGCCATCGAGTTGGTCCGGAATCTGAAGCCCGGCGACGACGCCCATCGCTCGCTGCAGAACCGAGCGCTGCAAGTCGGGGGCGACTTGGCGCGGATGCACTGGCTGTTGATCGAACAATCCGGCAGCTCCATCCCGACGGCGTTCCTGGTCTTTCTGGTCTTCTGGGTCACCATGATCTTTGCGAGCTTCGGTCTGTTTGCCCCGTGCAACACGACCGTGATCGCCGCCCTGTTCGTCTGCTCCGTGTCGATCGCGGGCTCGATATTCCTGATCCTCGAGATGGACGCTCCCCTCCATGGGCTGGTCAAGATCTCCGGCGCTCCCATGCATAACGTTCTTTCGCATCTCAACCAGTAGACCCGAATCGCTTAATAGATTGCGGATTATGGGAGTCGGCCATATAGGTAACCAATCTCAATGACGACATGTTGAGCCCTTTTTCCATGCCTCCCCATTCATTCAATCCACAGAATATCAACAATCTATCCTTACCTTAGAAATCACTGTTTATATCCCTGTTGAATACCTGTGAATAATTAATTCACGTAACATGTATTCATATATTTAAGGTGAATATATACATTAAATGTTAATATGGTTTATGAATATACTGTTAATGATTATATATAATGATAAATACTTCAATACAAGGCGCTAAACATATCACTTCACTTCAAATATATCACTCATAACTACAAATAAATATTAAACAATTAACATGTTGTCCACGCGGAAGGCTTTCACGGTCGCCCCACACACCCATGCCACCCGGACCTGGCTGGGGCCAAGGTGCCGGCCGCCTGACGTCTTCCTGGGCCAGCCCGGGAACAACCTCTCATTTCATCCAGGGAGTCTGGAGCCGCACCGCGTTCGATGTTCTACGGACTGCAGAGCAGGAGGTGAGCAGTAGTGGAGACGGCCATTCCCGCCTCACGCGGCCAAGACAGAGCGGGGGATGCGCATATCGAAGGGCCACCAGGCACACGAAGTCGAGCAGGGAATCCCGCGCGCCCCTTACTCCTGCACCAAGACCCGATCGAATTGATCTCCCGCGCGACGAAGCTCATACCGTTCTTCGCGCACGGGGTCCAGGACGGCGACCGTCCCTCCGTCCGGCCAGATCAGGAGTAGCTGCTGTCCGTTGCGAACCTCGCCCTTCGCGAGAAGCGTGACCTCCCTCTGAGGGGTGACGGTCACCCCTTCTGGGAAGCCATTGGTGGCCGCCAGCAGGACGAGGGCACGGTCGTCATCCGCCCCCTCAGCCTCTTCAACGCCAAGGACGACGCTGCCGGTCTTTGGGTCGCGAAACGCTTTGGCACGACAGATCGTCGATGGGCCCTGGTTGAATGATGCAGTCAGACGGGAGGTCAGCGGAACGCGAGCGCCCTTGCCGGGGGTGGCGGGGTCCCCAACGGACACGTGGGGAAAAGGAAGTGTCTCCGCGGGGATCGCATCGTTGATGTGCAGTGGGGGGCGCTGTGCCGGAAGAAACTGGACCTCGTATGCCTGCATCTGTATTCTCCATTTCTCGCAGCCGCCCAAGCCGAGAACCGAACTCGGGAGGAGTCGGCAGAGTTGTGGTGCCCGAACAGAGGCCTCTCCGGGGGCGTGAGTGATCGGAGGGCGCGTGCGTGAATCAGGATCCGCGGAGGCGGCACCGGAAGCATGTCGCGGGTGGAACGCTTGGCCACTATGATGGATCTTGCGCGACTTGGCAACAACGAAAGCGGGTCGCGCCGAAGCGGGTCAGGGATGATCGCCCTCGATCCGGAGATGCTCTTTGCCGTTCTGTTCTCCCTCTGGTGCGTGTCCGTCCTCCTGGCGCGGACCGAAGAAAGCGAGTCCTTTTCGGGAGGAGGCGTCCATGTAGACGTGCAGAAAGTCCCCATCGCGCACGGCCGGAACGTTAATGACGCGCACCACTTCCTCGCACTCCTTGAACTCCGGGGCGATGGCTTCGAGGAGATTCTCTGAACCCACCACGAACTCTTCGTTGAAGAAGGCGGCCGGATCGTCGGGGAAGAGCGACGCCACGGTGATGTCCGCCTCGACCAGATCCTGAAAAAAGTGGGTGCCGTAGGACACCTCGGGAGTGCCCTCCGCCCTGGCGAAGGCAATCTCGACCAGGAGCTTGGTCTTGTTGATGTTCGAATAGGTGACCCGCACCCCCAGATTGATGTCGTTGCTCCCCCAGCGACCGGGCCCCATCAAAGCGTAACGCCTCCCCTCGAACTGCTTGTTGAGCAGATTGACCACGGAGGCAATCTTCATCTTGGCCTCATAGGTCGGCAGGGTGTCGTAAGTCCGCGGGTTCACGTAGACGATGTATTCCAGATCGGACACCAGGCAGCTGGATAGCCCTGATTGGGTGGTGAAGAGGATGCGATCTCGGGGCATATCGTCCGGCACCACGACCTTCTGATGTTCCTTTCGCAGCGAGAGGGATCGGCACTGGAGCAGGTAGAACCTGTCCTGGTCCCAGGCAAACTCGATGTCCACTGGACGCCCGTAGGCCGCCTCCACGCGGGAGAGGATCTTTCGGGCAAGCGAGGCGAAGGGGGTCTTGGCTAGCAGGTTCTCAAAAGTCAGGCAGCGCTCCCCGCGGTCGAGGTCCTGCGTCTTGAAGAGCGGGGCGGCCAGATGATCGTGATCCTGGATCGACACCGCGTAGAACAGGTCCGGGTGGTCGATCGAGGCGCTGAGCGTTCGAAAATCGATCGTCTCCTGGGCTCCCGTCTTGAGGTTCAGCACGTCCACCAGTTTCTGGGAGTACTTTCGGATCTGGTCGGCGGTGACCTCGGGGCGAAGCTGTGGATGGCTGAGGGGAACCATCCGGGGGTAGTCCGAGCCGACACGGTCCACCGCGCGAGTCCCCAAGCCGAAGACCAGCCGGACCAACCCCGCTTCCTTTTGGATCTTTGGATTCCAGGTATAGACGTTTCGGGAGAACATGACGCCCGCCGCGAACGGAAAGAAGTAGTCGCCAAAGCGTCGACCGACCACCTTCTGCACCACCATGGCCATGCGTTCGTCATAATCCAGCAGACCGTGATCGCGGCGGTAAAGGATGGGGTCGGGGCCGAAGGTGCTGGCAAAGACTTTCTTGAGGCCGACGATGAAGTTGCTGAGGCGTGTCTCCAGATCGCCCTGATTGGTGAGGAACACGGACAAGTACTTGCCCGAGAATGCCAGGCCGAAGTTGTCCTCGAGCATGCTGGAGGAGCGAACGATAATAGGGTGCTCTCCGATCTCCCCCAGGATTTTCCGAAAATCGTCCAGCACCTCGGGGGAGAACGTGGCGAACTTGAACTGCTCCTCGATCCGCAGGAAACCCTTCTCGATGTTCTCGCGATCCTTGTACTTGTAGGTGTGGAACAGGTAGAGGTTGTTCCGATCCAGGAACTCGGAGAACACGCCGGAGTTCAGGTGCCAGGTGTCAGGGATTCGAACCAAGCCCTCCAAATCAGGGTCTTTCTGCTCCAGAGTAGGGAGCAGGATCTTGTGTGCCAGGATCATGCCCGCCGCCTTTCCCCCCAGCTTCCCCGGCCGTCGGCGGCTCAAGAGTGTGTTCTGAAGGATCCCGTCGGCATCGCGGATCGTGATGTAGTTCTTGGCGAGGCTGATGAAGGGTAGCTGGTTGGATATGAAGCGGGAGATCAGCGCGACGCGGATTCCTTCAGCTTCCTCGCGCGTGATGTAGACTTCCCCCTTGGGGATGTCGCAGAACTCGCGCAGGGCCCGGACGATCTCCTCGCTGCTGGCCTGATCGCGGTTGACGAGCATGCTCAGGGTCTGCGCATTGTCCCTCTTGCGCGCCAGATTGATGTAGTTCTCGATGTCGCCCGGGCTCAGGTTCTTGGCGACATGGATATCGATGAGGGCCTCGATGTACTCCTGGCGGTTGGACTCGGTGGCGGGCAGATTGTCCTTCTGTATCTCCTCCAGGGCCTGGGCATAGAGCTGGTCGCGAGTGACAAGCCCCCGCTGGCTGAGCACGTCCATGAAGATGGACCGCATGAGCCCGAGCAGGTTCGGATACTGATTCATCCGGCGGAAGAGTCGGTAGATCTGAAGATTATCCATGGCATTCCCGGAGAAAGAGAGAAGGCCCGCGGAGCGCGCCAAGACAACTGCGCGCGACATCGGCGCAATCGGGACCGATTGCCTACACCCAGCCGCGGAGCTTGCAGGCCTCGGCCACCCGGGCCACCGCCACGAGGTAAGCGGCCTGACGCATGTTCGTCTTCTCCTTCTTGTACATCTGGAGCACGCCGTGGAAGGCCCGCGTCATCTTCTCATCCAGACGCTGATGGACTTCCGCCAGCGGCCAGTAGAAGTTGTAGGAATTTTGCACCTGCTCGAAGTACGAGACCGTGACACCGCCGGCATTCGCCAGGAAGTCGGGCACGACGAAGATCCCCTTGTCGTACAGGATGTCGTCCGCGTCCGGCGTGGTCGGCCCGTTGGCCAACTCGCACGAGATCTTGCACTTGATCCGGTTGGCATTGTCGGGGGTGATCACGTTTTCCAGGGCGGCGGGGAAGAGGACGGTGACGTCCAGCTCCAGGAGCGCCTCGTTGCTGATGGGCTCAGATCCTGGAAATCCCTGGAGGCTGCCGGTCTTTAGCTTGTAGTCGACGACCTTGTGGACGTCGAGGCCCTTCGCGTTGTAAATGCCCCCCTTGGAGTCGGAGACAGCGGTCAGCCTGAGGCCGAGAATCTCGTGGCCGAGGAGGGCGGCATGCTGCCCGGCATTCCCGAACCCCTGAATGGCCATGGTCTTGCCGGTGAGGTCGATCCCCAGCTCTCGGGCGGCCTCGCGCGTCACGTAGATTCCTCCGCGCGCCGTGGCATCGCCGCGGCCCTCGGAGCCGCCGAGGGGGATCGGCTTCCCGGTGATGACGCCCGGATGGTGCTCGCCCAGGAGGGTCTCGTACTCGTCCATCATCCAGGCCATGATTTGCGGGGTCGTGTACACATCGGGGGCCGGCACGTCCTT
>JAPLLC010000230.1 GCA_026387775.1 Candidatus Methylomirabilota bacterium | reverse complement strand
GACATCTTCCCTCCCCGGCTTCGTGGGGTGACCCCCGGAGAACCATGGCGAGATGGGAGCGCAATTCCTGCGCTCGACGAACAGACCTGAGAGTGATGTTACCGTGCCAGGCCGCACATTCCAAGCCCCGGCGGCCGGATAGCGGTCAATTGTCTGTGCTTCTGAACGCAGTGGAGCCTCGCCACCTCTGCCCCTCTGCTCCCACACTCCTCTGCGGAAGTCTAACGCGCCAGCGCGGTGAGGAACTCCTCGACCACGGCGAGATACATCCCGATCTCGGGCTCGCCGATCGGGAGAGACAAACAGCAGCGGCCTCCTTCCGAGAGGAAGATCCCCCGGTTCAGGCCAAAGAAGAAGAGGGCGGTGTGCATCAGGCTGCTGGACCCGAGCGTCGCCCGATAATCGCGAATCGGCGCCTCGCTGAAGTGGATCTTGAACATCGACCCGATGCCGCTCACGTACATCGGCACCTGGCGCCGCGCGCCGAGGGCCGTCAACTGATCGCGCAACCGATCCCCCATGCCGTTGAGACGCGCGTAAACCGATCCGGTAAGCTGCTCCATCGTCGCGATCCCGGCGCTCATGGTGATCGGGTTCGCGTTGAACGTCCCGGCGTGCGGGATCGTCCCGCTGCCGGTGGCCGTGTTGAACAGGGCCATGATGTCCCGCCGCCCGCCAAAGGCCCCCACCGGGAAGCCGCCGCCGATGATCTTGCCGAAGCAGGTCAGGTCCGGCGTGATCCCGAACAGCTTCTGCGCGCCGCCCCGGTCCAGCCGGAAGCTCTGTACCTCGTCCAGGATGAACACCAGACCGAGCCGTCGCGCCTCTTCGCGCAGACCGATGAGAAATTCCCGCTCTGCCGGCACAAAGCCCACGCTCCCCAGGATCGGCTCCACGATGACGCAGGCCAGCTCGGCCGCGTGGGCGACCAGGATCTGCTTCGCCGCCTCCAGGTTGTTGTAGGGGATGATGATGACGTCGTTAAGGACGCTCCGGTTGATCCCTGCCGATCCGACAACCGGCGTCGGCCTCTCGGCCGGCCCACCCGCGCCTGCCGGCGGCCGCACGCTGATCTCCACACAGTCGTGGGAGCCGTGATACCCGCCCTCCATCTTGGCGATCTTGGCCCGTCCGGTGAAGGCCCGCGCCGCCCGGATCGCCATCATCGTCCCCTCGCTCCCGCTGTTCGTGAACCGGATCTGCTCCACCGAGGCCACGCGCTCGACGAGCATCTCGGCCAGGACCGTCTCGAGGCCGGAGTTCGTCTGATAGGCCGTCCCCCGCGTGAGCTGTTCCTCGACCGCCTTGATCACGGCCGGTGGCCGGTGCCCCAGGATCAGCGTCGTGGCGCAGTTGAAGAGGTCCAGACGCCGGTTCCCGTCCACGTCCACCATGAAGCACCCCTCGCCGGAGACCGTCTGGCAGGGGAACGGCGGGAAATAGCACAGGGTGCGAGAGACGCCTCCCGGCAGGACGCGAGAATAGCGTTCAAATGCCGCTCGAGACTTGGGGTTCTTCTCTTCATAGGCCGTGCGCTCTCGCGCTAGGATCTCCTTGGCCTTCGGCTCCAACTCTTTCAACGTCGCCATCGCGCGCTCCTTTCGCTTGTCCAGATCATGCGGTACGGCGTTCTATCTTCCGCGCAGCCGCTCACTTGCGTCAAGTGGTTTCTGGATCGAAAACCCGGATCTACTCTGATCTTGACCAGCCCATGGGGAGGAGATAGCGTATGGCCTGCTCCAAGCACGCCGGCACGTGGTCCCACTCGTTAGCCTTGAGGTACCCCTTCGATGACTTCGGCAGGCGCGTTGAGGAAGGGCAAGGGCTCCCGGCTGCGCCGGCTTCTCTGGCGAGCACTGCTGGTCGTGGTCGCGCTCACGATCGTGCCCGTCGTCTGCCT
>JAPLLC010000034.1:21695-26334 GCA_026387775.1 Candidatus Methylomirabilota bacterium | reverse complement strand
TCCTGGTGGCCCTGGGATCGTTCCTGCTGGTGCACCTGGTCCCCGGGGATCCGGCCATGGTCATGCTGGGGAACGATGCAACGCCGCAGCAGATCCAGGCGCTCAAGACGCAGATGGGACTGGACCGCTCCCTGCCTGAGCAGTTCGCGCTCTGGGGGTGGCAGGTCCTGCGCGGGAACCTGGGCGAGTCATTCTTTCTGGGGCGCCCGGTGACACAATCCCTTATGGAGCGGCTGCCGGCCACGCTGCAACTCGCGCTGCTCTCCCTGGTTTTCTCGCTGCTCATCGGCATCCCGGCGGGGATCCTGGCGGCGGTCCGGCAGAACACCAAGTGGGACCAACTGATCATGATCACCGCCATGGGCGGAATCTCCATCCCCAGCTTCTGGCTGGGACTCTTCCTGATTCTCGTCTTCTCGGTCGGGCTCGGCTGGCTCCCCAGCGGCGGATACTCGCCCCTCTGGGAAGACTTCTGGGGCGGGCTCCGCATCCTCGTGCTGCCGTCGATCTCGCTGGGTTTCATGCAGGCCGCCCTGATCGCGCGCATGACCCGCTCCAGCATGCTGGAGGTGCTGCGGCAGGACTACGTGCGGACGGCCAAGGCCAAGGGGCTGGACTGGTGGCGGGTGACGCTTCGCCACGCCCTCAAGAACGCCATGATCCCGGTGATCACCACCATCGGGACGGCTTTTGGCGTCCTCTTGGGGGGCGCGGTGATCGTGGAGATCGTCTTCACCTATCCAGGGCTCGGCCGGCTGGTTGTCCTGGCGGTGCAGCGGCGGGACTATCCATTGGTGCAGGGGGCGCTGCTCCTCGCCTCGGTGATCTACGTCCTGGTGAACCTGGCGGTGGACCTCCTGTACGGGGTCTTCGATCCCCGCATCAAGTATGAGTGAGCGGTGATGCCTGACGACACTTCGGTTGGAAGAACGGCCGCAGGGACGATGGACCGCGGGGCAAAGGCCCTGGGCTGCGAGTTCCTGCGCCGCCTGTGGCGCAATCGACTGGCCGTCTCCGGCTTCGGTCTGCTGGCCGTGGTCCTCGCGGCGGCCCTCTTGGCGGACGTGCTCTCGTCCCACGATCCTTTGACGATGATCGTCAAAGAGCGCATGCTGGCTCCCAGCGCCCAGCATCTGATGGGGACCGACAACTTCGGCCGGGACATCTTCAGCCGGGTGCTTCACGGCGCGCGGCTGTCTTTGGGGGTGGGCAGCGGCGTTATGCTGTCCACGGTAGGGGTGGGGGTGCTGTTCGGCCTGCTGTCCGGCTACTCCCCTCGGCTGGACGGACCCATCATGCGGGTGATGGACGCCATGATGGCGTTCCCCGCGATTCTCTTTGGCATTGCCATCATGGCTGTCCTCGGGCCGAAGACGATCAATGTGGTGGTCGCCCTGAGCGTGGTGTATGCGCCGCGGACGGTCCGGATCGTGCGGGCGTCGGTCCTGGCCATCCGGCAACTCGACTACATCGAGGCGGTGCGGGCGCAGGCTGCGGGGCATCTGCGCATCCTCTTCCGCCACATCCTGCCCAACTGTCTCTCGCCGCTGGTGGTGCAGGCGACCTTCAACTTCGCCTACGCCGTCCTGGCCGAGGCGTCGCTCAGCTTCGTGGGCGCCGGCGCCCCGCCGCCGACCCCGAGCTGGGGAAACATCCTGAGCGAGGGGCGGATCTACATGCAGACAGCCTCCTGGATCACCATCTTTCCGGGCCTCGCCATCGCGATCACGGTGCTCGGCCTGAACCTGGCGGGAGACGGTCTGCGGGACGTGCTGGACCCGAGGATGAAGACGTAGCTGGGGAGAGCCGAGAGGCTAGAGATGAGAGCCGAGAGCCGAGATCAGAGCGCCGAGCGCCTAGGGCCGAGAGCCGAGCGCCGCGAGAACCTGACAGCAAAACCGATTGACTCTCGTTGCATTCTGACTGACCATATGTGAGGCTAGATCGGCGTAGTCCCCTGGCCAATACGGAAAGTTCGATGGCGGCAATCGTATCGCTCCGCGATGTCGTTGAGGAGATCAGCGTTCAGCCCGAGGGGGCGACGGCCCACTTGAACCCCGACACCGGGGAGATTGTCACGGTCTCCGACGAGGAGTTGCGACTTGCGGAAGATGCGGAGGCTGCCGCCGAGGCCCCAGATTGGCAGCAGGAGAACCTGCCGAAAGTGCGAGAGGTCCTTGGGTCCGACCGCTTCCTGCAACTGCCCACCTCCATCGACATCCACGCCTGGGCCATCATGGAGCGGTTCTCCCGGGAACGGGCCAATCCGGAGGAGCGCGACGAACTTGTGCGGGCCGTCCACGGCTCCGGTGCTTTCCGGTGCTTCAAGGAAACCATCCGTCGCCTGAATATCGAGGAGGAGTGGTATCGTTTCCACGACGCCGCCATCGAGACCATCGCCAAAGAGTGGCTGGAGGCGCACGGTATCCCCTACCGGTGATAAGCGATAGCATTGCGCCGATCTGGCGATTGAGAACGGGGCAACATGGACAGTCAATACACGGCGGTCATCAAGCAGGAAGACGGCCGGTGGATCGGCTGGATCGAAGAGGTCCCCGGGGTCAATTGTCAGGAGCGCACGCGCGAGGAACTCCTGGAGACTCTTCGGATGACCTTGACGGAGGCTACAGATCTGAATAGGCGATACAGCCGTGAACCTTAGCGCGATTGACCAGTTGCTCAAAGGCATATTCGAGAGGCGGTTCGGGGAGCCGGCGAAGCGCGTCATGCCTCTCAAGGGCGACGCCTCGGCCCGCAAGCTGTTCCGTCTCACGGCGGCGTCGCGGACGGCGATCGGCGTCGTGAATCCGGACGCCCGGGAGAACCGCGCCTTTCTGGAGTTTTCCCGCCACTTCCGCGTGTGCGGGCTGCCGGTTCCCGAGATCTACGCCGAGGAGCTCGACCGGGGAATCTATCTGGAAGAGGATCTGGGGGACACGACGCTCTTCCAGTTTCTCACGGCGAATCGCACCGAGGGCGGACTTTCGAGCGAGACGCTCGACCTGTACCGGCAGGTCGTCGAGCTGTTGCCGCGGTTCCAGATCGAGGGCGGCCGGACGCTGAACTACGATCTCTGCTACCCGAGGTCCGGCTTCGACAAGCAATCGATGCTCTGGGACCTCAACTACTTCAAGTACTACTTCCTGCGTCTGGCGAAGATCCCGTTCAGCGAGCAGGCGCTGGAGGACGACTTCGAGCGGCTCGCCGAGTTCCTGCTCACGGCCGACCGACGCTTCTTCCTCTATCGCGATTTCCAGTCCCGCAACATCATGGTTCGCGACGGGGCGCCGTTCTTCATCGATTACCAGGGCGGCCGGCGCGGGGCGCTGCAATACGACGTGGCGTCCCTGCTCTACGACGCGAAGGCCGACCTCCCGTTCGAGGTCAGGGACGCGCTTGTCGAGCGGTACCTCGAAGCTGCCTCGAAACTCACGCCGATCGACCGCGGTGTCTTTCTGGCCCACTATCCCGGCTACATCCACATCCGGATCATGCAGGCGATGGGCGCCTACGGCCTCCGGGGCTTCTACGAGCGGAAGCAACACTTCCTGGCCAGCATCCCGTACGCGATCCGGAACCTGGAGTATCTGCTGCGGACGGCCGAGATTCCCGTCGAGCTGCCCGAGCTGACACAGGTCTGGCGCCGTCTGGTTGCGTCCTCCGCCCTCCGGCAGTTCGGCACCGCCTCGCTCAAGCTCACGGTCCGGATCCAGAGCTTTCCGTACAAGGACGGCGTGCCGACCGACGAGAAGGGGCACGGCGGCGGCTACGTGTTCGAGTGCCGGGCGCTTCCCAACCCCGGCAGATTCGAGCGGTACGCGACCCTTACAGGCAAGGACGGCGCCGTGGTCGCGTTTCTCGAAAACGAGCCCGCCGCGAGCGACTTTCTCGGCCACGTCTTCGCGCTGATCGACCAGGCCGTGGAGAACTACCAGCAGCGCAACTTCACCGACCTCCTCGTCGCGTTCGGCTGCACCGGCGGCCGGCATCGCTCGGTCTACTGCGCCGAGCGGCTCGCGCGGCACCTGCGCGAAAAGTACCGGGTAAGCGTCGAGGTGCGCCACCTGGCGCAGGAGGACGCCCCCCTCGCCCCCGGCCCTCTCCCGGGGGAAGAGGGAGGGAACACGTGAAGGCGATGATCCTCGCGGCCGGCGTCGGCAGCCGGCTGCGGCCGCTCACCGATGAGATCCCGAAGGCCCTGGTGGACGTGGGCGGTGTGCCGATGATCGAGCGGGTCGTCCGGCGCCTCCAGGCGGCCGGCGTCACCGAGCTCGCCGTGAACCTCTTCCACCTGGGCGACCGGATCGTCGAGTTCCTGGCTTCGAAGGACAACTTCGGCATCCGCATCGCGTTTACGCGTGAGGCCGAGCTGCTCGACACCGGCGGAGGGCTGAAGAACGCGGCATGGTTTTTCGACGATGGTCGGCCGTTTTTCGTCCACAACGTAGATGTCCTGAGCGACATCGATCTTGCAGAGCTGCTCCGGTTTCACCAATCGTTCGGGGCGCTGGCGAGCCTCGCGGTCCAGGGGCGCTCGAGCTCGCGGCAGCTCCTGTTCGACCACGACGGGCTCCTCCGCGGCCGCGAGACGCCGGAGGGCATGGAGTGGGCGAAGGGACCGGTCAGTGGCGTCGAGCGG
>JAPLLC010000034.1:0-21651 GCA_026387775.1 Candidatus Methylomirabilota bacterium | reverse complement strand
GATCGACCCCGCGATCTTTTCCCGGATGACCGAGACGGGAGCCTTCCCGATCACCCGGACCTACCTGCGGCTTGCCGGGGAGAGGGAAAAGATCGCCGCCTATCGGGCCGACGGGAGCTACTGGCAAGACATCGGCTCGAGCGAGAAGCTAGCGGCCGCCCGTCGGCGCGCGGCGGGGCGGGACCGGTCGACTGCTACACATGAGGAGGTTGCCTGATGCGCAGACGGTCGGGGTGGTCGTTCGACGAAAACGCCCCCGCTGGCGTGGACTACTCCAGCCTGGAACAGGCGACTGCGTACGACACGATGCACCAGCGCTTTCGCCGCTATGAGGAAGAGGCGGCCGCCATCATCGAGCGGCTCGGCCTCGGGCCGAAGAGCACGGTCATCGACATGGGGGCGGGGACCGGGGCCTTCGCGGTGTATGCCGCGAGATACGTCAAGCGGGTGTTCGCGGTGGATGTCTCCAAGGCGATGCTGGGGCGCTGCCGGGAGAAGGCCAGGGAGGCAGGTCTCAAGAATCTGACGTGCCGCGTGGGCGGCTTTCTGACCTATCGGCACAGGGAGCCACCCGCGGACGCGATGGTGTCGGTCGCCGCGCTGCATCATCTACCGGACTTCTGGAAGCAGGTCGCCCTGCGGCGGGCGGCCCGGATGCTCAAGAGAGGCGGGAAGCTCTTTCTCTTCGACATCGTCTTCCCGTCGGCGGCACAGGATCTGGATGGGCGGATCCAAGCATGGATAGAGTCGATCAGGAAGAAGGCCGGGTCGCGGCTCGCCGAGGAGGCGGAGGTGCACGTTAGCAGGGAGTACAGCACCTACGACTGGGTGATGGAGGGGCTGCTCCGGCGGGCGGGCTTCCGCACCGCCGGCAAACACACCGGCGAGGGCTTTCAGACCACGTATGTATGCACGCGGGTCTGAGGGCGTGCCGGCATATTCGCACCGCTTGAATAGAAAGCGGAATTACGCGGTCCCGCGGGAAGCGGATGGCACATCGGCAAAGGAGACGTAAATGCTCAACGGCAAGCTGGATTTTCGCAGTGACACGATCACGGAGCCGACCGAGGAGATGCGGGAGGCGATGGCGCGGGCAAAGGTGGGGGACGACGGGCGCGAGGGGGATCCCACGGTCCGCGAGCTGGAGGAGTACTCGGCGCAGCTTCTCGGCAAGGAGGCGGCTCTCTTCGTGATCAGCGGCACGATGGGGAATCTCGTTTCCATTCTGGCGCACACCCGACACGGTCAGGAGGCGATCCTGGAGCGTGACGCCCATATCTTCTGGACCGAGGTGGCGGGCATCTCGGCGGTGGGTGGGCTGCTCGTCAACCGGGTGGCCGGGACCGACGGGATCATGGCGCCCGGGGACGTCGAGGCCGCCATCCGCATCGCCAAGCTGCACTTCCCGGAGACCGGTCTGATCTGTCTGGAGAACACGCACAACATGGCGGGCGGGACGGTCTGGACGGTGGCGCAGATGGCCGCGGTCAAGGCGGTCGCGGGGCGGCACGGGATCCCGCTGCACCTGGACGGCGCGCGCATCTTCAACGCAGCCGTCGCGCTCGGCGTTCCGGCGAAGGAGATCGCCGCCCAGACCGATTCGGCCACGTTCTGCCTGTCCAAGGGCTTGAGCGCGCCGGTCGGCTCCATCATCGTGGGGACCAAGAACTTCATCGAGGTGGCGAAGAAGAAGCGGCAGATGCTGGGCGGGACGACGCGGCAAGGGGGCGTGATCGCGGCCGCCGGGTTAGTGGCGGTCCGGACGATGATTGACCGGCTGGCGGAAGACCATGCTCTTGCTCGGCGACTGGCCGAGAAGCTGAGCACCATCCCAGGTCTTGAAGTGAACCTGCGCACGGTCCAGACGAATATCGTGCGGACGACCGTTTCCGGCCTGGGCGTCCCGGCGGCCAAGGTGGCCGAGCTGTTGGCCGCCCAGAACGTTTACGTCCTCGCCCAACAGGCCGATACGCTACGCTGGCTGACGCACCGCCACGTGATGGCGGCCGACGCCGACGAGGCGGCGGTCGCGATGGGCAAGGTGGCGGAGACCCTCAAGCGTTAGCCGAGCCGATCAAGGGCGGGTTCGTGTCCAGCCGCCGATGCATTTCGGAAATTCGGCATCATGTAGGCCGAGCGCACCGGGTGCACCGAAGGAGGGGTTCAGTGGCCGAACAATCTGAAACGTCCGAGATCACCCTGTCGGGCAGGCGTATCTATGGGCCGACGCCGCCCGGCCAGGCGGTCTGGTGCGCGCGAACCACGCCGCTGACGCCTGCGGAGGAAGGTGAGGTCGTCGAACTTGTCGCCCAGGCTCGGCTTACCCGCCGCACCGTTCAACTGCCGGAGCGGCTGTGGACGCGCCACTGGGATTCGCTGATGGCGGTAGTGTTCAGGCTTAACGAGAGGCTGGGCTGGGAGCCGGCCGGTTGGAAGATCGGTGCCGCGAGCGTCGAGGTCCGGCGGGCCGAAGGATTGCCCAGTCCAGCTCCCGGACGGCTGCATCGCCGGGGGGTGCGCGAGAGCCCAGCGGTCTTGCCCGCCTCTCTCTTCATCAATTACCGAAATTCCGAGTGCGAGTTCGCCTTCCGCCTGGGGGCGAGCCTCCCGCCGCGAGAGGCGCCCTACGTGGAAGACGAGGTGCGCATGGCCATCGAGAGCTTGATGCCCGCGGTGGAGATCGGCGACACGGTCTTCGAGGATTGGTACGGAGCGAGCGCCTATCTGGGCTCGTGCCTCGACAACGGGGGTGCCGCGGCGTTCGTCCACGGGGCGCCCATCCGAGACTGGCAGGCCATTGATCTGCCGAACGCGCGGATCGATCTCCACCTCAACGGCAAGTTCATCAAGTCCGGTTTCGGGCGGGCGGCGATGGGCCATCCGCTGACCTCGCTGACGTGGCTTGTCAACTGGCTGCGGGAGCATGGCCGGGGTCTCGCGGCGGGCGAGGTCGTGAGCACCGGCACCTGTACCGGCCACTTCTTCGCCGCGCCAGGGGACCGGCTTGACGTGGACTTCGGCGAGGTAGGGCGCGTCGAGGTGGTCTATGAGGCCCAGGATCCCAAGGGCTGCCGTCTTTGGCCTTGACAAAGTGAGGCGACCGCATCTATTTTTCTCGGCCATTACCCGACAGGAAGCGAGCCGGACGGCTCTCAGGTCTCGCGATCTCCGGCCTGGTTTCCGCCGGGCCCGCATTCAACGACACGATGGGAACGAGGGAGGGCGATACACGGGACGAGCGTCTTGAGACCATGGGCGGTTCACTGTTCTCGACGACTTCATGAGGAGGGAATCATGACAAACAAAGCGCGTACCACGGCGACTGCAACTCCAGGAGTGACCCGGCGCCGGTTCCTGTCCACCATGGCCGCGGGCACGGCTGGTATGGCGTGGCTGGCGAGCGGCAAGGCTCCGGCTTTTGCTCAAGGGAAATCGTTTGCGGGGCGGTTCGGCACCGTCCTCTCCGCCACCTCGCCGAACTCGATCGCCGGCAAGTTCTTTGTCGACGAGGCGAACAAGCGCAGCCAGGGCGGCTTCCAGTTGCAGTTCTTCCCCGATGCCCAGATCGGCGCATCGCGAGATCTGCTCGAGGGCGTCCAGCTCGGCACCATTCAGTTCGCGGAAGTCTCCACGGCCAACGTCACGCCTTTCTTGGCCGACACCATGGTCTTCGACCTTCCGTACGTGTTTACCAGCCAGCCCCAATTGCTGAAGTTCCTCGACGGCCCGCTCGGATCGCAGCGGCTCGCCATCGAGCGATTTGGTACGATCAACATGCGCGGCCTGTGCTGGTTCGATACCGGCACGCGCAAGATCTACAACAGCAAGCGGCCGATCGCGACCCCCGCCGATCTCAAGGGGATGAAGATCCGCGTGGAGGAGAACCCGGTGCGCGTGGCGTCTTTCAACGCGATGGGTGCGCAGGCGACCGCCATGTCATTCAATCAGGTGTATGGCGCGCTCCAGCAGGGGGTGGTCGAAGGCGCGGAAAACTCCGATCTCACGTACATGACGAATCGGCACTACGAGGTCGCGCCCTATCTGTCCGGCACCGACCATTTTATCACGCCCAATTGCATCGTCGTGTCGACCGCGTTCTTCAATGGCCTGCCGAAGGAGTTGCAGGCTGTGCTGCTGGAGGTCGGGAAGGACACGGGGACCTTCGAGCGAAAGATCTGGGCGGAATCCGGCGCCAAACTCGCGGCAGAAATGAAAGCGGCAGGTGTGAAGACAAATGAGTCCGACAAGAAGGCGTTCAAGGCCATGGTCGGGAAGCTCCAGGAAGAATACGCGCAGAAGATTCCCAAGGACTGGTGGGATGCGGTGATGAAGGCCGCTGCCTGACGCTCGAAATTGCAGAGTCCCCCTCGCCTCCTCTCAGCAGGAGGCGAGGGGGAGATGATGAGAAACTGGAGTGTGCCGCGCCATGCTAGCTCGCCTATGGGATAAAGGGTTGGCCACGATCGTGGCGACAAGCTACGTCGTCATCGTGCTAGTCGGGTTTTCCCAGGTCCTCTTCCGGTTTGCGTTCCACATTTCCTTGGCCTGGTCCGAGGAGGTCGTTCGGTATGTGTTCATCTGGTCGGTCTTCTTAACCGCAGCCCTGGCGTTCAACCTGGATTCGCATATCGTGATCGATTTCATGATCGCCTGGTACCCGCCCCGTCTGAAGCGGCTCGCGGCCCTGATCGCTTGGGGTTGCGTGATCGTCGGCCTCATCATCCTGTTCGTCCTCGGCATCCAACTGATCCAGGCACCCTCCGTTCGGTTTCAGAAATCCCCGGCCATGGAAATCCCGATGACCGTTCCGTATGCGGCAATCCCGGTTGGCTGCGTGCTGATGATGGTGAATGCCCTGCGGGCGGCTTGGCGGACGTGGAAAGGCGTGCAAAAACCCGCCACACATGTCGAGGCAGCCTGATGTTCACCGCTCTCTTCACCAGTTTCCTGGTCCTGATGTTCGTGGTGGGGGCTCCCCTCGCCTTCGCGATGCTGCTGTCGTCCGTGGTCGCCCTGTGGTACTACGCGACGCTTCCGGGCGTGGCGCCGATCCCCTGGGTCGTCACCCCGCAACGGATGTTCATCATCGTCGACTCGTTCCCTCTGATGGCGGTCCCATATTTCATCCTGGCGGGGGAGTTGATGGAGCGCGGGGGCATCTCCCTCCGCCTGGTGAAGTTCGCGGTGGCGCTCGTCGGGCGGATCCGGGGTGGGCTCTCGCTCGCCGCCGTCCTGGCGAGTATGATCTTTGCCGGGGTGTCCGGCTCCGGGGCAGCGGATACGGCGGCAATCGGATCGCTGACCATCCCGGCTTTGATCAAGAAGGGCTATCCGCGGGGCTACGTGGCTGCCTTCCAGGCCGTCGCGGGCGCCCTCGGCCCGATCTTCCCGCCCAGCATCATCATGCTGATCTATTCGGCGATCGCAAACCAGTCGCCGGCTCGGATGTTCTTGGGCGGCATCGTGCCGGGTATCCTGATCGGGCTGGGCCTCATGATCGTGAGCTACATCTATGCCGTGCGCCACGGCTACGGGGCCGAGGAGGCGGCGGGGTGGCGGGACGTCCTCAAGGCGACGCTGGACGCGAGCTTCGCCCTGGTGAGCCCGGTGATCATTCTGGGGGGAATCCTGCTGGGAGTGTTCACGGCTACCGAGGCGGGGGTGGTCGCCGTCGTGTATGCGTTCATTATCGGGACGTGCGTTTACAAGGAGCTGAGTATTGCCGAGATGCCGGCAGCATTGGTCAAAGCCGCCCTGACGACAAGCGTGGTCATGTTCGTCGTGGCCGCGTCGGGCATATTCGGCTGGCTGCTGGCCGCGGCGCGAGCCCCCGTGGTGGCGGCGGAGTTCTTGACGTCGCTCACGAACAACCCGTACCTGATTTTTCTGATCGTGATCGTGTTTCTGTTGATCGTGGGCGGCCTGATGGAAGAGGCGGCCTCCATCATCATCCTGGTGCCGGTCCTGCACCCCTTGGCCATGCGGTTCGGCATCAACGAGCTGCACTGGGCGGTCATCCTGTCCATGACGCTCGTGGTCGGCGCGGTGACTCCTCCCGTGGCGAGTTTTCTCTTCATCGCCACGGCGATCGCGCAGACAACACTCGGAGACTCGTCGAAGCATGTCTGGGTCTTCCTGGCCGTGATGGTGGGGGTGATTCTCTTGGCCGTAGTGTTCCCGCAGTTGGTGCTATTCCTGCCAAAGCTCTTGATGGGCTGATCCCACCGCCTATGGGCCCGGCGAGTGCCTCCGGCGGACACCCGACGGCGGCCGCCACGGCGGGGAGGACCCGGGCCAGTGGGGGGGGCACCGTCGGGACGGAGGGGCCGGGGCCGGCGCTCCCGGCGGAGGGCGGTGACTGCCTGCCACCCCCCGAGACTGCGGAGGAGGCCCCCGTCCTGCAACTCGGGGCGGCGGTCCTGGGGGCGGCCGACGGCGATGAGGCCGCGGCGGTTACGGCGAGGGCGGCAGGGACGCTCAGACGGCAACCCGAGGAGCGACGGCCGGGGTGAGAAAGAGCCGGCGGCGATAGCGACAGGGGGAAGGATTGGATTTCGCTGTCCGATTCCCCGGTCGAGTCTCTTTGCCCGAGGGTTCTTCGGGCCGAAATGGCTTGACACCCAGGGGTTTCTTCGCTTACGGTGACGGCGCAGGATCGGCAATCGCCGAAGCCCCGATGACGGTTTTTGGGTGAACGCCTCCCAGGGACTCTCGAGGGTTTGTGGGGGGCGTTACTTTTCCAGAATCGCAGAGAGAAGGGAGACGGCAGATGCGGGTCGGGCCGAACACGGTCGTTACGATGGATTATACGCTCCGGCTGGATTCCGGAGAGGTCGTGGATTCTTCCGAGGGTAAAGAGCCTCTCACCTTCGCGTATGGCCAGGAGCAGATCATCCCCGGTCTGGAGCGCGAACTCGCGGGATTGCAGCCCGGGGAGCAGAAAGAGATCCACGTCGATGTCGAGGAGGCCTACGGCCCGCGCCGCCCCGACGCCGTTCAGGAAATCCCGCTGGATCGCTTTCCCGAAGACATCACGCCGACCGTCGGTCTGCGACTGAGCGTCCGGGGTCCCCGGGGCGAAGAAGTGCCTTTCGTCATCAGCGGCGTCTCCGAGACCCATGCCACGCTGGATTTTAACCACCCGCTGGCCGGCGAGTCGCTCACCTTCGCCGTCACCGTCGTGGGCGTGCAGGCAGGCAACGGCGATGAGCGTCGGATCATCATCCCGGGGGAGGCGTGATGCCCGGACTTCTAGAGGGAAAACAGGACTCCGAAGCGGCGAGCCTGATAGAGGATGACGTTCTCCCCGGTCTGTGTCGAATCTGCGGGAGCTCGGTGCCGCGCGCCAGCGATCCGACCAGTTGCACGCCCAGCCTCTGCAGCGAACAGTGCCTGGCCCGGGCAATCGTCGAGTACTGGGCGACCCTCGGACTCACGGCAGAGGTGAGCCTGCGGGACGGATACGCCCGCCTCGAAGGTCTCCGCGGCCTCATACCTCGCCCCTGATCCCGAACATTTCACCGCAAAGCTCGCAAAGACCGTAACCGGGTGATTCCGGAGCCCTCTGGAATCAGCGGGGCTTTCTTCGCGCCCTTTGCGCGCCAACGGCCGTTGGCGCCGGCGCTTCAACTCGGCCCCCTTGCATCGAGTCCCCACCCGGAGGGCCGGCAGTGGTCTCACCGGACGCCGCCGGCGCCGACCGGCAATCCGACCAGGCGTCTCCCCGCCGCTCCGCCGCCGACCGCCCTCCGATGGGTCACGCCGAACCCGAGAGCGCTCCGGTCGAGGATTCCCGTCGGTAGAGCCGAGTGCGGTCGAGCAGCACGAAGACGCTACCGATGACGGCCAGAAGATCCCATGCCCAGTGCGGGACGATCCAGAGGATTCCCACCACGATCACGAGACAGCGACCCGTCCAGGTGAGCGGACCCCGGAGCTGGCCGATGAAGCCGGCGCTCAGCGTCACCATGGCCATGGTCGACCGGATGACCGAGGCCAGGATCGCGATCGGGCCGCCGTCGATGATGATGAGCATGGAGTAGTCGTACACAAACACGAACGGTAGGAGGAACGCCGCGTAGCTCAGGCGCAGGCTATAGCGCGCGGTCTCCAACCAGTCGGCGCCGGCCATGCCGGCCGCGATGTAGACCGCCCCGCACACCGGCGGCGTGATGGCGGAGAGGATCGCAAAATAGAACACGAACAGGTGGGCCGCCAGGGGGTGCACGCCGAGGCGGATCAGGGCCGGCGCCGCCACGATGACCGCCATGATGTATGCGGCCGTGGTCGGGACCTCCATTCCCAAGATGATACAGGTGATCATGGTGAAGAGCAGCGTCAGGAAGAGGGAGCCCCCGCTCAGCTCCACGATGGTGGTGGAGATCTTCACGCCGAGGCCGGTGTGGGAGAGGATCGCGATGATGATCTGCGCGCAGGCGCAGATGCTGGCGATCATGGCGACCTGGGGCCCGCCTTCCTTGATGGCGCGCCCGATCTTCCCCGGGACCGCCCGGCCTTCCCACCGCCAGTCGGTGCCGACGAAGGCCAGGGGCAACGTGCTGATGGTCGCCCAGAACGCCGCATACTGCGGGGTGTAGCCCATGATCAGCAGTGCGAGCAGGAAGACGAACGGCACCGCGAAGAAGGCGCTCGCCCGCAGCGTCTCGCGCCAGGCGGGCAGCTCGCCGGCGTCCAGCCCCCGCAGGCCGTCCCGCATGGCAAAGAAGTGGATCCCGACCCAGCAGGTGAAGTAGTAGAGGAGGGAAGGGATGAGCGCCGCGATGGCGATCTTGAGGTAGGGGGTCTGGGTCAGCTCGGCCATGATGAAGGCGCCGGCTCCCATGATCGGGGGCATGATCTGCCCCCCCGTGGACGCCACGGCCTCCACCGCCGCGGCGAACGCCGGTCGGAAACCCATCTTCTTCATCATGGGGATGGTGAAGGCGCCGGTGGTCACCACGTTGGCCGAGGCGCTGCCGGAAATCGTCCCGAACATGGCGCTGGCCACCGTGGCCACCTTGGCCGGTCCGCCGCGCAACCGACCGGCTGTCCGGATCGACAGCAGGCGGAAGCCCGTCCCGCCGCCCGTCTCTCCCACGAAGGCCCCCATGAACACGAAGATGGCGATGATGTTGGCCGAGATGCCCGTGAGCTGCCCCCAGATCCCGCCGGTGGTCAGGTAGAGCATTCCGACGATCTGCGCCAGGTCGTACTTCACGTGGCCGAAATACCCCGGGATGTGATGGCCGTAGAGGGCGTAGAGCAGGAACAGCAGGGCGATGCTCGGGAGGATCGGCCGGATCATCCGGCGGCCGGCCTCCAGGACGATGAGGATCATCAGTAGGCCCATGACGGTCTGGAGCGGTCCCGTCACGACCCCGTATTGATCGAGGATCGCCTGGAAATCGGCGATGACATACCCGCACAGGGAGAGACCGGTGATGGTCAGGGCGACGTCCAGGGGCCATCGCCATCCGCTGGTGGGCTTCTTGCCCGCCAGGAAGATGAGGGGGATCGCCAGCCCGAAGTGTAGGGCCCGCTCGATCAGGTTCGGGACGAAGGCATAGACGGGCAGGAAGAGGGCGAACAGCGCCAGCCCCAGCGAGCACAGAAACGAGATTGACTGCAATAGTCTTGCGCGCATGTGTGTGGCCCCAGGAAACACCAATGCGGAGGGCGACAGGCCGCCACCCTCCGCATCGAGACGAGTCGGTTTATCGCATGGAGGCCGGGATCTCGACCCCGGCTTCCTTGTAGTACCGCTGGGCGCCCGGATGGACCTTGGCGACCCCGTAGCGAACGCCGGCGAGATCGAGCCCCTTCCCGGTGACATGGGCGTCCGCGACCATCTTCCGGTTGTCCCAGAACGCCTTGGTGAGCTTATAGGCCAGATCGTCGGACATGTCGTCCGTCGTGTACATGAGGACCGGCGACGCCACCGTCTTGGTGCCGCCGCTCACCCCCTTGTACGTGTCGGCGGGGATGACCGTCGGGGAATATGTCGGATCCACCTCGGCCAGCTTCTTGTACTCCGCATCGCCGATCTCCAGCAAAAGGACCGGGGTGGTGGCGACCAACTCCATCACCATCGGGGCGGGGAACGGACTGCCCGTGCTGAACCCGACGGCCCGTCGGTTGGCCACCGCGTCCACCCCTTCCTTGAGATCCACGGCCGGGAGGTCCACCTTTCCTTCCAGCCCGTAAACCTTGAGGACCAGCTTGGTCAGCCGCTCCGTCGCCGTTCCGATACCGCCGGCAATGAAGCGCTTTCCTTCCAGATCCCGGATGGTCTTGACCCCGCTGTCCTGCCGGACGATCCAATGCATCACAACCCCGGGGAAGGCCCAGAGGGTGCGAATCCGCTCGTAGCCCCCGTCGTCGAACGGCTTGGTCTTCTTCGTGGCCTGCGCGATGAGGTCCGAGGTGGAGGTGAACAGGTAATTGGACCGGGTGCGCGCCTCCTTGACGTTGGCGACGGAGCCCAGGCTCTCCTCCACCGAGACCTCGACGCCTTGGACCGTCATCAGCGCCTTGCTGGTGCCGATGGCCAGCGCGTAGTACGAGGTGCCGGCGCGGGCCGACTTCACCACCAGGCGCGTCTGGGCCAGACCCTCGGCGGCCCATCCGACGATGCCGCATGCCACCAGCGCGACCACACTGCTCACCAGTCGTCGCTTCATTGCGTCCTCTCCCCCTGTGAGTGCCCCGGTATCCGTCTCGAAGCCGGCCCTCGACCCGTCGGTAATCACCGCAAGATGAATCCGGATGGGGTCCGACGTCAAGCAGAAACCTGGAGGCATCCCGGAGGCGTCCGGTGACACGAACAGCCTGCTCCGCAATCGGGGACGCAATGTCTCCGGCCGGCCTTCGTGGATTCCGTTTGACTTCACGAAGGACGCGGGAGTAAACCTACCCCGAAACCACACGTCCGAAGGCCGTTCCATCCCAGGGGAGCCTTCCATGCCCGGGCCAGCAGCCATTCCGCCAGAGTTATTCTCCTGCATCCGAAGTCAGCAGGCTGACACCGAATCTTCGGACGCCCAACTCCTCACTCGACTCTACACGAATCATTACGAGAACCGCCAAGGCGATGCATGCCGGAACGCATTCCCGGAGAGTTCCGAAGCCCGGGGGGGATAGACGGAAACGGCATAAGACCCCAATGAAGTCGGAAAAAGCGGTATAACCTTTTGATATTTCATGCGTTGAGTGAGAATTTGCTGACGGGGTCTTATCTGGCATCGTGCCAGAGATAAGCACTTCGTCTGGAAACAATATATGCGTAGTTATGTGTGAAGGAGTGCACCTGAACATGCACGTATCAGTTCATTTGCGCCGCTTTCTTTGGTGGGTCTCATGGATCATCACTGGAATCGGAGTACTTATCAGTTTCATCTCTTTGCCCCCAGTAATCGCCGGGCTTATCTCCCTCGCGTTGGCGGTCACCAGCTATCTCTTGAGTAAGATCGGCTTTACGGTTTCTATTTTCCATATAGCCCCGATGCCTTCTCCGCGCGTGATCGAGGCGAAGCTCGGTTCTCTGTGGGCGCTAGATAAAGATGATGAAGGCGAGGAGAAGACTTACTTCGGGCAGGTCTTCAAGACGAAAGCTGCAGCGCTAGAAGCATTCCGGATGTTACGGGCGTGGAACTTTGAACGGTATATCGATGAGGAAGGGAACATAACCCTCCGAGTCATTAGAAATGAACTCGATAGATACACTGTCATGCTCTACCCTGGGGAACGCGGAATCAGGGAACGCCATGATGAGGCAGCGCGCCTGAAATATGGCAGCAAGACGTTGACGAAGGTCACAGATCTTCGTTTTGTCTTCTTTACATATGCAGACTACTGGAACAGACCTCAGATAAAAGGAATTGTTGAGGGCCTTCCGAAAACAAGCCCTGTTTATTTGAATTGTTTTTACTTCGACGGGCAAGTTCCTAAACCGGTATCGGCCAGATTCCTTCGTCTAGCGAAAGCTGAGCTTGTGGATCTGAAAGACATTCATGAAGGTGAAATGGGCTTTGGTCTTGAATGGAAGGACCCTTGGACCGGAGTTGATCGTGAAGAGCGCGCGAAGCATGAGCGTCTATTCGGGGATCGGGAGATGGAGAATCCTTGGAGCAAGGCCGTCACATAACCAGGGCATGCACGCGGCCACGCAACCACGCCGAGAAGATTCGCTGGCATTCTCCTGCCGCTTCTTGGCGGCGTGGTTGCGTGCCGGTGATGCCCGGGTGTTAGACCGCCACAAGACCAATAATGGCCAAAGCGAAGAAGATTCGATGTGACCACGGGAATGAAATCCCGGCCTCGGTGCTCGACGCCGTGCCCAAGTCGACGCTCGGGCGCGGTCGACACAAGTGTGCGATATGTGCGTACGCAAACGGAGCGCCGAAGGCAGGTCTTTGCGCTCCAGGTCCCGTCGACATGGCCAAGACCTGCGCCGCGATTTCGAGACAAGTGAAGCTACTTCGCCGAAGCCGCGCCACCTTTCCGTACATTTCGCCGAGCGTCGTCGGGCAGAGCAACTTCCAGACCCCACCGTACTATCTGGCACATGGTCATCACATCACGTTCAAATTCGACACGCCGATCTCCGAGAGTACTCGAACAGAGGTCAATGAAGTCGGCTATTGGATCAACCAGAACTTCGTCGTGCGCCTGTACGCAGTCCTTGAGGCGGGGCGTGTAGTTGGGAACCGCATCCGAATCGAGACTGGACTTGATGGCAGCGCAGAGGTCGAACTTCTCCGCCGTCTTCGCAACAAGTTCTCCCATGGAGGAGGCGCGTACCGAGCCAGTGATTCGGAGGATCGGAAGCTTCGGAAGGCTCTGATTGACTACTTCAATGTTAGTGACCGCGAGCCGCCAAATTCGTCTGGCTGGTTTCCTATCCCGATACAGGGTGTACTTGTGAAGCTAGCTAACGGCTGTGAGCGATATGTTCGTGCGCTTGGTTCCAAGACGAGCGTGACAGTCTGACAGGGGCTGGACCCGTCGGCGGCCGCGCGGCGACGTCGCTGATTCGACATGGTTGCGGAGCGGCCGCCGTGGGTCAGCCCCAATTCGTTAGGCGATAAGGAAGGGAGAGAATGGGCCTAATGCAACAGGCTTTCATCGTGGTACCCCTGACCATTATTGTCCTCGCGAGTGCTTTCGGTGTCATCGGACACTTCATGGAAATCGCCTTCGGCATGCCGAGTCGATTGGGTATGCCGCTCGTGCTTCGCGGCGTTGGGGTTGTCGTACTGGCTCTCGGATTCCTTTTCATGGGTTGGCTGTTCTGGTACAGGAAGCCCGCCGAAATCCTCGCCTCAACCTACGTGACGATGCGAAAGTCCATCAGACGGACACGGCCGGGCGATGTGTCCGCCAGAACGGAGCCGCTGATCCTGTATGGTCCGCAGCGACATGTAAGGCATCCTATGTATTTTGCGGTCGTGTTGCTTCTCATTGGCTGGTGGCTGGTACTCGACTATACGTTCCTCCTCTTCATGGCATTTCTCTTCTTTCTCTGGTTCAACCTTGTGGTCATCCGATTTGAAGAAAAGGAACTCAGGGCTCTGTACGGGGAGCAGTACGAGACCTACGCGAAGACCGTGCCGAGATTTTTCCCGTCGTTGAAGTGCACACGTCGTTGAGCTCCACATCGACCATTGTCCAACAATACTGTGCGGTCCCTAATAATGTCGACACTCCCACAAGGACCGCACAGTCCGGGGGAGAGTCCGACGAGGGGCGGCGGCCCGCCCCTCTCGGTAGGGGCTCGGGGGGAGGGCCGAGCCCTTGCGTTCCCTCCTGTGCAAGAGCGAGGGCCTTCCCCACGAACGGAGCAGTGCGGACGATCGTGTAGCCATCTTTCCGCACTGCGTAGTAAGGTGGAGGCGACGCGGACAAACCGCACGCCTCACCTTGAGTTTCTGCCCAGAGATGATGACCATGAACATTAGGCAGTACGAACCTCGGGATGAGGAGGCCGTAGTCCGATTGTGGACCGACTGCGGGCTGGTCGTTCCGTGGAACAATCCCCGGCGCGACATCCAGCGGAAACTCCAGGTGCAGGCGGACATGTTCCTTGTCGCATGTGTGGATAACCAGGTCGTGGCCACCGTCATGGCCGGCTATGAGGGTCACCGCGGCTGGATAAACTACTTGGCGGTCAGCCCCCGTCATCAGCGCGCTGGAGTCGGACGACGAATGATGGAGGAAGCGGAAGCATTGCTTCGGGCGGCAGGCTGTCCGAAGATCAACCTGCAGGTGCGCAGCGCGAATGCTGCGGTGATTGAGTTCTACAAGAGGATCGGGTTCAAGACAGACGATGTCGTGAGTCTCGGCAAACGTCTGGAGCCCGATGAGTGAGCAGAACATGTGTGTGCATCCTTCGCACGCTACGTGCGCGAGGGGTGCACGCTTTCGTTAGAGGGCACGATGCGTTGCGTCGTACTGGATGCAATGGGCGTAATCTATAGCGCTGCCGACGATGTCGCTGAGCTATTGATTCCGTTTGTTCGTGCATCCGGCGGAACTGTCGATGCCGAGGGAATTAAGTTCACCCCCTCAACAACGCATTATGTCCCGCATTACTCAAGCAAATACCGATCAGCGGAAGATGGGAGAGACCATGCGTGAGTACTGGAACGGCCGCTTTCGAAACGAAGGGCGTGTGTGGGGAGACTGTCAGAGTCGCACCGCCGTGCATGCGGAGGCGATCTTTCGGAAGCACGGCGTGAAGCGGCTCCTGGTGCCGGGAGCGGGATACGGTCGCAATGCCGAGTACTTCGCGAAATTAGGCTATGAGGTGACCGGGATCGAGATCTCGGAGGAAGCGCTAAGTCTGGTGCGGAAAGACACGGCGGTGAAATACTACCCTGGGTCCGTGCTGGACATGCTGCTTGATGCCGGCAAGTATGATGCGGTCTATTGCTTCAATGTTCTTCACCTCTTTCGCCGGGACGACAGAAACCTGTTCTTGCGGAAATGCTTCGAGGTTCTCGAGGATGACGGGATTGCCTTCTTCGTCGTCTTCTCCGAAAAGGAAGCGCAGTTCGGGAAAGGGAACATGGTCGAGCAGAACACGTTCGAGTCGAAGCCCGGCCGTCCCGTTCACTTTTTCACCGAAGACGATCTGGTCGAGAGCTTTCGCGGTTTCGAGCTTCTTGACACTGGCCTGATGGAAGATCCTGAAGACCATGGAACCGAGGGGCCTCACGTTCATTGGGTAAGGTTCATTTCGGCAAGCAAGTGCTCTACGAATCCGGTGTAACGCGGGGCGTTGTTGACGAAGTGGAATAAGGGTGGGACGGATAGAATCCACCCCGCACGGAGGGCGCCGTCGATACCGCGCCAACCCCGGCTCGACGCCCCGGGCACCCTGCACCACGTCATGCTCCGCGAGATCGCAAAAGCCGTCGCGCGGGCGGAGGCGCAATGAGTTCACTTCGTCAACAACGCATTCCAGGTGATTCACGTCACGCCGCATGACTATCGGGGAGTCTAACATGAAGACTTTTCGTACAGCGAGAAAGCGCATTGACGTCTCGGTGGGGGAGTCGGTTCGCATCATTCGAGAGTTGCAGGGGTACAGCCAGAATGAGTTGGCCAGGCTGACGGGCGTCCCCCAGGTAACCCTCTCCGCCATCGAGAATGATCGCGTCCGGCTTGGCGTCGAGCGAGCCAAAACTCTCGCGCGAGGCCTGAAGTGTCATCCGGCGGTCTTGGTCTTCCCGGGGTGGGAGATCGCCCGCGATTCGGCAGCCTAGCCCCGGTTGGAGCGGACCGGCGCGCAACTCGCTTGTCATGGCTGGGCGGCGGCGGGCGGCGGCCGCTCAAGTGCAGATCGTAAGGCCCGCTCCCACACCAAATCGTTGGTCCGTCCATACAAGTACTTGCATCGCCATGTAAGTACTTGTATACTCCTGCCGTGACCTTGACCTTGAAGCGCATCATGTTCCTGGGTAGTTCTCAGGACGATCTTCGCGAGTTTCCGCCTGACGTCCGTCACGCATTGGGCGTCGAGTTGATGCGGGTGCAATTCGGTGGCATGCCAGCGGACTTCAGGCCCATGCCGGTGGTTGGTGCCGGTGTCTATGAAGTCCGAGTTCATTTGCACGGAGCATGGCGCGTGATTTACCTCGCCAAATTCGAGGCAACGGTCTATGTGCTGCACGCATTCCAGAAGAAGACTCAGAGGATCGCTCAGGCGGATATTGAGCTTGCGGCAAGGCGTTACAAGACGATTGGAGCTTGAGATATGAAGAAGAGTGATCCCCGGTGGAACGACACGCGAATCACGCCGGGTAGCGGCAACGTGTTTGTGGATCTCGGTTTCGACGAAGCTGAGGCGCAAGTGATGGCGCTTCGCGCCGAACTGATGATTCGCCTTTCCGAGCGCCTGAAGGCAAAAGGCTGGACACAAGCTGAGGCGGCCAAGCGACTTCGTGTTACCCAGCCGCGCGTGTCGAAACTGACTAAGGGCGTGTGGCGGGATTTCAGCCTCGATATGCTTCTTACATTGGCGGTCAGAGCCGGCCTCCATGCAGAACTCCGGCTGGCCTGACAACCGCACGCAAGCGCCGGCGGGCGGGTTGGGAGTGCAGGGCGTCGTGACGATCGCCCGCCCGCCGCGCCTGATGCGCAGCGTTCGGCCGACAGCGGACGGTTATCCGAACGGGGCCCGCGGCTGAGCGCCACGTATTCGTGAGGAGAAGGGACGCCCCTCACTTATTCGACTTATTGGTGAAGACCACAACGCCGGCGAGTGGACATCCACTGGCCGGCGTTGTGGTCTTGGGCCAATTCTCGGAGGTCGGCTGGGGCGCTACGAGCGAGGCTCCCGGATGCGTGCCTTCATCCAGTCGTTGGTGCTGTGGAAGTCGGCAATGGCGTTGCCGGGGTGGACCAGGGCGTCGAAGAGCGGGCGGTCGGTCTCGGCGAGGCGCCGGTCCAGGACCGATAGCGCCTCTTCGAGATGCGCGAGGGTGCGGGGGCCGATGATGGGGGAGGTCACGGCGGGCTGGTCCTTGACCCAGAGGAGGGCGAGCTGCGCCGCGCTCATGCCGCGGTCGCGGGCCATCGCGGCGACCTGGGCCGCCACCTCGGCGGTGGTCCGATTCAGGCGGTGCGTGAACTTGTCCCCCCAGCGGGCCGCGCGGGAGCCCTCCGGCAGGTCGCTGCCGGCCTGGTAGCGCCCGGCCAGGATCCCGCCTGCCATGGGCGACCAGGGTAGAATCGCCAGCCCGTGCTTCACGCAGAGGGGAACCAGCTCGTTCTCGATGCGGCGGTCGAGCAGGTTGTAGGGGGGCTGCTCGCTCACGTAGCGGGTCAGGCCGTACCGGTCGCTCACCGCCAGGGCCTCCATCACCATCCAGGCGGGATGGGTGGAGCAGCCGATGTAGAGCACCTTGCCGGACCGGACCAGATCGTCGAAGGCGCGGAGCGTCTCATCCGGCGGGATGGCGAGCGGCGGCCGGTGGAGCTGGTAGAGGTCGATGTGGTCGGTTTGCAGGCGACAGAGCGAGTCCTCGCATGCCCGCAGGATGTGATAGCGCGATCCGCCCTGGTCGTTGGGCCCCTCGCCCGTCTTGCTGTGCACCTTGGTCGCCAGGATCACCCGGTGTCGGCGCCCGTCCTGCTTCAAGGCTTCGCCGACGATCCGCTCGCTCTCACCGGCGTTGTAGACGTTGGCCGTGTCGATGAAATTGATGCCCGCCTCGAGCGCCCGCCCGATGATGGAGAACGAATCCGGCTTGTCGGTCGGCCCGCCGAAGTTCATCGCCCCCAGGCAGAGGGGCGACACCATCACGCCTGTGCGTCCCAGCGACCGGTACTCCATGGTTGGCCCCCTTGCAGGCTGCTGAAAAAGGCCCATCTGCGGCGTTGGCGTACTCGGGCACTCGCTGCGGCGTACCTCTAGTACGCCTCTCTCGGCCCTTCGCTCGCCGCCTTGCATCTGGACCTTTTTGAGCAGCCTGGGCGAACGCGGTCTTTCAGCATCCTGCTAGCGCGACGAGATGCCGCCGTCGATCACCAGCTCGCTTCCGGTCATGTAGCTCGACTCGTCCGACGCGAGGTAGACGATCCCGTAGGCGATGTCCTCGGGCATGGCCAGGCGGCCGAGCGGGGTCAGGTCGATGCGGTGCTGGCGCGCCTCGGGCTGGGCGTGGAGGTCCCTGGTCATCCCCGTCTCGACGAAGCCGGGGAACACGCCGTTGACCCGGATGTTCTCCTGCGCGTACTGGACCGCCGCCATCTTGGTGAGAGCCCGCGTTGCGCCCTTGCCCGCTGCGTAGGCGGTGGCAAGCACGTCGCCGATGATGGTGTAGACAGAGATCACGTTGACGATGGAGCCGCCGCCGGATTTCCGCATCAGCGGGATCGCATGCTTCATCCCGAAGAGGGGGCCCTTGGCGTTGATCGCGAACGAGACGTCCATCGCCTCCTCGGTGGTGTGCTCCACGGGGGGACGGATGAGGACTCCGCCCCGCCCGGCGTTGTTCACCAGCACATCCAGGCGGCCCCAGCGAGCCTCCAGCATCTTCATCGTCTGGATCCACTGCGCCTCTTGGCTGACATCGAGATGCACGAACAGCACGTCACTGCCCGCCGCCCGCAACTCGCCCTCGATCCTCTTTCCCGCGGTCTCGTTCAGGTCCGCGAGCACGAGACCGCGCACGCCTTCCCGCACGAACAGGCGGCAGGTGGCCTCGCCGATCCCCGAGGCGCCCCCCGTGACGATTGCCACCTTTCCTTCCAGTCGTCCTGCCATGGTCTCGCTCCCCCTCGAATACCGATGCGCATCGGCCCGGCCGCAAACAGGCCGCCGGTCCTCGCTGCAAGACGACCGGCGGCCCATGCCTTCAATTCTAAATTTACAATTCTAAATTTGCAATTCCCTCACAGCCCCATCCGCTCATCCCGCAGCCGCGCCTCCAGCGACCAGCCGCCGCTCGGGCGATAGCCGGGCAAGGGGTGAAGCTGGGTATGGATGGCATCCAGGATCCAGCTCGGCTGGGGGAAGAACAGATCCTCCATCTCCGCGGCCGGGGTGATCCAGTTCTTGGCGCCCACCGTGACGACCGGGGCGTTGAGGGCGTCGAAGGCCAACGCCTGGATGTTGGAGGCCAGCGTGTGCGGGTAGCTGCCCCGCTCGCAGGCGTCGGAGGCGATCAGAACGCGACCCGTCTTGCGCACGGAGTCGAGGACGGGGGCGTAGTCGAACGGGACCAGGCTGCGCGCGTCAATCAGCTCGGCCGACAGGCCAAAGTCCTTCTGCAGTCGGTCGGCTGCCTCGACGGCCCGGTACAGGGTCGAGCCGATGGTGAGGATGGTGAGATCCGTCCCCGGCCGCTTCACCTCCGGCACGCCGATGGGGACGGTGTACTGGCCGGCCGGCACCTCTTTCTGGAACCATTCCGTGACACCGTAGAGCCGCTGACTCTCGAAGAAGACGACCGGGTCGGTCCCCGCCAGGGCGGAGGCCATCAGACCCTTGGCGTCGTACGGGGTAGAGGGGAAGACCACCTTGAGCCCCGGGATGTGCGCCGTCAGGGCGCTCCAGTCCTGCGAATGCTGGGCGCCGTACTTGCTGCCGACGCTGACGCGCAAGACCACCGGCATCCGGAGGACGCCCGCGGACATGGCCTGCCACTTCGAGAGCTGGTTGAAAACCTCGTCGCCCGCCCGCCCCAAGAAATCGCAATACATCAACTCGACCAGGGGGCGCCCGCCTTCCATGGCGCACCCGACGGCCGTGCCGACGATCGCCCCTTCGGAGATGGGCGCATTGAACAGCCGGTGGTACGGCAGGCTTTCCGTCAAGCCGCGATAGACCGCGAAGGCGCCGTCCCAGTCGCGGTTCTCCTCCCCGTAGATGGTCAGCCGATCGTCATGGTAGGCGCGCTGGATGATCGCCTCGAAGATGGCGTCGCGGAACGAGACCGCCTTGGACTCGCTCAGCCGCTCGCCGGTCGCAGGATCGAGGCCTGACCGGCGCTTCTTGGCGATCTGCTGCACGCGGCTGTTCTGGTCCAGCGGCTTTCGCACGGCATCGGCGCGGACGCCCGGCACGGGCGCTTCGGTCGCGTCCGAGAACATGACCCGCGCGACTCCGTCACCGGTGAGACGGGGCGACACGGTCAGGTCGGCGGCCAGCCGGCAGGCCGTGCGGATCTTCTCGCCGACGCCGGCCGCGAGGGTCTCCAACTCGGCCTCGGCGGCCGCGTTGGACGCCAGGAGCTGTCGCTTGAACTCCTGGATCGCGTCCACCGCCTTCCAGGCATCGATCTCTTCCCGGGTCCGGTAGGAGCTGGCGTCGCTGGGCGAATGGCCGCTCTGGCGGTAGGTGAGGATGTCCAGCAGGACGGGTCCTTCGCCCTTGGCGATCACGGCCTGCTTGCGTCGCATGGCGTCGAGGACCGCCAGTGGGTTGTTCCCGTCCACGGTCTCGGCGTGGAAGTTCCAGCGGTTCAAGCCCGCGCCGATCGTCGCCAAGCGCTGGAAACCCATCGTCTCGCCGGACGTCTGCCCGCCCATCCCGTAGAAGTTGTTCATGAAGGCGAAGATGATCGGGAGGCCGCCCCGGTAGTCCGGCTCCCACAAGGTCCAGTACTGCCCCATGGTCGCGAACTGCATGCCTTCCCAGACGGGGCCGCAGGCCGACGAGGCGTCGCCGATGTTGGCGATGGTGATCCCGGGCCGCCGCTGGGTCTTCTTGTAGAGGGCCGATCCGACGGCGATGTCCCCGCTGCCGCCGACGATGGCGTTGTTGGGGAAGATCCCGAAGGGTGGGAAGAAGGCGTGCATGGAGCCGCCCAGGCCCCGGTTGAAGCCGGTGGCGCGCGCGAAGATCTCCGCCAGCAGGCCGTAGAGCAGATAGTTGACGGCCAGGTCCTTGATGCCCGCGGCCGGCTCGCGCTCCACGACCCGCAGGGTGTCGCCGCCGAGGTAGCCCTCCATGATGCGCTGGAGATCGGGCTCGCCCAGACGGTGAATGGCCGAGAGGCCCTTGGCCAGGATCTCGCCGTGGCTCCGGTGGCTGCCGAAGATGTGGTCATCCACGCCGAGGAGGAAGGCCTCGCCCACGGCCGCGGCCTCCTGGCCGATGGAAAGGTGCGCGGGCCCCTGATGGACGTACGCGACGTCACGGTACTTGCCCAGGCGCTTGATCTCGTCCAGCATCGTCTCGAACTCGCGGATGAGACACATGTCGCGGTAGATCCGGACGGCGTCGTCTTTCGTCAGCGTCCCCGCCGCCAGCTCGTCGGCGAGGCTGCGGCTGTACTGGTTGACGGGGATGGTGCCGAGGGCGATCGTTTCCTTCTGCCGGACCTCGTCGGGGGAGATGATGAGTTGCTTGACCATGGTCGTTGAGCCTTTCCTTTACTTTTCCGGCCAGGTCTTGTCACCGAAGACCTTGCCCCAGTCCTTCAGGAACCCGTCCATGCGCTTGTCGGTGAAGGGGTGCTCGTAGAGCATGCGCATGAACTCCAGTTTCATGGTGCAGATGTCCGTCCCCGCGGCCGCCACCTCGCCGAAGAATCGCGGCAGGCGCCCGCAGGAGAGGATCTTGGTTCGGAAGCCGTAATTGTCGTAGATCTTCCGGACGGGCGCGACCAGCTCCACCGGCGTGTCCACGACCTGGTCGAGCGG
>JAPLLC010000217.1:8056-14208 GCA_026387775.1 Candidatus Methylomirabilota bacterium | reverse complement strand
GGACCGTGTCCATCATGCCGGGCATGGAGACCCGGGCGCCCGAGCGCACGGAGACCAGGAGCGGGTTGTGCGGGTCCCCGAAGGTGGCCCCCATGGCCTTCTCCAGCTTCTTCAGGGCCTCCTCGGCCTGCTTCCACATTCCCTGCGGATACTGCTTCTTGTTGCTGGTGTAGTAGATGCAGGCCTCCGTGGTGATGGTGAAGCCGCCCGGCACCGGGATGCCCATGCGGGTCATCTCGTGCAGGTTGGCACCCTTCCCACCCAGGAGGTTCTTCTGCTCCGCCCGCCCCTCTGCCTTCTTGTTCCCGAAGAAATACACCCACTTCTTTGCTGTCGCCATGGAATCCTCCGATGTCCCTCTAGCCGTTAATCTTCGTGAAGTCCGCGATTCGCGCGAACAGGTCCCCGACCATCTTGAGGAGCGCGAAACGATTCTGGGTCAGCCCCTCATCCGGTCCAATCACAAGCACCTCCTCGAAAAACATATCCACCACCGGTCTGAGAGCCGCGATGCGCCGGAGCGCGCCCAGATAGTCTTGGGCCGCGACCAGCCGGTCCACATCCGTCTTCAGCTCCGCTGCTTGGGCGTAAAGCGCGCGCTCGGCTCCCTCCACCATGCGGCTTGTCTCCACCGCCCGCTGGAATCCGCGCGGGATGATCCCCACCACCCGGCGGAAGGCCGTGGCCAGCTCGCCGAAATCCGCCTCGCGCCGCAGGACCGCCAGCGCCTCGGCCCGTCGGGCGGCGTCGGCGACGTCGCTCGACCCGGCGGAGAGCACCGACTCCACCACGTCCGCGGACAACCCCCGCTCCAGCAGGATGGCCTGGGTCCGGCCGCGCAGGAACTCCAGCACGTCCCGCCGGACCGTCTCGGCTTCCGCCGCCGTTCCGGTGCCATACCCCGCCTGGGCGGCGGCCACGACCTCGTCCAGCGGCAGGCGGAATCCCCGCTGGAGGATCGTCTGCACCACACCCAGGGCCGCCCGACGCAACGCGTACGGATCCTCGGATCCGGTGGGCACGAGCCCGACGCCGAAGCAGCCCACGATGGAGTCGAGGCGATCCGCCAAGGCCACGGCGGCTCCCGCCGCGGACGCGGGCAGCCGGTCGCCGGTGAAGCGGGGAAGATAGTGCTCCTCGATCGCCTGGCAGACCTCCGGCGCCTCGCCGGAAAGCCGCGCGTACTCGCGGCCCATGACCCCCTGCAGGTTCGGGAACTCCTTGACCATGTTGGTCGTGAGGTCCGCCTTGCAGAGGAGGGCCGCCCGTGCTGCCGTCGCCCGCGTCGCGGGATCCACCCGCTCCGCGATCCAGGCCGCCAGCCGCTGGATCCGCTCCACCTTGACGGCGACCGACCCCAGCTTCTCCTGGAAGATGATCTGGCGGAGATCGGGGAGGCGATCGGGGAGCGGCCGCTTGCGGTCCTCGCGGAAGAAGAACTCCGCGTCGTTCAACCGGGCGCGCAGGACGCGCTCGTTCCCCTCGCGGATGAGCTGCATGTCCTTGGCCCGCATGTTGGTGATGGCCACAAAATACGGGAGCAGGCCTCCGGCGGCATCCACCACCGGGAAATAGCGCTGGTGCTTCTGCATCGGGGTCACGATGACCTCGCGCGGCAGCTCCAGGTACTCCGGCTTGAAGGCCCCGCAGACGGCCGTGGGAAACTCGACCAAGTCCGCCACCGTCTCCACCAGCGCCCCGTCCAAGACCGGCTGGCCGTCCACGGCTGCAGCGGCCTCGGCCGCCAGCGTCCGCACAAGCTCGCGCCGCCGGACGGGGTCCACGATCACGAAGCGCTCCTCCAAGGTGTCGAGATACTCCTGGAAGCTGCGGATCCGTACCCCCCGCGGGGCCAGGAAGCGATGTCCGTACGTCTTCATGCCGGTCTTGAGGCCGTCCACCTCGAAGGGCGCCACCCGCCCGTCATAGACTGCCAGCAGCCAGCGGATGGGCCGGACGAAACGGAAGGTTCCCTCACCCCAGCGCATGAACTTGGGGAAGGAGAGGGCGGTGATGAGCTTGGGCAGCAGCGTGACCAGGATCTCCCGGGTGCGGGCCCCCTTCTCCTCCTGGATGGCCACGAGGTACTCGCCCCGATCCAGCGCCCGGACCTGCAGCGAATCGACCGGCACGCCCTGTGCCCGGGCGAACCCCTCGGCCGCCTTGGTGGGCTTGCCCTCCGCGTCGAACGCCACGGCCTTGGGCGGACCGACTACCTCGCGCCGCTGGTCGGCCTGGCGCTCGATCAGGCCATCCACGAAGAGGGTCAGCCGCCGGGGCGTGCCCAGGGTTCGCAACTCGGCAAAGGTCAGCCGCTGCTCCGCGAGGAGGCGGCTCGCCACCGTCCTCAGATCCTCCAGCGCGGGAGGGAGGTATCCGGAGGGGATCTCCTCCGTGCCGATCTCGAACAGCAGTTCCTTACCCATAGTGTCCTTTGGCGCTGTCGTCGCCGCGGGCGGTGGGCCTATGGCGTGCTCTCGGGGCTCCCCGGGGCACCTCCACCGCCACTGCGATTGGTTGAGGACGGCTCGCGACCGCCGGATGCCGTGCGGCCCCGGCTGCGATCCTGCTAGGACTGACCCCGCAGGAGCGGGTAGCCCATCTCCTCGCGCTGCTTCAGGTAGGCTTCAGCCACACGTCGGGCCAGGGCGCGCACCCGACCGATGAAGTGGGTGCGCTCGGTCACGCTGATCGCCCCCCGGGCATCCAGGATGTTGAAGGTGTGAGAGCACTTCAAACAGAAGTCGTACGCGGGCAGCACCAGGCCCTGCTCGATCAGCCGGAGCGACTCGCGCTGGTACTCGTCGAACAGGCGAAGGTGGAGGGGGACGTCCGCCGCCTCGAAGTTGTGGACCGACCATTCCACCTCGCTCTTGTGGTGCACGTCGCCATAGGTGAGGGTGTCGTTCCACTGGAGATCGTAGACGTTGTCCACGCCCTGCAGGAACATGGCGATGCGCTCGATGCCGTAGGTGATCTCGCCCGCCACGGGCCGCACCTCGATCCCGCCGGCCTGCTGGAAGTAGGTGAACTGGGTGATCTCCAAGCCGTCCAGCCAGACCTCCCAGCCGAGGCCCCAGGCCCCCAGCGTCGGCGCCTCCCAGTCGTCCTCCACGAAGCGGATGTCGTGTCGCATGGGATCCACGCCGAAGCTCTGCAGGCTCTTTAGGTAGACTTCCTGGATGTTGGCCGGCGAGGGCTTCAGGATCACCTGGTACTGATAGTAGTGTTGAAGACGGTTTGGGTTCTCACCGTAGCGGCCGTCGGCGGGGCGGCGGGAGGGCTCGACATAGGCGACGTTCCAGGGCTCCGGTCCCAGCACTCGGAGAAAAGTCGCCGGGTTCATCGTCCCGGCGCCGAGCTCGACATCATACGGTTGCAAGATGGCGCAGCCATATTTCGCCCAGTAGCTTTCCAGGGCGAGAACCAACTCCTGAAAGGTCATCAGCAACCTCCCAACCTTCCGTAAGAACGTACTCAGGCAAACGCGAACACGAAAACTAACAAACTTCGGCGTCGAGTGTCAAGGGAATAAGGCCAGGGCCGGTTTCCGGCACCGGCTGCCAAAGGGCCGCATTGATCGAGAGTTAGCAGGGTGTTGGAAAACCCGTTTTCGCCCAGGCTGCTCAAAAAGGCCCAGATGCCAGGCGGCGTGCGGCGCGAGGCGTACTTACGCGTACGTCGCAGCGCCGCGCGAGCGCGCCAACGCCGCAGATGGGTCTTTTTCAGCAGCCTGCTAGAGCCTGTCCAGGAAGTCCGCCGACCGCAGGGGGCGGCCCAGCACCTGACGGAGAAAGGCGTGCAGGGCGAGGCTGACCTCCCGGACCGTGGGCGGGGCGAGGGCGATCCGGTCCATCACGCGGAGCGCCGAGCCACTCGCCCCCCGGAGGAAGCCCAGGGCTTCCGGGGAACTGGAGAAGGCGTCGGGGGTGCCGGGCCGACACTTGCCGCAGATCAACCCCCCGTGCATCGGGCTGAGGGAGACCGCGGCCTTCGGGGGTACCGGCCCCCGGCAGCGCACGCACGCCGAGAACTCCGGCATGTAGCCGAGGAGGCGGAGGGTGTGCAGCAGAAACCCCTGGAGCACCGTGGCGGGCCGCACCGCACTCTCCAGGAGATCCAGGCCCTCGGCCAGCAGGCGATACAGATCGGGCGAAGGCTCCCCCTCCTCGGCCCCCAGGGAGACCGCCTCGACGGCTGAGGAGGCCAGGGCGATCCGGTCGAGGTCCTCGCGGAGGAGCTGGTGCGAGCGGACGACCGCGAACTCGTTCACCTTGTGGAGGGTCTTGTTGGGTCGCTCGAAGTAGACGAGTTGCCCCTCCGTGAAGAGCTGGAGGCTTCCCCCGAACCTGGTCCGGATCCGCCGCATCCCCTCCGCCACGGCGCGGACCTTCCCCAGGGTCTTGGTATAGAAGACCACGATCCGGTCCGCCTCGGCCAGATCGTGGCCGCCGATGACGATGGCCTCGGTACTGTGTAATGGCACGCTAAACGGATCTCGAATATCGAAATGCGCTATTTCGGATCTGGAATTCGCAATTCGCAATTCGCAATTCGCAATCCCCTCTAGGTTTCCCGGTAGCCGAATCGTTTGAGACTCTTTGGGTCCTTCCGCCAGGCCTCCTCGACCTGCACGTTGAGTTTCAGAAAGACCCGGGTGCCCAGTAACTCCTCGATGGCGGGGCGGGCGGAGGCCCCGATGCGCTTCAGCATCTGTCCGCCGCGTCCGATGACGATCCCCTTCTGGGATTCCTTTTCCACGCAGAGCGTCGCCTCGACGTCGGTGAGGTCCTGCCCCTCCCGTGCCCGGACGGCTTCGACCTCCACCGCCACGGCGTAGGGGAGCTCCTGGTGGAGGATGGCGAAGGCCCGTCCCCGCAGGATCTCGGCGATGAAGAACCGCTCGGAGCGGTCGGTGAGGTCTTCCGGCGGATAAAACGCGTGTCCGGTCGGCAGGGAGGCCACCAGGAGGGCCTCCAGACGGTCCAGGTTGACCCCCTTGGCCGCCGAGATGGGAACGATCTCGGCGAAGCCGTACGCCGTCTGCCAGTGGGCGATCAGCGGCAAGAGGAGGGGCTTGGCAAGCAGGTCCACCTTGTTCACGGCCAGGAAGACGGGCGCTTTCGGCTGTTCCTGCTGAAGCTTTTGCAGGATGAGCTGGTCGTCCGGGTGGTCGGTCTCGGTGGCGTCGATCAGCCAGAGGATCGCGTCGGCGTCGGCCATGGCCCGCTCCGCCGCGTGGACCAGGTTCCGGTTGAAGAGGGCGTCCGACCTGTGGATGCCCGGAGTGTCGACGAAGAGAATCTGGGCCGCCGGGAGATTCTTGATCCCGAGGATCCGATGCCAGGTGGTCTGTGGGCGCGGGGAAACGATACAGAGGTCCTGCCCCACCATGCGGTTCATCAGGGTGGACTTGCCCACGTTGGGCCGCCCGATGATGGCCACGTAGCCCGCTTTGAAATTCCCGGCATCTTCAGGCGATGTTTTGGACATTTATCGGCTCATTCTTGGCGGCAATGACCAATGGCAAATGACCAATGGTCGGACCTCGGATTGGTCATTGAGATTTGGTCATTGGTCATTAAGGCGAAGCAACTCCTCCGGATTGATCCGCGCCCGGTTCAGCCTGGCGCCCCAGTGCAGGTGCGGCCCGGTGACGCGGCCGGTGCTCCCGACGCGGGCGATCGCCTCGCCCCGCCCGACCCGCTGGCCGGGGCCGACCAGGAATCCCTCCAGGTGGAAGTACATCGTGTAGAGCCCCTGGCCGTGATCCAGGACGAGCGACTTGCCCGCGAAGAAGTGCTCCTCCAGGAGCGCCACCGTGCCGGCGTTGGCGGCGAGGATCCGGGCGCCCGCCGACGCCGCGAAGTCGGCCCCGGTGTGCGGTGCGCGCGGCTCGCCATTGATGACGCGCCGGAGGCCGAAGCCGGTCGGAAGGGCTGCGCCGTCGAGCGGCGGACGAAACGGAGCGCGCCAGAACCGCTCGGGGGTCCAGATCTCCCACAGCCGGTCCAGGGTCGCCTTCTCGCGGCCGACCCGCTCCAGCGTGGCCGGGTCCAGCTCGGTGAATGTCCGGGGCACCGGCAGGTGCTGGACGGGATACGCGGCATCCCGCACGCGCCGTCGAGCCGTCGCCCGCACGGGCCGGCCCG
>JAPLLC010000217.1:0-7975 GCA_026387775.1 Candidatus Methylomirabilota bacterium | reverse complement strand
TCCAGATCCACACCGATCAACAGCAGCGGCGTGGCGCCGGGGGCCGACGCGCCCAGTAAAATCTCGCGGTCGCCCACCCGGACGCGCAAACGATCTCCCGGAGCCGCACCGACCAGCTCGAGGGCCGCCACCCCACCCTGCTTCACCTGCGCCGGCGCAAGATGGAGTGCGAGCGGCGAATCCTCGGCGATCCCTTGGGCCGGCAGGAACAGGAGCAGGGCGAAGCCGAGGCAGCCCAAGCGGATGGCCGTCCACAACGCGCTCATCTGGACGGGGGCTCCGCCCAGCCGTCCGGGAGCTGGATGCCGCAGGCCGAGAGGAGGGCCGCCTGCTTCTTCCACATGCGCTGCCGGCCGCGGGCCGTCCCGTGATCGTACCCCACGAGGTGGAGGATCCCGTGCACCAGGAGCAGGGCCAGCTCGGGATTGAGGTCTCCGTGGCGCACCTGCCGGGCGGCAGTTTCCACCGAGATCGCCACGTCGCCGAGACACTGCGGCGAGAGCCGCTTGAAGGGTCCCTCGGCCATGGGGAAGGCGAGGACGTCGGTGGGGCCGCGAGCCCCGCGGTACGCGCGATTCAGGGCGGCGATCCCGGCGTCATCCAGCAGCACCACGCTACAGTCCGCCGTCGGGCATCCCAGCGCGCTGAGCGTCTTTCGCCCCACCCTTCTTAGCCATCCCGTCTCGATGGGGACCTTCCGCTGCCGGTTTCGGAGACTGATCGCCATTCTCGCTCCGCTTCTTTGCGCCCTGTTCCAGCTCGGCCCCCGGATACTCGATCCGGTGGTGGAAGATCCCGGTGAGAATCCGGACGAAGTTGTTGGCGATGATGTGGAGTTCGCGCAAGGCCAGATCGCACTCGTCGAGCTGGCCGTCCACGAAGATCCCGTTGATGATCTTCTGCACCGTCCCGCGGATCCGGGCCGGGGTAGGGTCGGTGAGGATGCGGGTGGCGGCCTCGGCCGCGTCGGCCAGCATCAGGATGGCGGCCTCCCGCGTCTGGGGCTTCGGTCCGAGGTAGCGGTAATCCTCTTCCTTCACCGCCTGCAACTCGGGATCGGCCGTCTCCTTGGCGCGCTGGTAGAAGAAGCTCACCAGCCGCGTCCCGTGGTGCTGGGGGATCATGTCCACCAGGACGTCCGGCAGACCGTACTCCCGGGCCATCTCGACCCCTTCTTTTACATGGGACATGACGACGGCCCGGCTGAGGCTGGGGGCCAGCTTCTCGTGACGGTCGGCCGCCTCGGTGTTGTTTTCGATGAAGTAGCTCGGGTGCCGGGTCTTGCCGATGTCGTGGTAGTAGGCCCCCACCCGGCAGAGGAGGGCGTTGGCGCCGATCGCCTCGGCGGCGGCCTCGGCCAGCGTCCCCACCATGCTGCTGTGATGGTACGTCCCCGGGGCGGTCAGGATCAGATACTTCAGCAGCGGCTCGTTGAGGTTGGACAGCTCCAGGAGGGTGAAGGCGGTCGTGCGACCGAACGGCTGCTCGAGGAGGGGGAGGAGCCCCGTCGCGAGGACGGCGACCATGAGTCCGTTCACGATCCCCCCGACGATGTCGACCGCGAGCGACGAGGTGTTCGCCTCCAGCAGTGCGAAGGCCAACAAGGTGTAAGCGTTGGCCAGTCCGATCGCGCAACCGGCCCGGAAGAAGGCGGTCCGATCCTGCCGGCGGGCCAGGACGAAGATTCCGACCAGGCTGCCGACGAACGAGAGGATGAAGTAATCGAGCGGCGCCTCCAGCATCAGGCCGGTCAAGATCGTCAGGCTGAGCGAGCCGGCGAAGGCCAGGCGGGCGTTGAACAGGATCGTGAGAAGGACGCCGCCCAGGGCGACCGGGAGAGCCGCCCGCATGGCCGACAAGGGGATGTGGGGGAAGGTCTGGTGGAGCGAAGCGGCCACCACCAGCCCCAGCCGCGTGAGGATCAGGACGGTCAAGAGGATGGTGCCGAGGAGCACGAGACTGCGCGCCCGCGCCACCTCCCTCGGCTGCAAGAAGTGCACGTACTCGTAAAGGACCCCCAGCAGGAAGGCCACCAGCAGAAACATCCCGAGGACGGACCACGCCCCGAGCGGCAGGGAGACACTGGAGCTCAAGAGCTCGACCGTGAACAGCAGGAAGAGGGTAATTGCCGCCGGCAGAAACCAGCGCTGCTGCTCCAGGCGCAGGACCGCGCGGCGAACCGGGGCCAGCGGCCGCCAGCCCTTCGGGGGAGGCGGCACCAGCCGGTCCGCCGGCTCGCGACGCAGGGTCTTGTCGGAGAAGAGGGTGTCCATTGGCGTATCGTTACACCCCCGGCTCTGCGGGGGGCCCTTGATAGGCCTCGTAGGCGCGGACGATCCGTTGCACCAGCTCGTGCCGGACGACATCCTCCTCGCTGAAGTGGATGAACCGGATGCCCGGGACGTTCTTCAGAACGCCGCGGACCTCGATCAGACCGGAGACCCGGCCGGTGGGCAGGTCCACCTGGGTGATGTCTCCGGTGATCACGGCCCGCGATCCGAAGCCCAACCGGGTCAGGAACATCTTCATCTGCTCGGAGGTTGTGTTCTGGGCCTCGTCCAGGATGATGAAGGATTCGTTCAGGGTGCGGCCGCGCATGAAGGCCAGCGGGGCGATCTCGATGGTGCCCTGCTCTATCAGTCTTGCCGCCCGCTCCGCCTCCATCATGTCATAGAGGGCGTCGTAGAGGGGCCGGAGGTACGGGTTGATCTTCTCGGTGAGGGTGCCGGGAAGATAGCCCAGCTTCTCCCCCGCCTCGACGGCGGGGCGGGTGAGGATGATCCGGGACACCTGCTTGTGGAGGAGCGCCGAGACGGCCATGGCCATGGCCAGATACGTCTTGCCGGTTCCGGCCGGTCCGATCCCGATGACGATATCATTCTCGCGCACGGCCTGGATATACTGGGCCTGTCTGGCGCCCTTGGGTCGGACGGACCGCTTCTTCGGCGAGACGTCGATGAGTTCGGCCTGGACCTCGCGGAACGTATCTTCCGTCTTCTGGCTGAAGTGGCGCAGCGCCAGCCGGACCTCCTGGCCCCCCACTTCCCGTCCCTGCCGAACCAGCGAGACCAACTCTCCGACAAGCTGCTCGGCCAACGCCACCGAGGCCTCGCTCCCGGAGATGGTGAGCTTGCCGTCCCGGACGACGAACCGGACGCGTAGTCCGTCCTCGACGAGTCGGGCGTGCTCATCCCCCCGGCCAAACAGGCCCTGCATCTCCGGCCCGGCGACCAGGGAAACCTGCTTCACATCACTCTGATCGGTTTCTGTCATGAACGAGCGGGGTTCCCCTCTCCCACGTGCGGGAAACTTAACGCCATCGCAGAACCCATCTCATACGGTACAAACTTTGCCTACCCACCGGAACCAGCGGTGGGACTCTCGCGGCAGGGGGAGCTAGAGCATTCGGCCCTCCAGACAAATACGGCCCATCCCCCTGCGGTCTCGCATATTCGGCTTGACACGTCAGGGGGGGCTTGCTAATTTTTCACACTCGCAAGTCGGGGACCGGCTTGCTTTATCCCACTGTGCTAGAGGCCGGGCGGAGGGGTGTGCCTGGGTCTTGTCGTTCGTTTTCACTTTCCCACGGGAATCGTTGAAGGAGGGTAAGGACGTGAGCGAAGCTTGTGTTGCGCTTCCAACAACTGGCCAGTCGGTTCGCCGAGCGCCGGCGGCCGCGCCGAGGCTCTTCGCGGGGCTCGTGGCGCTGGCGGCGTCTCTGTTCGCCACCGCGGCGGGGGCGAGCGAGGCGGATCTGACGATCCCGGATCTGGGCTCCGTCAACTTCGTCGGGATGTCCGGGCACAACCTGCTCCTGTTCGGGCTCATCAT
Organism: Candidatus Methylomirabilota bacterium; assembly: GCA_026387775.1. Classification (GTDB taxonomy): domain Bacteria; phylum Methylomirabilota; class Methylomirabilia; order Methylomirabilales; family 2-02-FULL-66-22; genus 2-02-FULL-66-22. The sequence goes on along the minus strand of JAPLLC010000217.1, from coordinate 4,144 downwards.
CTGCATCGGCGGGATGGCCTTCGGGCTCGTCCAATACATGCAGATTCGGAAGCTCCCGGTCCACCGGGCGATGCTCGAGATCTCGGAGATCATCTACGAGACCTGCAAGACCTATCTGATCACCCAGGGCAAGTTCATTGCCATCCTCTGGGTGTTCATCGCGGTCATCATGGTGTTCTATTTCGGCTTTCTGCTGCACTTCTCGGCGGACCGGGTGTTCCTGATCGTGCTCTTCAGCATCGTCGGGATCCTGGGGAGCTACGGCGTGGCCTGGTTCGGGATCCGGATCAACACGCTGGCCAACTCGCGCACGGCGTTCGCGAGCCTGGCTGGGAAGCCCTACCCGACCATGGAGATCCCGCTGAAGTCCGGCATGAGCATCGGCATGCTCTTGATCAGCGTCGAGCTGGTGCTGATGCTCTTCATCCTGCTCTTCATCCCGGGCGAGTCGGCCGGCCCCTGCTTCATCGGCTTCGCCATCGGCGAGTCGCTGGGCGCCGCGGCACTCAGAATCGCCGGCGGGATCTTCACCAAGATCGCCGACATCGGCTCCGACCTGATGAAGATCGTTTTCAAGATCAAGGAAGACGACGCGCGCAACCCCGGCGTCATCGCCGACTGCACGGGCGACAATGCCGGCGACTCGGTCGGCCCCACCGCCGACGGCTTCGAGACCTACGGCGTCACGGGCGTGGCTCTGATCACCTTCATCCTGCTGGCGGTGAAGAACCCGACCGTCCAGATCCAGCTCCTGGTCTGGATCTTCGTGATGCGCGTCGGCATGATCATCACGAGCGCCCTGTCGTACTACATCAATGGGGCCTGGGCCAAGGCCAAGTACGGCGCCAGCTCCAAGTTCAACTTCGAGATCCCCCTGACCACGCTGGTGTGGTTGACCTCGATCGTCTCCATCGTCATGACCTACATCCTGTCGGCCATGCTGATCCCCGGCGTGGGCGACGGGACGATCTGGTGGAAGCTCTCCACCATCATCACCTGCGGCACCCTCGCCGGCGCCGTGATCCCCGAGTTCGTCAAGATCTTCACCTCGACCAACTCGGGCCACGTGCGCGAGATCCTCTCGGCTTCCCGGGAGGGCGGCGCCTCCCTCAACATCCTGAGCGGCCTGGTGGCCGGCAACTTCAGCGCCTACTGGATGGGGATCGCGATCATCTCCCTGATGACGGGCGCCTTCTGGGTGAGCCGATTCGGATTGGCCGATCTCATGGCCGCTCCCGCGATCTTCGCCTTCGGCTTGGTGGCCTTCGGCTTCCTGGGCATGGGGCCGGTGACGATCGCCGTGGACTCCTACGGGCCGGTCACCGACAATGCCCAGTCCGTGTACGAGCTGTCCACCATCGAGACCCTGCCGAACATCTCGAAGGAGATCAAGAAAGAGTTCGGGTTCACGCCGGACTTCGAGAACGGCAAGATGTATCTGGAAGAGAACGACGGCGCGGGCAACACCTTCAAGGCCACGGCCAAGCCGGTGCTCATCGGGACCGCGGTGGTCGGCGCCACGACCCTGATCTTCTCGATCATCCAGATGCTCGAGAAGATGTTCGGGGCGGCGGACGTCGCCAGGGGCCTTTCGATTCTGAACCCGCTCTTCCTGCTAGGGCTGATCACCGGCGGCTCGGTGATCTACTGGTTCTCCGGAGCCTCCATCCAGGCGGTCTCCACCGGCGCCTACCGGGCCGTGGAGTTCATCAAGCGCAACATCAAGCTGGAAGGGGGCGGCGAGAAGGCCTCGGTCGAGGACAGCAAGAAGGTCGTCGCCATCTGCACCCAGTACGCGCAGAAGGGGATGTTCAACATCTTCCTGGGCGTCTTCTTCTCGACGCTGGCCTTCGCCTGTGTGAACCACTACTTCTTCATCGGGTACCTGATCTCGATCGCGATCTTCGGCCTCTACCAGGCGATCTTCATGGCCAACGCCGGCGGCGCCTGGGACAACGCCAAGAAGGTCGTGGAGACCGAGCTCAACATGAAGGGCACCGAGCTCCACGCGGCCACGGTCATCGGCGACACCGTGGGCGACCCCTTCAAGGACACCTCCTCGGTGGCCATGAACCCCATCATCAAATTCACCACGCTCTTCGGGCTCCTGGCCGTCGAGCTGGCGATCGAGCTTCCGACCTTCACGAGTCACGTCTTCGCCGTACTCTTCTTCCTGGCCTCGACGGTCTTCGTGTGGCGGTCGTTCTACGGGATGCGGATCCCGGTGATGAAGGCCGACTAGTAGGCGGCCGGCGGGCGGGCTGCCCCAGGAAACGAAAACTTCCGCCGGAGGGCGACCTCCGACGGGAGTTTTCATTTGACCGGCCTTCGATTCTCCCCCTAGTATCCGTCATTTCGAAGGGTCGAGAGACTCATGGGCTTCAAGGGGCGGGACAAGGTCATCATCAGTACGGAGCAGGATGACACCGTCGAAGCGGTGGCGCCGGTGGTCGTGTCGGCGAGCCGACGGACGGATATTCCTGCGTTCTACGCGGAGTGGTTTGTGGAGCGCCTGCGGGCCGGATACGTGCGATGGGTGAATCCCTTCAGCGGGACGCCGCAGTACGTGTCGTTCGCCAGGACGCGCGCGGTCGTGTTCTGGACCAAGAACCCGCGGCCGATGCTGCCGCATCTGGCCGAGCTGGATCGGCGGGGGATCGGCTACTACTTCCAGTTCACGCTCAACGACTACGATGCGGAAGGGCTGGAGCCGGGCGTGCCGCCGTTGCGGGAGCGGATCGAGGCGTTCCACGAGCTGTCGCAGGCCATCGGGAAGCAGAAGGTCGTGTGGCGGTATGACCCGCTGCTGCTGGCTGAGGGGCTGACGGTCGAAGGGGCGGCGGACAGAGTCGTGCGGGTCGGAGAGCAGCTTCATCCGGACACGGAGAAGCTGGTTGTGGCGTTTGCGGAGATCGAGCGGTACGCGAAGGTGCGGAATAGGCTGCGGGCCTTCGGCAAGGGCTGCCGGGAGCTTTCGCCGGACGAGATGCGAGCATTTGCCGAGCAGCTTGTCGCGGTGGCCAAGCCCTGGGGGCTCGCGATCGCGACCTGCGCCGAAGCGATAGACCTCTCCGATCTCGGCATCGGTCAAAACAAGTGCATTGATGACGAGCTCTTGGCCCGCCTCTTCCCGCACGACGGGGAGTTGATACGCTTCCTTGGCCCCGCGGAACTGCGGCACAGCCTCAAGGACAAGGGTCAGCGGAAAGAATGCGGCTGCATCGTCAGCAAGGACATCGGCGCCTACGACACCTGCCCGCACTTGTGCCGTTACTGCTATGCCAACACCTCTGAAAGGGCCGTTCGCGCGGCTACCGGCCGCCAGCGCTCCGAAGGAGGGCTACTCGTCTGACTGTCTCGGGGAGACTTGAAATCGAATCTCCCCGGTGCCTGGTCAGCCCGGTACTCCCACCGTCGGGCGCCGATGCGGACGGCTGGGTGCTCGACGTATGCCTCAATCGAGCGGAATACTGGTGTGCCCCTCGGCCACGTAGCGCTCGTAGTCGAGGTTGTAGTTCCGGCACACGGTAGGAGTGATCACCAGCATATCCACGGAGACATGCTCCGGCTGGCTGGCGACATAGACCACAGCCTTGCCGATGTCCTCGGGCCGCAGCATCGCCGCCAAGTCCTCTTTGGCGGGCGGGCGCGGCCGCAGGGCCAGATTGGGGGTGTCCGTCTCTCCCGGCGCGATGACGCAGGCTTTGATGCCGTTGCGCCGCTCCTCCAGATTGATCGAGCCGTTGAGGGAGTGGATGGCGTGCTTGGAGGCGCAGTAGGCCACGCCGCCGGGAGCGCCGGGCTGGAAGCCCGCACCGGACGAGATGTTGATGATCTGCCCTCGTCCTGCCTCCCGCATGTGAGGCAGCACGTGGCGGGTAAAGAGAAAAGCGCCGGTGATGTTGGTGTTCAGCACCCGGTGCCAACCCTCGACCGAGGTGTCGGCCAGGTTCCGGTGATAGGTGTTCGTGCCGGCGTTGTTGACAAGGATGTCGATCCGTCCGAATCGTTCGACCATGTCTCGCACTACTCGCCTCGCCAGTTCATTGTCGGCCACGTCTCCTGGGAAGGCTATCACATCCCCTCCCTTGGCCCGGGCCAGCGCAACGGTTTCCTGCAGTCGGTCTGCACTGCGGGCGACCAT
>JAPLLC010000274.1 GCA_026387775.1 Candidatus Methylomirabilota bacterium | reverse complement strand
ACCGCCGTCACCTTCTGCTGGCTGACATCCAGAATCTCTTCTGGGATCGAGTCCCAGAGGAAGTCGATCTTCGGATTGGCGAACGCCTTCTCCTGCATAATCTTAGAGGCCCGCAGCTTGTCCCGCCGATGAACAACCGTTACTTTTTTCGCGAACTTCGTGAGGAACAAGGCTTCTTCCAAGGCGGAGTCGCCCCCACCCACCAACATCACCGCTTGCTCCTGGAAGAAGAAGCCGTCGCACGTGGCGCAGGTGGAGACGCCGTGCCCCACTAGTTGCCGCTCCGACGGAAGTCCCAGCATCTTGGCCGAGGCGCCGGTGGCAACGATCAGCGCCTGGCACTCCTCCACGCTCCCGTCGATAGTGATACGAAACGGCCGCCGGCTCAGGTCCACGGCCGCGGTGGTGCCCGGGCGGAACTGTGCGCCAAACCGCTCGGCCTGCTGCCGCATCGCCTGGATGAGATCGGGCCCCAGCAGCCCCTGGGGGAAGCCGGGGAAGTTCTCCACCGTGGTGGTGAGCGTAAGCTGCCCACCCGGCTCGTGCCCGTCCACGATGAGGGGCGAAAGGTGTGCGCGCGCCGCATAGACACCGGCTGTGAGCCCGGCCGGCCCGGATCCCAGAATAATCACCTGCCGCATGATGAAGACCCTCCGTGAAATTGACCGGCAAGACAGGACCGGATCGGATCCCGGCCCGGCGCTTACCGCTGTGCCTTTCTGATCGCCTCCGCTGTCTTCGCCGTCACCTCGTCGAGGCTGACGGCGAGCCCTTGACTCAGCGCCCGGACGACCCCGTCCACGGTGCGCGACTCCGCACGCACGCGCTGGTCGCTCACCGCGCGGAGGAGGCCTTTTCCGTCCCCGTCCACCACCTCGTACTCGAGTTCCACCACCCCGTACCAGGCGTCGGCCTCGTCCACCTCTTCGAAGCGGCGCAGCCGCACTTCCAGCCGATCGTCTGCTTCTCCGTATCGCCAGGGCACCACGCGCCGGAAGAGGCCGCTCCTCCGCAGCCGATCCAGCAGGGCGTGGCCCACCATGTCCGCCGGGGAGGATTCCCAGCGGTCGGCGCCGTAAAACTGCACCTCGTAGGGCGAGGTGCGGTAGATGATCCGTTCCTGGCGGTACGGCTCGGGAGCGGCCACGCGGGCGACCCCCAGCGTCACCGGGAGGGGCGCCTCGGCGGCCGGCGCGGGCAGCGCCGGGTCCACGCGAAAATAGCGTACCTCCGGAGCCGTGGCGCAGGAGGCGAGGAGCAGCATCCCGCTCGCAAGGCCGACCAACGGCCACGCCGGGCGCAGGATGCGTGAGACCACCCATCGCCGCCGGGGCGTAGAGAGATTCCGAGTCATCGGCGCGGCTCCTTCACTGTGGAGGATTCCAGGCCGGGCTTCTCCGGCACAGGCGCGGGACGGAGCAGGGTCCAGGGACGCTCCTTCACCGACTGCGTGAGCTCTCGAAGATTCTGGGTGCTGCGACGGAGGTCGGCCAGCATCTCCTCCAGCCCCTCCCGGTTGTCGATCACGACTTGATCCACGCGGGAGACTGTCCGCTGCGCTCCAGGGTGTGCTCGACCTCGGCAAAGAGACCGCCGACGTGCTCCAGGTCGGTACGCAGGATCCGGACCGACTCGCGCAGGTCCGCCCGATTCTCGGCCACCACATCCTGCACCGTTCCCACCGTCGCATCCAGCCGCCGCGTGGCCGCACCGACATGCCCCAGGGCCTGGCGGACGGCGTCACCGCCCTCGCGCGTCACCTGATCCAGCGTGGCCAGAATCTTCTCCACCCGCTCGCGGTTCGCCGGGGCCACGAAGGCGTCCGCATGCGCCACGACCGTCCGGGTGGCATCGGCCACACCACCGGCCCGCTGCATCAGGTCAGGCAGCTCCTTGTGGAGAACCTCCTGCGCCTCTGCCAGTAGGACGTCGGTCGTCTTCGCAATTCCCTGCAGCCGCTGCAGGACCTCCGCGATGCTGGCGGCTTCCCGGGCGGGGATCTGACCGCCGGGCGGGATGCGGTCCGGGGTGTTCGTCTCGGTGGTGAGCTGCAGGTAGGTATCCCCCAGGAGCCCCAGCGTGGGGGAATCCCTGCCGGACCCCCAGCGCGATCTCGACCTGTGTGACGTCTTCGGGCGGGATGCGTAGCCGAAGCACGCGCCCGATCTTCAGCCCGCCCAGCCGCACCGGGGCCCCCTGGTCCAGACCCGCCACCGAGCGCAGACGGACGGTGTACTGGTCGTGGCGCTCCCAGAAGCTCACCCCGCTCACCCCGAGGACGAGCGCCGTCAGGGTCAACAGGGCGATGATGATGACGATGCCGGCCTTGATTTCATCCCGTGTCCGCATGGGTCTCCTAGGCTAGACGCCGACCAGGGACTGCAGGTACGCCTCGGCGTCCCCTGACTCCGGGGCGGGCCGTCGCGCCAAGAAGTCCTGCACCCGTGGGTCGCTCGCGGCTCGGAGGTCGTCCAGACTCCCCTCGACCAAGACTTTGCCCCCCATCAGCATGATCACGTGATCCGCGATACGACAGAGACTGGGGAGCTCGTGCGTCACCACCACGATCGTCATCCGGAACGTCTGCTTGAGCTTGAGGATCAGCTCGTCCAGGGCGGCCGCGGTGGTCGGGTCCAGGCCGGCCGACGGCTCGTCGAAGAAAAGGATCTCCGGGTCCATGGCGATGGCCCGGGCCAGGCCCGCCCGCTTCTTCATCCCCCCCGAGAGCTGCGCCGGCATGAAATCCTCGAATCCGGACAGGCCCACCAGTTGGAGCTTGATCCGGGTCATGATCTGGATCGTGGAGTCTTCCAGCCGTGTGTGCTCCCGCAAGGGCAGCGCGACGTTCTCACCGACCGTCATGGAGTTGAACAAGGCCCCGCTCTGGAAGAGGATACCCATGTGCTTCCGGAGCTCGACCAGTTGCTCGCCATCCAGCGGCGTGATATCCCGGCCTTTCACCAAGATCCGGCCCGAGTTCGGCCGCTGCAGGCCGATGAGATGGCGCAGCAGGGTGCTCTTGCCGCAGCCGCTCCCCCCCAGGATCACCGTGATCTGCCCCGTGGGAACACGGAGGCTCACCCCGTCCAGGACCCGGCGCGTGCCGTACTGCGTCACCAGCTCCTGCACCTCGATCACCGCGTCCATCGTCGATGGCATGATCCGGTTCCCCGCCCCCACGGCTCACTCCAGCGCGTAAAAGATCAGCGTGAACAGCAGGTCGGCCGCGATGATGAGAAAGATCGAGACCACCACCGAGGCCGTCGTCCGCCGGCCGACCCCCTGTAACAGCCCACCCCGGCGATGATGCCGGCGAAGACCCAGCTCTTGATCAGGCCGCTCACCAGATCCCTGACCATGAGGGCGTTGAGGGTCTGCTGGATATAGTTCGCCGCCGGGATCCCCAGGCTGATCCAGGCCACCGCTACGCCTCCCGCCATGCCGACGACGTCCGCCAGCACCGTGAGACACGGCAGCATGATCATCATCGCCAGGACGCGGGGAAGCGCCAGAAACTCCACGGGATCCAGTCCCATGGCGGTCAGGGCGTCCACCTCCTCCGCCACCTTCATCGATCCCAGCTCGGCGGCGATGGCCGAGCCGCTCCGGCCGGCGAGGATGATGGCCGTCATCAGGGGCCCCAGCTCGCGCGTGAGCGACACGCCGACCAGATCCGCCACGTAGATGGTCGCCCCCACCCGGCGGAGCTGTGTGGCGGCCTGCAGCGCGACGATCATCCCCACCGATCCCGCGATCAGAAAGACGATGGGCAGGGACTCGACCCCGATCCGGACCATCTGCCGGAAGGCGGCCGGCCAGCGGAAGCCCTTGACGGAGAACGGGGCCGAGGCCAAGCGGGCGGCGATCGCGACCAGGAGACGCGCCGCCTCCGCCAGGTCCTCGCGGACGCCGAGAGCCCGCCGCCCAACCCGCGCGAAAAGCTCAGCGCCGCTCATGGCTCATCGATCCCACGCTCCTCAATCCCCAACCCTCAGCGCTCTGCTCTCGGCTCCCCCTCACTGCCTCCCCGCCAGCGCCTCGTCCGCGCTCGGATAGATCTCGAACACCGTGTCCAGCTTGGCGAACCGGAACACCTGACGGACCGTCTCCCCGAGGCCGGCCAGCCGGAAGGCGCCGCCGTAGCCCCGGCAGAACTGCAGCCCTTCCACCAGGGTCGCGACGCCGGAGCTGTCCATGTAACCCACGCCGGCCAGGTCCACGATCACGGTCGGCGTCCGCCGCTGCGTCACGCCGACGATCGCCTCGCGCACCTGCGGCGACGTGTACAGGTCCACTTCGCCCCGGATCTCGATGACGGCCGCGTCCTGGTGGTTACTGACGTGAACTTCCACGCGATCCTCCCCGGTCTGCTCGGAGGTACTTGACCATCCGAAGCTCCATCCCCGGCCCGTCCGCCGCCTGGTACGTCACCTCGTCCATGCAGCAGTAAATGAGGCGCACGCCGAGTCCCCCGGGGCGGGAGGCGTCCAGCTCCTTGGGCCGGATCGACTCCGGCGCCACCGTCTTCCCGAAATCCCGCAGACACACCTCCAGTCGGTCCGGAAAGAGATGCAGCGTGGCCACGATGTGCTGGCCTCGCTCGCCCCCGTAGCCGTGGACGATGATGTTGGCACACGCCTCGTCCACGGCCAGCTTCAGATGATCGACCGTCGCCGGGTCCAGACCGGCCAGATGACCGACCTGCCCCACCGCCGCCCGCAACACCTGCAGCCACCGCGGGTCGCTGGTGAGACGGATCTCGATGCTTTCCTTTTCCGCCATCGTCAGCACCACCTCAATTCGACCAAGGTGAGATCGTCATGCCGTCGCCCGCCCGAAAACGCCTCGACCGCATCCAGGATAGGGTGGAGGGGCGCCATCCCATTCGCGCCGGCGGCTTCCATCACCTCCGTGAGCCGGGACAGGCCGAACGCTCCTCCGCGCGCGTTCTTGGACTCCAGGACCCCGTCCGTGAGCAACAACAGGATGTCGCCATGTTCGAGGGCGAGCGTCGTCTCCGGGTAGGCGGCCTCCGGCAGGATCCCCAGCGGAGGCCCGCCCGGCAGTTCCACCGGCTCCGCCTTGCCGGTGCGGCGATGATACCACACCAAGGGGACGTGCCCCCCGTTGGCAGCGCTGACCGCGCCGGTGGTGGCGTCCAGGAGGAGATATTGCATCGTGACGAACATCCCTCGCCGGGCCCGGGTCGCGAGCCCCGCGTTCACGGCGCGAAGGACGTCTCCCGGCGAGCAGAACTTCAGCGCCGTGAAGCGCAGGTCGCTGATCAGCATGGCCATGAACAGGGCGGCCGGCACCCCTTTCCCCGAGACGTCTCCGATCGCCAGCGCCAACCAGTCGTCGCTTCGCGACGGGAAGTCGTACAGGTCCCCCCCTACCACCGAGGCCGGAATGGTCTTGGCTTCCACCTGAAAACGGTTCCGGGGGCAGGTCGGAAAGTGCGAGGGGAGAAAGCTCTGCTGCACAACCGCGGCGATCTCCAGTTGCTGGCGCTCGCGCTCCCGCTCCAGCATGCCCCTGTGCAGGCGAGCGTTCTCGATAGCGACGGCCACCTGCCGGCAGAAGGTCTCGAAGACCTCCAGGTCCTCGAGGCCGCCGATCTTCGGGTCGGCGATGTTCATCACCTCGGCCACCCCGATCAGGCGCTCCTGGACCAGGAGGGGGGCACACAGAATATTGCGCGTCACGAAGCCCGTGGTGGCGTCCACGCTCCTGGCCACCCGGGGATCCCGGGCGGCATCGGGCACCCATTCCGCCCGCCGCGTCTGGGCAACCGTCCCGGCAATGCCTTGCCCGAGGTCGAGCGTGATCTTCTCCTTGAGCGACTGGATCGTGCCGCCCTTCTCCCCCAGGGCGACCTCGAACTCCAGCTTCTTCGTCTGGGGGTTGTAGAGCAGGATCGCACTGGCCTCGGCGCCGGTGACTGTCTGGGCCTTCTCCAGCACCAAGCGCAACACCTCGTCCAGGTCCAGGCTGGAGTTGATGATCGCGCTGGTCTCGATCAGTCCGTAGAGGACACGGACTCTCTGCTGGAGACGCTGGATCTCCGACTCCAGATTCACGGGACCCCCTCGGGCGCCGCTGACATCCCCGTCCAGCCGGCACTCCCTGCGCGCACTCCCCGGAAGCCGCCCTGCTCCGTACCGCCGCCCACCGGGACCTGCGCAGCCGGGATCGGCGATTCGCAAGCCTGGATGCGGCACGGGGCCGGGATGCCAAGATCAACTGCGGCCAGAAGGTATCAGACGCCCCCCGACCCGTCAAGGACGCACCGCGGGAAAGCGGACGGCTCGGCGAGATGCGGCGTCCCGTGTGTCATCGAGGCGACGCAGCGACGTGAAAGCGATCGCGATCCCCGCTTGACACTCTTTCCGGGGGTACACTATTGTCGCGTGTGTCGAGAAGGAATCAGGCCGGCTTCGCGGGAGAACTTCCGCGACTCCGTCAAGCTGGATCGCGACGAACGGAGGTACCCGTGGCGATGAAGACTATCCTCCTCACTGGCGCGAGCGGGCGCATCGGGCGATGTTTGCGATTCGCCCTGCGCGACGAGTACCGGTTGATCCTGTTCAACCGGTCGGCGATCGACAATCTCGGACCGCACGAGAGGCTGGTGCGCGGGGACATCACCGATGCGGCCGCCGTCGAACAGGCGGCGGAGGGGGCCGATGTCATCGTGGACATGGCCGGCGTGTCCGACGTGCAGCCCTTTCGCGAGAAACTGCTTCCGGTCAACGTCCTGGGGACGTACAACGTCTTCGAGGCCGCCCGCGTGGCCGGCGTGCCCCGGGTGGTTTACGCAAGCACGCACCACGTCGTCGGATACTACCCCGCCGGCCAGGTCCTCGACGAGACTGTGCCGCTGCGGCCGGACAGCATGTATGGCGTGACCAAGTGCTTTGCCGAGGCCACGGGCCGCCTGTACGCGGACAAGGCCGGCCTGCAGGTGGTCTGCCTGCGGATCGGCCTCTTCCAGGACCGGCCGTCGGACGAGCGCCACCTCGCGGTCTGGATCAGTCCGGGCGACATGGCCCGGCTGGTCCGGTGCGCCATCGAGGCCCCGGGGATCCGGTTCGAGATCGTCTACGGGATCTCGAACAATACCCGGCGCTGGTGGGATCTCACCCGGGCGCGGACCGTCCTGGGCTACGCGCCCCAGGACGACGCGGAGGCGTTCGCCGCAGAGCTGCTCAAGGGGCCCTCCTCGGATCTTCTTGGACGTATCCGGTGGCAGGGGGGCATCAAGCTGGACCTCCCCTTCATGCCCTGAATGGACCGCCCGATGACACCGGCGATGGCCGCGCGTTGCCATCCTCTGGGGCGGCGCCGGTTGGCTCCTCGCGGGTATTCATGCGTGCAAATGAAACGTTTCAGATTCCGCTTGACACCGCCAAGGAGTCGCGAGTATCTTCCCACCACGTCGGATGGCCTTCCCGGCAATGCGCCCACCGAGGTGCTCGATTTCTCCTCTCTGTCCACTCGATGCTGGCGAGGTCTGGCTCTCCGATTGAAACGTTTCATCCCGCCGAGGCCGGGGCCGCGGCGACAGCCAGTAATGACACGCCGTTCCGCCCTGCGCCTGTCTCTTGGTGCGGGGATTGTATCTGCTGCGGCACGCCCGGGCATCCGGGCGGGGGTTCCGGCGCAGACCCCTGCCGCAGCCGAACGCGCCCGACCAAAGGAGGCTGCGATGCGAAGCGCGTGGACAGTGGTACTGGCGGCGATCCTGACCTTCGCCCTGGCGACTGGAGCCGCCGCGGGGGTCAAGGTCAACGCCTGGACCGGCCTGACCGGGGATGACAAGGGCAGGTTCGAGGAGATGATCAAGGCCTTCAATACCTCGCAAGGCGAGGTCGAGGTGGTCCCCTCCTTCTATTCCTGGGACCTGCTTCACAGCAAGCTGGTGGCGTCCGCCCAGACGGGCGGGGCGCCCGAGATGCTCCTGATGTGGGTGACGGTGGTCCCCGAGATGGTGCGCATGCAAGCGCTGCAGCCCATGGACGAGCTGCTGGGCGAGGCCGGGATCAAGGCCGATGATTTCGTCCCCCGCGCCTGGAGCCTTGGCCTCGTCGGCGGGAAGCGCTACGGGGTCCCGATGGACACCCACATCCTGGGCATGTGTTACAATACCGAGCTGTTCGAGAAGGCGGGCCTGGACCCCAAGAAGCCGCCGGTCACGATGGACGAGTTCGTGAGCGCCGCCAAGAAGCTGACGACCGGACCGAATCAGTGGGGCGTGGCGATCCCCAGCTCGACGGCGTGGCCCGTGCGGTACTGGATGGGGTTCCTGGCCCAGCAGGGCGGCAAGATGTTCACCGACGACCTGAAGAAGGCCGCCTTCAACGACGCCAAGGGCAAGGCCGCCTTCCAGTTCCTCTCCGACCTGATCCACGTCCACAAGGTCGCGCCGCCGGTGATGACCGACATCAACAAGGCCTTCCTGACCAAGCAGGCGGCCATGATCCTGATCGGGCCGTGGATGATCAACAGCGCGGTGCGCCAGGAGGGGTTGAAGTTCAACACCGCCCCGATGCCGAAGATCTTCGGCCAGTTCGCAACCTGGGGGATGAGCCACCAGCTTGTCCTGGGCAAGCAGCCGGACCGCGCCAAGCAGATCGCGGCCATGAAGTTCATCCGCTACATGAGCGAGAACAGCCTGACCTGGGTGAAGGGCGGCCAGGCGCCGGCGCGGCGGTCCATCCTGGCATCCGCCGAGTTCAAGGCCATGCCGCTCTGGAACGCCTTCACGCCGGGCATCCAGCCGGAGTCGGGCTGGATCCTGAACCCGCCGATCAAGGCGCAGACCAAGGTCTTCACCCACGACCCGGCCAGCCCCTTGGTGGCCGCCTGGGAGTCGATCGTCCAGAAGAAGAAGACGGTGGACCAGGCGCTGGCGGACGCGGAGAAGGGGATGAACGCGATCCTGGCGGAGCCGTAGATGCGGGATTGACGAGTGTCGAGTGACGATGGACGAGCGGTGATGCAACGGACGGCACGAGTCTCAACATTTATGAGAGGGGGGCGGTCCCGCGGTGCGGGACTCGCCCCCTGGCTCTTTCTCGCCCCCTACCTCCTCGTGTTCCTGGGGTTCTTCCTTCTGCCCGCGCTGTGGAGCGCGCTGCTCAGCGTCACCGACTGGAAGATCGTGGGAACGCCGCGCTTCGTGGGGATGAAGAACTACCTGCGGCTCTTCAACGATCCCCTCTTCCATACAGCGCTCAAGAATACCGTGGTCTATACCGCCATCATCGTGCCGTTGATGGCCCTGGTGGGTCTTGGGCTGGCCCTGCTCCTCAACCAGCCCCTGCGGGGGCGGGTCGTGACCCGCACCGCGGTCTTCGCCTCCTACGTCGTGATGGTGTCGGTGGTCGGCATCGTCTGGCGCTGGATGCTCGATCCCACCGGGGCCGGGATCGTGAACTACTATCTGGGGCAGCTGGGTGTAGCGCCTCTCCCTTGGCTGGCGGCGCCCGAGACTGCCATGTTGTCCATCATTATCGCGACGATGTGGTGGACGGCCGGGTACAACATGATCCTGTATCTGGCGGGCCTGCAGGACATCCCCGTGGCGGCGCGCGAGGCCGCACGGATCGACGGGGCCAGCGGCTGGCAGGAGTTCCGATACGTCACGCTGCCGATGCTCAAGCCGGTGACGTTTTTCGTCGTGGTGATGTCGATCGCCAAGTCATTCCAGGTCTTCGGGCAGGTCTACGTCATGACCCAGGGCGGCCCCAGCAACAGCACCCTGACCATCGTGAACTACCTGTACGTGGTCGGGTTCACCTGGTTCGAGATGGGCTACGCGGCGGCCATCGCGTATGCGCTCTTCGCCCTCCTGCTCGTGATCACCGTGATCCAGTTCCGGATGACCTATCGAGAGAGCGCGGGCGGGTTCGTCCGGACGGATTTGATGGTGCGCATGGGGCTCTACATGCTGATGGGCCTCGTCCTCGTCCTCTGGGTGGCGCCGCTGGTCTGGATGCTCTCCACCTCGCTCAAACCGGAGGGACAGATTCTCAGTCTGATCCCCCGCTGGATCCCCCAGACCTTCACGCTGGAGAACTATCGCGACGTCCTGGAGAAGTTCCGCATCGTCGCCTGGGGAGTCAACAGCCTGGTGGTGGCGGCCGGGGCAACCATCGTGGGTTTACTGATCAGCATTCCGGCGGCCTACGCCTTCGCCAAGATGCGCTTCCGGGGACAGGAATGGATCTTCCTGCTGATCCTCTCCACCATCCTGGTTCCTGTCCACATCACCATCGTTCCGCTGTTTCTCGGGCTGGCAAAGCTCAAGCTCACCGACACCTATTTCAGCCTGATCATGCCCACGGTGGCGAACGGCTTCGGCGTGTTCCTGCTCCGGCAGTTCTTCCAGGGCATCCCAAAGGAGCTGGAGGAAGCCGCCGTGATTGACGGGGCGAGTCGTCTCGGCATCCTGCTGCGTGTGGTGCTGCCCATCTCCCGCCCCCCGATCATGGCGGTGGCAATCTTCCTGTTCATCCAGTCCTGGAACGACTTCATGTGGCCGCTGATCGTGACCAACACGGATGCGACGCGCACCCTGCCCGTGGGGTTGGCCTCCGCGCTGTCGGGCACGGTCAGCGGAGGGGCGATCGCCTACTACGGGATGAGCATGGCCGGCTCCGTGCTGGCCACGGTGCCGGCGCTCCTCATCTTCGTGCTCCTCCAGCGGTACTTCGTCCAGGGGATCGCCACGACCGGCTTGAAGGGGTAGCCACCCTTCCCGTCGAATACCGGAGAGGATCACGCGATGCCGCACGCGCAGGCCATCTTCAACCGCAATCCCATTGCGCCTTCGTGCCACGCCTCTACCATCGTCGAATCGGCGCCGGGCCGGTTCCTTGCCGCCTGGTTTGCGGGGACGTACGAGGGGCATCCCGATGTCGCCATCTGGCTGGCGCGCTGCGAGAACGGCGCCTGGGGCGCTCCCGTCAAGGTGGCCGACGAGCCGAACGTCTCCCACTACAACCCCCTGCTGTTTCGCGACACGACGGGTTCGGTGTGGCTCTTTTATAAGATCGGCCTGTCGGTGCCGACCTGGACGGGGATGCTCCTCAAGTCGCACGACGGGGGGGAAACCTGGACCGGGCCGGTGATGTTGCCGGCGGGGCTGATCGGACCGGCGAAGAACAAGCCGATCCTCCTCAGCAACGGCCACATCCTGTGCGGGACCTCGAACGAGACCTGGGGGTCGTGGGCGTGCTGGGTGGAGGCCAGCACGGATGGCGGGCGCACCTGGACGAAGCACGGACCCATCGTGGCCCCGGGAACGGACACCTACGAGGCAAGCGGCGAGCAGGTGGTGAGCGCCGTCTGGGACGAGGCCTCGGGGAAGCTCGTGCTGCCCCGGCACTTTTCCGGCGTCATCCAGCCGACGATGTGGGAGTATGCGCCGGGGCGCGTCAAGATGCTGATGCGGTCCACCCAGCGAGTGGGGTGCGTGTGCGCCTCGCTGTCGGAGGATTACGGCCGCACCTGGTCGCCCGCGGAGCGGGTCGCCATCCCGAACCCGAACAGCGGACTGGACGCGGTCCGGCTGAAGGACGGGCGGATCGTCCTGGCCTGCAATCCCTCGCGGGAGGGACGCACGCCGCTCTCCGTGCTGGTGTCGGACGACAACGGCGTGACCTGGCCGCGGCGGGTCGACCTCGAGACGGACCCCGGCGAGTATTCCTACCCGGCCATCATCCAGGCCGAGAACGGGCGGGTGCACGTGGCGGCCACGCACCAGCGGGAGCAGATCTTCCACTACGTCCTCGATCCTGCAGAGTTGTAGTCGGCGGCCCCGCGGAGGAATGTATGTCCTCAGCGCCCTGCCCACGGGTCGTGCGCGCCGGCGCGATTTCCCCGGAAATACCTCCCCAGAAATACTGCTTGACAGGCTGGGGGCAGCAGGGTATGGTCTCACGCAGTTCGGTAGTCAGCATCCCGATTGGTTGATTCCGTAGGGAAGCACCGTAGGAGCAGACGCCGCTCCTGCGGTTTTTTTATTTGACAGCCAGATGCGCCCCGATGCGGGGCGTCGTAGCGCCAGATAGGAAGGAGGTGTTGTGAGTTGCGTAGCAAAGGAACTGTGAAGTGGTTCAACGATGCGAAGGGATTTGGGTTCATCGAGCGACCTGACGGGGAGGATGTGTTTGTGCACTATTCCGCTATTCAGGCTGATGGCTTCAAGACCCTGAACGAGGGACAGGCTGTCGAGTTCGATGTGGTCAAGGGCCCCAAGGGCCTGCAGGCCGCCAACGTCACTCGGGCCGCCTAGAGATTCACGCGTCGCAGAGACCCAGAAGCCCCCGGGGGAATCCCCGGGGGCTTTTCATTTCTTTACCGGCTCGGCCTCATCCAAAACACTTCACCGCAAAGCTCGCCAAGACCGCAAAGCGAGCCAGGAACTGTGGATCGGGCCTCGGACCATGGAGGGAAATCGTACGGCTCGCTCAGATCGGGTGATTCCGGAACCCTCTGGAAACAGCGAGTCGTTCTTTGCGCCCTTTGCGCACCAACGGCCGTTGGTACCGGCGGTTCAACTGCAACGTTCGGGCTCAAGCACTCCCCGAGAGTTTTTTCCCACAGCCAGGGCAGAACGTAGCATCGGGGGTGACGGCTCGGCCGCACTGCGGGCAGTCCTTCGTTGCAGCGCCGGGAACCTGCCCCTTGGGCTCCGCGGGCTCCGGGTCCCGCTTATCCGAGGCATCCTTGAATCCCTTGATGGCTTTCCCCAGAGAGCTTCCGATCTCCGGCAGCCGCCCCGCCCCGAAGACCAGAAGGGCGATGACAAGAATAACCAGAAGCTCCGGTAGTCCCAACCCGAACATGTGTCCTCCTTTCGGCGTCGGGCCGCAGCGCACACGATCGGGCGCGGCGGCCGACCTGTCTGATGATCTGTGGAAAGTGCGCGAGCGAATCCGCCTCCTCGCCGGGCCTGCCGGCGGGGTTCAGACTCCAAGCATCAGCTCCCGATAAATGGCGGCGGCCTTGACTACCTGCTGGACGTCCACGTATTCCGCCTCCGTGTGGGCTTGCTCGATGTGGCCGGGGCCCAGCACCACGCACGGGATCCCGACGGCGGCCAGGCAAGCCGCGTCGGTGCAGTACGGCACGCCGCGGATCGGGTGCCCCCCGTCGATGCGCCGGACCGCCTCCTCGGCCATCCGCACGATCGCGCTGTCAACGGGCGCCTCCATGCCCCGACTCTCCAGGTACGGATCCTCGATGGTCACCCGGAGGTCCGGAAACTCCCCGGCAAGCGATGCCAGCAGTTCCTCCAGCTCGCCGCGCACGCCGGCCCATGTCTCTCCGGGCAGCAACCGGCGGTCCAGGTCGATGGTGCAGCGATCAGGCACCACGTTGGCCTCCAGCCCCCCCGTGATCCGGCCCACGCTCAGGGTCGGCGATCCCAGGAGCGGGTGCCGGCGCATCCCAAGCTGAGGGAGCAATCGGTCGTCCAGGGCCTGAACCAGCCGCGCCATCAAGCCGATCGCGTTGATTCCCGCCTGGGGGGTGGCACTGTGCGCGGACTTGCCGGTCGTCGTCATCTGCCAGCGGACGACTCCCTTGTGCGCCGCGACCACATCCAGTCCCGTCGGCTCCCCGACCACGGCTCCGTCCGCCCGGAATCCGGACGCCGCCAGGTGCCGGGCTCCATCGAAACCGTTCTCCTCGCCCATGGCGAAGGCCAGCGACACGGTCGTCCCCCGCTCGCGCGCACCGAGGATGGCCTTCGCCGCCAGCAGCATCGCCGCCATGGAGGCCTTGGTGTCGCACGCGCCCCGGCCGTAGAGCCGGTCCCCGTCGAGACGCGGCACGAATGGCCCGACCTGGCCGTGCGAGGGCGAGACGGTGTCCAGGTGTGCCTCGAAAAGCAGGTGCGTCCCGCCGGGCTTGCCGGGCAGCCTGGCCAAGACGTTCGGCCGCCCGGGCTCCACATCGGTCACCGTCGGGGTCAGGCCCAGACCCCGCAGGTATTCGGCCAGGAACCGCGCCAGCGCGCCCTCCCCCGCTCCTCCGCCTAGGCGAGGATTCACGCTGGGGATCCGGACCAGGTCGGACAACAGCCCGACGGCCTCCGTGCGCTCGATCACAGGAGGCGCTGCCCCCCATCCACGTTCAAGACTTCCCCGGTCACGAAGTCGCTCTCGATCAGATACAGCACGCCCCGGACCACGTCCTCCGGCGATCCCAGGCGCTTGAGGGGCACCCGCCGGAGGGCCTGCTCGCGCTCCTCGGGCGTGCTCTCCTCCGGCAAGAGCACCGTACCCGGCGCGATGGCGTTCACTTGAACCGCCGGCGCCAGGGCTTTGGCCAGACCCGCCGTGAGGGCGAGCAGCCCCGCCTTCGAGACTGCATACGGGATGAATTCGGCCCAGACCTTGGTCCCCGCGATGTCGGCCAGGTTGACGATCTTCCCGCGCCCCTGTAGACGCATGATCTCCCCGATCTGACGGCAGAGGAGAAACGGCGCCTTGAGATTCACCGTCAGAAAGCGGTCCCAGTCCGCCTCCGTCAGGGAAGCGAATGGCGTCCGGTAAAAGACGGCCGCGCTGTTGACCAGGATCTCGATCCGGCCGAAGGCGCGCATGGCGGTCTCGACCATCTCTGCCAGGTCGGCGGATGACGCGAGGTCGGCGCGCACCGCCACGGGCTTCCCCCCGTACCTTTTCGCCTGGGCCAGGACCTCGTGCGCCTCGCGCTCGGAATCGCGGTAATGCACGACCAGCTCGGCGCCTCGCTCGGCCAGCGCCAGGGCAATGCTCCGCCCCACGCGCTTCGCCGCCCCCGTCACCAGCGCCACCTTGCCTTCAATCTCCATATCTGCACACTATTTCGGTCGCCTGCCGCCCAGCGTCGAATCAGCCTCCCGGATGCGAGCGCGCGCGGTCGAGGGCTCCATGGATCGCCTGGCAGGCGATCTCCCGCAGTCCGTGCAGCCGCCCCTCCACTCGGTCGGATTGATCCGGGAGGGGCCCGCCGGCTTCTTCAATCAACTCCCCCGTCCGTCGTACCACGTCGTCGTCGAACCGCTTCCCCCGCAGGAACCCCTCTGCGTCGAGCGCCCGGAAGACGGTCCCGGGCGCCAGCCACACCGCGAGCCGCGCGCCGCAGCACGTGTCCAGATCGTCCTCCATGAGCAGGAATGCGCCGACCCCCATCGCGTCGTCCCTCTGGGGATCCGAGCGGACGTACGCGCCGCCGGAGCGCGGCGATCGGGCCGGCAGCCGGACGTCCACGATGAACTCGCCGGGCTGGAGCCCCGCACCTTTTATCTTCACGCAGAGGGCCTCGAGCGCCATCTCCGACCAGCCGTGGGGTCCGAAGACCGCGACCGACGCCCCCAGACAGATGAGGGGAACCGCGAGATCCGCCGGCGGCGGCCCGTTCCCCAGTAGCTCCGCGAGGGTCGCGTGCGCCCAGGCCTCGCCCGATCCGGCCGGCCGGCCCCCATCGGCCAGGATGGCGTAGGCGTCCCGGACCGGCGGGAACTCCAGGACGCCGCCCAGGGGGAGGGCCGCGCCGATCAAGAGCCCGTCGCGCTCCTCGTAGTCCAGACGATTCAGCTCGGGTACGCGAGTGAGTTCGACGACGATGGGGGCCGGCTCGCCCTGGGATCGCGCGACCAGGCTGGTGCCGCGCGCCAGAGGGCGCGGCTGTCCATCCGCCGCCAAGAGCAACGCCCCCACCTCCTCCAGCGTCTCTGGAGTATACGTCTCGGTCTCCGCCATGGAAACCCCGCCTCACGCGCCCCGACCGGCGCCGTCCAGAATGACCAATGACTAATGACCAATGCGGAGCCCCGGAATTGGTCATTGGCAATTGGTCATTAGTCATTTTGCCCCTGCCGATTCCTGATACGCAATCGCTCTACGGCAGAAATTGTTCATACCACGTTTCGCCCAAGAGCGCCAGGAGCGGGCAGGCCGGCGATCCGTCTCTCAACTCGGCTCCGCGAGAGGGCCGATCTCCCGCTCGAAGAATGGCCGGAACTTCTCCTCCAGCTCCACCAGTTTGCCCTTGTAGTACTCCACATTCTCGTCCGGCTGCTTGGGGTCCCACTGGCTGGCCGGCTTGGCGGCCTCGTGGACCTTGACCCGCTTCGAGGTCCCGGCCACGTAATACGAGACCTGGTCTCCCGGCTGGTAAGCGCGCTCCGACCGCAGGGCCAGCTCGTAGGCGGCCGCCGGGTTCCGCCGGCTGCCCTTGATCTTCTCCCGGTAGGTGTCCAGCGAATCCTGGAGCGTCTCCGTCTTCATGAACTTGCGGACGTCGAAGGTGTGGCGCTCGAAGGCCTCGGCGTACCGGCGGGTGAGTTCCCGAATCTTCTGCGGCTCGCCCGCCAAGAGGTGGAGGAACATCTCCTCCATCCACTCCCGCTGGAACAGCTCCAGGCCCCGCGACCGGAGCCCCGATCCGGTGATGGTCAGGCGGCCCGCGAAGTCCAGCAGGGCGTAGTTCTTCATCTTGTAGCTGAACATGGCCTGGTAGCGGCCGTCCAGCTCCAGCCCGATCCCCGCCGGAAGGACCGTCGCGAGGTCGACGAGCAGGCGCTCTTCGTCCCCGGGCGATTGGACGTCTTCGGGAGCCACGAAGTACAGGCCGTCTGTGTCCACCTCGATCAGCGTCGCCCCGCGCGTCCGGAGATACGCCATCACCTGCTGGATCAGCTCGCGCCCTTTGGCGGTCACCCGGTTGGCTGCTTCGTAGTCGTTGAAGTGCGCCAGGGGGAACCCCAGGTAGCCGTAGAAAGAGTTGATCAGAATCTTGAACGTGCTCTGGAGGGCCTCGTAGTAGGCTCCGGCCCCCTCCGTCTCCGCCGCCCGCGCCAGCCGCTTGGCCTCGATCCGGAACGCCCGGAGATCGCGGAGCAGCCCGGCGAACACCCCCAGGCTGTCGCGCCGGGGGACGTAGCCGAACGCCAGCATCACCGACGGGTAGAGCGAGGTGACGTCGCAGTGCAGCACCCGGCGGGCTACCCCCTGATAGGCGATCTCGGTGTAGCCCCCCAGCACCTCCTGCGGCGGCTCCGGGGCCGGAACGGCCTGTCGCCGGCGGAGGTATTCCCGGATCAGGAGGGCGTCGATCTTGGTGGCGTTTCCCCGCAGGGCCACATTCTGGTACGAGAAGGGAAAGATCTGGGCCTGGACGAAGTAGCTCTGGCTAAGCAGCGCGCTGATGGCGCGGACCTCGCGCACGTCGTCCAGGGCGTAGCGAAACAGGATCTCCGGATCGGTATCGAAGACGGCCGAGATCCGCTCGCCAGGCAGGTACGTCCGGTCGGGGCCGGCCAGGCCGAAGTGCCGGGCGATCGCCTTCAACCCGAACCCTTCCAGCTCCCGCGCCGTCACGTCGTAGTGCTGGGCCAGGATCCAGGTATCGATGACGTGGCGGCCGAACACCTCGTACTTCCGATAGGTGATCGTCCGCTCCGCGACCTGCATCCGCGAGGCGTGCCCCGAAAGCAGTGCCCCGCCCCGCCCGAGCGCCAGAGGCACCTTGTGGCGCCGGGCGCGAGCCTCGATGTATTCCAGATCGAACCGGAAGAGATTGTGCCCCTCGATCACGTCCGGGTCCCGCTCCGCCACGATCCGGACGAGCTCCCGCAGCATCTCCGGCTCGCCGAGCGCCTTCCCCGAGATCACCTGTTCCCATCCCGTATTGTCGGAGAGCGCGATGGCGATGATGCGATCTTCGGTCCGGGCGGCATTGGGGAACTCATACCCGCCGGCGCAATAGGTCTCGATGTCGAGCTGCATCCGGCGCAGCGCATCGAAGGGCAGCTCCAGGAAGTGGGTCTGCCCCGAGAGCATCAGATGCTGCTGGATCGGATCGCCGAGAAAGAGGAAGGGGGCATCCGGGGCCGTCTGGGCCCTGCCGGTCGCCTTCGCAAGATGCGCCCGGGCCTTGAGCGCATCGCCCCAGCCGCGCAGCCGCACCAGGAGGGGATAGAGTCCCTCGCCCTGCAGCGCTTCCACCTCG
>JAPLLC010000099.1 GCA_026387775.1 Candidatus Methylomirabilota bacterium | reverse complement strand
GAGGCATGCGGAGGGGCGGGGATCGGACGAGGAATTGACGCAGACTCGCGTCCGGGTTGTCGCGGGGACTCCTGCGCGGGCCCGCCGGGCGGTGGAAGCGGCGCGGCCTCGCCGGGCGTTCCACCCTCCGTCCGCACAGGGCGGGGCGTCTGTTCCGGATCACTCCGGCTCGGCGGAGGCGCGGCCCGAGCGCCGGCGCGGGAGTCCGGCGCGACCGGGGAGACCACACCGGACAAGGGGCGCAAGAGCCAGATCGCCAGCCCCCCGCCGAAAAGGAGTGCGCCGACGACTACCCAGAGGCCCAGGCGCCTCCCCGCTCCGGATATCGGGACGTGCGCGGTGGTGACGGTGGGAACTCGCCTCAGATCACGCTCGCGCTCCGCCTTCTTCAGCGCATCGAGGATGTACGACATGATGCCCGCTCCTCGTTAGGAGCCGTTACGAAATAACATGGCCATTTGTTGTGATTTCGTTACGGCTCCTTATGCCGTTCCGGAATTTCTCCGGTCCAGTTATTTTTTGACAACGGCTTACGGCCCGCCGCCCGGCGGCAGCGAGGCTCCGGGCCCGGGAACGACCGCCGCCGGACGCTCGTCCGGCGAAACGCTCTGCGGCACGGCGGGTCGCCACGGAAGGGAGAGCTGGCCCGGGGTCACAAGAATCGCCGCCCCGATCAGGGCCAAGCCAAGCATCCCGAGCCCGAAGCCCCAGGCGAGACGGCGCAGGCGCCAGGAGCGGGGAAACTCCCCGCGGACCTCTCGGCTGGCCCGCCGAACCATCGCGGCGTCCACCCGATGCAGATCGTGGGCGTATGCCCCGAGCAGAGCCCGATCGCAGATGACATTGATCAGCCGAGGGATGCCGCCCGACCGCCGGTGGACACGGCGCATCGCCGCCGGGGAGAAAAGCGCGTCGCTCCCTCCCGCCACTCGGATTCGGTGGCGGATGTAGCCGCAGGTGTCCGGCCGGGCGAACTGCCGCAGGTGGTAGCGCGCGGTGATTCGCTGCGCCAACTGCCGCAGCTCGCGCCGCTCCAACAGGTGGAGCAGCTCCGGCTGGCCGATCAGGATGATCTGCAGAAGCTTTTCGGCGGCCGTCTCGAGATTGGTGAGGAGACGAATCTGCTCCAGCACGTCCACGGAGAGGTTCTGCGCCTCGTCCACGATCAGCACGCTGCGCCGGCCGCGTCCGTGCGTCTCCAAGAGATAGCGATACAGGGGATCCACCAACGCCTTGACGCTGGTCGTGCCGGAGGGATATCTGATCCAGAGCTCGTCGCAGACGGTCGCCAGAAACTCGACAGCCGTGACCCGGGGGTTCAGAACCAGGGCAACATCGACCTTGGGCGGGAGCTGCTCCAGCAGGCACCGGCAGAGTGTCGTCTTGCCCGTCCCCACCTCGCCGGTGAGCTGGACGAATCCGCCCGGCTGCTGGATACCGAACAGCAGGTGGGCCAGCCCCTCCCGATGGCGCTCGCTCATGTAGAGAAAGCGCGGGTCGGGTGTGATCGAGAAGGGCGCTTCGGTCAATCCAAAGTGAGACCTATACATGCCCCTGACCCATATAGGCTGGGGAGGAATTCGTCGGTCGGTCGCGACCTGTGCGACAGCCGCGCGTCCTCGGCCGACCGCAGTACAAGGATGTTGGCACTTTTTCCGACGAAATTCAACGGCAGTCGTGAGGCTGCTCGCTCGAGGGCCGCCAGCCGGGAGGTCTCTATCTGACTGGCGAGAATATCGCTGCCGGGGTAGGATGTGGGCGAGGGAGGGGCGCAAGCTTCTGTTGGCGCACGCATCGGGCAGGGAGAGCCATGATCAGCATCAGCAAGCTCTATTGCGGCGGGACGGCGGAGAGCGACGGGCTGCGCTACGGGCATGGCGGGCAGGGCCCCCAGGTGGGGGCCGGCGCACCGCCCGTGTCCGCGGCGGCGGCGGAGCGGCACCCCGTGACCGTCTGGAACGTGACGCGGACCTGCAACCTGCACTGCATTCACTGTTACACCGACTCCGACGCGAAGAAGTACGGCGGCGAACTCAATCTCGACGAAGGCAAGGCGCTCATCCGAGACCTTGCCGGGTTCCAGATCCCGGCCCTGCTCTTCTCGGGGGGCGAGCCCCTGGCCCGACCGGACCTGTTCGATCTGGTCGCCTACGCCCGCTCGTTCGGCATCCGCCCCACCCTCTCCACCAACGGTACGCTGATCATCGGGGAAACGGCGCGACGGATCAAAGAGGTTGGGTTCACCTACGTGGGGATCAGTCTGGACGGGATCGGTGAGATCAACGACCGGTTTCGCGGCGTGAGTGGCGCCTTCGACCGCGCGGTGCGGGGCTTCAAGGCCTGCGTCGAAGTGGGGCAGCGGGTCGGTCTGCGCCTGACCCTGACCCGCCACAACTTCGCAAACCTGCACGGGATCTTCGACTTCATCGAGCGGGAGCGGATCGACCGCGCCTGCTTTTACCACCTGGTCTATTCCGGTCGTGGCGGGCAGATCGCGGGGGATGACCTCTCACGGGAGGAGACGCGCCAGGCCCTCGACGTCATCCTGGAGCGCACCGAGGACTTTCACCGGCGGGGTCTCAACAAGGAGATCCTGACGGTCGACAACCACGTGGACGGGATCTACCTCTACCTGAAGCGCCTGGCGAAGGATCCCGCCCGGGCGGAGCAGGTGCTGAAGCTGCTCGTCTGGAACGGCGGCGGCATGTACAGCTCCGGCGTGGGGATCGGGGACATCGACTTCCAGGGAAACGTGCACGCCGACCAGTTCTGGATGCACCATTCCTTCGGCAACGTCCGGCAGCGTCCCTTCAGCCGGATCTGGACGGACACCTCGGATCCCCTCATGGCCGGGCTCAAGAACCGGCGCGCCCGGCTCAAAGGGCGCTGTGCGCCCGACATCTGCAAGTGGTTCGATGCCTGCGGCGGGGCGATGCGCGTGCGGGCCGACCTGGTCTACAACGACCCCTGGGCGCCAGAGCCGGCGTGCTACCTGACGGATGAGGAGATGGGATTCACGAAGGAGAAGCAGGAAACCGTGAAGGCTCGCGGCGAGGACTTCCCCATGCCGGAATTCTCTCGCCCCCTACGGACCATCCCGCCGCAGATCCCGGAAAGGCCCCCGGTGACCTCGTGTACAGGCGGTGTCGACTCGTAAACGGTAAATCCTCAGGCGTGCAGTCTGGGGAGCCAGCAGAAATCTTCCCCTAGTGCTTCTGCCCGCAATTACGGTGACGTATCGCCGGTCCCCCGGACCGCCCCTCGGACGCCTGGCGCCTCGTCGATGCCGGCTCGCCCTTACCCCGGGTCGGTCCGCTCGGGGAGCGGCCCTCCGTACCGGGGACGGGCTCGCCCGCGGGCGCGGCTCGGGTCGGCCCGAGGGACCTGGACTTATACGGCCAACGTATACGTCATCGGATTTGTGTCCGCGTGACTAGCCTGCGCCCCTCACAACTCAATTTCCATTCCCTCGTGGGCCGCAAAACAGTCCAGGGACGCCCCCTTCTCCGCAAGGATTCGCTGACAGTCCGTAACGATTGCCTCGACCCCCTCGTCTGTCCGCTCCTGATTGTGATGAAGCAACCCGAACCGACCGACCTCGGCCTCCATGGCCAATCGCAGGGCATCGATGTAGACGCTGTGCCCCCAGGTCTTCTTGTATTTATACTCGGCCTGGGTGTACTCCGCATCGTGCAGCAGCAGGTCCGCGCCCGCCGAGAAGCGTCGGTAGTCCTCGTAGGTCAGACCCCCAGGATGGACAAACGTCAGTTCGTTATCCGTGAGGAAGACAAAGGTCTTCCCGTCTTCGGTCAGCTTGTACCCGATGCCCTGGTTCGGGTGCGAAAGCAGGATAGGAGTCACCGTCACGGAGCCGATGCGAAACTCGCCCGCGCAGGCCCCGCGATACTCGATCGTGGCCTTCACGGCCGTGAGGTCCACGGGGAAGTTCGGCGGGGCCATCGTCGGCGAGAGGAAGGCTCGAATCGAGTTCTGGGCAAACGGACAGCCGAACGCCGTGATCCGGGTGCCTGCCGCATAGAGGGGGCCAAAGAACGGAAATCCCAGCAGATGATCCCAGTGCGCGTGAGTAAAGATGATGTTCAGATCCCGGCGCTTCTCGCGGAGCAGCGTGTGTCCCAGCTTCCGGATGCCGGTGCCTGCGTCCAGAATGATGACCTGATCGTCACCGGTCTGGACCTCCATGCAGGTGGTCGACCCCCCGTACGTCAGATACTCCCGTCCGCACACCGGAATCGAGCCGCGCGTGCCCCAACAGCGGATGATCATGGATCTCCTCCTGCCACCGAATCCTCGGGGCCTGGCCTAGCGTGCGGTGCCGGTTTAATAATGGAGACATTCTATCAGCAGCCCGGGCGGCGGCACAAGCACAGAGAGATGTCTCGGGGTTCCAGAATTGACACCCGAGACTCCAGCGCCGTATAGTCACACCGTCCCAAGGTTCTGCAACGCCCGGCCCCCGAAAGCAGGGGTCAAGACCGCGTCGTCGAGGGTCCGCCGAGATACATCGCGAGCCCATCCGTCTCGCGTTCCCGGAATGCGACCGCGATCCGGAGCTGCTCCAGATACTGTTCCAGGATCTTTCCGCCCAACACGACGGTCCGCGAGGCGAAGAACTGCCGCACGTCGGCCTCGAGGAGTGGGGTGGCCAGGCCCGTGATCCCCTCGCACATGCGCGCCAGACCGCTCAGGGAGGGGTACAGACGCTCCATCTCGTCCCAGTGCTCCTTCACGAAGGCCCACGTCCGCTCCCGGCTGTGGACGCCCACCAGCAGGTCTCGGACAAGAAGCGGCGCATCCTGCGTCCGCACCTCGCCGCTCACGGTCGAGATCAGGGTCCTCTGGACCAGCTCGGGAGCCTGGAAGGCCGCCAGGGCGTGAAGGTAGCGCTGCTCATCCTGTGGGGTCCTGGCCTGCTTGAACCGCGCCCGGAACGCCTCGTATTCGGCCTCGCCCCCCGCGTGAGCCAGAATCGTGATCGCCGCCGCCAAGACGCCTGGATCCGCAGACGAAGTCGCCGCGTCGTATCCGGCGTAGAAAGCCCGCGCCGCCGCTTGAACGTCGGCATCGTTTCCGAGCGTCCCCATCGCCCGCAGGATGTCGCCCCGCAACTGCCGCGTGAGATCGTCTTCATCCGGCCGGGGGGTCCAGCCGAGCCGCGCCGCGATCACCCTCAGGCGATCCCGGACCAGCGATTCGAAGCCTGAGCGGAGCCCGGACGGGAGGATGCGCGAGAGGTAGCCGAAGGAGGCGAGCAGCGCCATCCAGACGTGACGGTCGGTCTCCTCGGTGAAGCACGCGGTCAATTCCAGGTACTCTGACACCGGCGCCATCCCGGCGAGCGTCGTCGCCCAGGCATCCCCGATCAGATTGAATCGCTCGATCGGCGCCATGGCCTCGGATGGCGCGCCCAGGAGCCGATCGAGAAGTGGTGAGGCGTACCGCACCCGGTAGAAGCCGTGCCCGCCCTCGTTGACGACGACCCAGTCCGGCCGGCCCGGCAGGGGGAC
>JAPLLC010000239.1:3467-13364 GCA_026387775.1 Candidatus Methylomirabilota bacterium | reverse complement strand
GCCCTGACCGATGCAGGGCTGCGGCGGGACCTGCTCGCCTCCCGCCGACGGATGTCGGCTCAGGTCGCCGAAAAGGACCGGCAACTGCAGGCGACGTTCCCGCGCACCACACTCTAGGCGGTGCCCGCATGCCCAAGCTTCGTGTGCCGGAACTCCTCACCTGCGCCTCCCGGGGGACAGGCGCCCCGCCAACCGGGAGGACGGGCGCGTGAGATCCTATCGCGACCTCGCCCTGGGCTGGCTCCTGCTGCTCACGCTCCTCCATCTCTGGATGATCGCCAGCGGACGCTGGCCGCTCAGCGCGGACGAAGCCCACTACTGGGAATGGTCGCGACGCCTCGATTGGAGCTATTACAGCAAGGGACCGATGGTGGCGTACCTGATCGCCCTCAGCACCAGGCTGGGCGGCCACACCGAGTTCTGGGTGCGTCTGCCGGCCGTCCTGCTGGGCACCGCCACGGCCGGCATCGCCTATCTACTGGCTCGCCGAATCTTCCCCGGCGCGCGCGCGGCCTTTTTCGGCATGGTCATCCTGAGCGTGATGCCGCTCTATGCTATCGGCGCCGTCCTGATGACCATCGACCCCCCCTTCGTGTTCTGCTGGGGGCTGGCCTGGCTGTGTCTGTCCCGCGTCCGGCAGCGGCAGGGCGACCTGGCGTGGTACGGGGCCGGCATCGCTTTTGGCCTCGGCCTCCTCAGCAAGTACACCATGTTCATGCTGCTGCCCTGCGTCTTCCTGTGGCTGCTCTGCTCTCCCAGATTGCACCACTGGTTTCGGCGGCGAGAGCCCTACGAGGCCCTCGCCCTCGGCCTCCTGATCTTCAGCCCGCTGGTCGTCTGGAATGCCCGGCACGGCTGGCCCTCCCTTGGCCACGTCCTGGCGCAGGCGGGCGGCGGCGGTCGCTCGCTCGCGACGTCTCTCCTGGGCGGCCCCGAGTTCCTGGCAGGGCAGCTCGGCGTGGTCTCCCCGCTCCTCTTCGCGATCTTCGTCGGGGGGGTGACCTGGGCCTGGCGTGAAGGCATCCGGCAAGAGCGGGACGACCTCCTGCTCCTGGCCTGCGCCGCGGCGCCGGTCTTCCTCTTCTTTCAGGTCTGGAGCTTCTTCAGCAAGGTCCAGGCGAACTGGGCGGCCCACGCCTACCTCACCGCCGCCGTGGCCGCGGGCGGCTGGTGCGCGACTTGGTCCGCGCCAGGGATGAGGCACCGGATGACTCGTCGCTTGAACCGCTTCCTCATGGCCGCTATACTGCTCCCGGCTCTGCTCCTCCCCATCGTGTTTGCCCCGGGCCTCGTCGAGGTGTTCGGCGTTCGGATGCCCGCCTGGGCGGATCTCGTCGGCAAGCGGTTGCAGGGCTGGCCCGAGCTGGGGCAGGCGGTGGGCGCGGCGATGGAGAAGGCTCCCAGCTCATCGTTTCTGGCCAGCGATCGCTACCAGATCGCCAGCGAGCTGGCCTTTTACGTCCCGGGAGCACCGACGACCTATACCGCGAACTTCGGCCGTCGAATGAACCAATACGATCTGTGGGGCGGTTGGGACGCGCTCTCGGGCAAGGACGGATTCTTCGTGATCTACGGGGCCGCAGAGCCGCCCGAAGCGCTCCGCGCGGCCTTCCGGTCCGTGGAGCGGGTTCGCGTCGTTCCCATCACCTCCCATGGCCGCCACCTGCATGATTTCTCTATTTTCTATGGCCAAGAGTTCCGGGGCTTCCCGCCCCGCCTCTTCGACGGATTCTAAGGAGGACCTCGTGACGGCTCCCGAGCGCCCCGTGCTCTCCATCGTGATCCCGATCTTCAACGAAGAAGAGAACGTCCCGATCCTCGCCGCGGAGATCCGGCAGGCCCTGGAGCCGCTCGGGATCCGCTACGAAGTGGTCGCCGTGGACGACGGATCCACGGATGGATCCTGGGCTCGCCTGGAGGCGGTCCGGGCCGTTGATCCCCGCTGGGTCCTGGTGGCGCTCCGGCGCAACTTCGGGCAGACGGCCGCCCTCTCGGCGGGATTCGATCACGCGCGGGGCGAGGTCATCGTCCCGCTGGACGGGGACCTCCAGAACGACCCGGCGGACATTCCCCGCCTCCTCGCGCTGGCGAAGGACTACGACATCGTCAGCGGCTGGCGAAAGAACCGGCAGGATCCATTCCTCAGCCGCCGACTTCCGTCCATGCTGGCCAACTGGATCATCTCCAGGGTGACCGGCATCCGCCTCCACGACTACGGGTGCACCCTCAAGGCCTACCGGCGAGAGATCGTGGAGCACCTGCGTCTCTACGGGGAGATGCACCGGTTCATCCCGGCCATCGCCAGTTGGATGGGGATCTCCTTCATCGAGGTGGAGACCCATCACCGGCCCCGACGCTTCGGGCGGTCCAAGTACGGGATCACCCGGACGCTGCACGTCATCCTGGACCTCATCACCGTCAAGTTCCTCTTGAGCTTCGCCACCAAGCCCATCCAGGTGTTCGGCATGTTGGGGATGGCCGCCGTGGGCGCCGGAGGGGCCATCGGCGCTTACCTGACGGCGATCAAGCTGTTTTTCGGGGCGCAGATCGGCGGTCGCCCGCTGCTCTTCCTCGCCGTCCTGCTGATCGTGGTCGGAGTCCAGTTTGTCGTGATGGGGCTCCTGGGCGAGATGCTCGCCCGGATCTACCACGAGTCGCAGCAGAAGCGCATCTACATCGTCAAAAGGGTTGAAGGCCGCTCCGCCCACGAGGAATAGCTCATGGAACTCCCCACGCCGCCGCAGCCACGCGGACGGTCCGCCCTCTTTGTCAAGCTGGCGGTGAGCGGTATCCTGCTGGCCGTGCTGTTCTGGCGGGTGGATCGGGCTGCCTTTCTGCGGAGTCTTCAGACCCTACCCGCGCCTCTGTTCCTGGGGTGTGTCGCTCTCTATGCCCTCGGCTATCTCATCAGCACCATCCGCTGGCAGCGCCTGCTTCAGGCCGAGGGGATCCGACTCCCCCTCTGGCGGCTCGTCCTCGTCTATCTTCAGGGGGCGTTCTTCAATCTGTTTCTGCCGACCCTGATCGGGGGCGACGTCGTCCGCGGCTATTTCATCTACAGGATGACCCGCGGGCACGATGCGGCCATCGCCTCCATCATGGTGGATCGCCTCTCGGGATTCGCCGCCTTGATGCTCATCGCCGTCGGAGCATTGGCCTGTGCGTATGGGACGCTCGACGATCCCCAGATCGCCGTGCTGGTCCTCGGCGTGGCCGCGCTCTTCACGCTTCTCATGTTCGTCCTGTTGAACAATCGAGTGAAGGACCTCGTCGCGAGCTTCCTGCGTCTCGTTGGGCTGGGGCGATTCGAGGCGAAGCTCCAGGGACCGGTGGACGCCTTGCACCGGTATCGGCGGCACTACCGGGCCCTCGGACAGGCCCTTCTCCTGTCGTTCCTGCTGCAGGCATTGATCATCGTCACCTACTATCTGATTGGAGTCGGCCTGAACCTGAGCGTGCCACTCGTCTACTTCTTCGTCTTCATTCCACTCATTACCGTCGTCGCCATGCTGCCCGTCTCGGTGGCCGGGCTGGGCGTGCGCGAGGCCGGTGTCATCTACTTTTTCGCGAAGGTCGGCGTGGACGCTGGCGCCGCGCTGGGAATGTCGCTCGTCTGTTTTTCCCTCACCCTCATCGTGAGCAGCCTGGGGGGCCTGGCGTTTCTCTTTGACCGCCACGCCGCCAAGCGGGCCGCGGATTGAGCCCGAACGGTGCAATTGAAACGCAAAGAGCGCAAAGCGCGCAAAGAAAGGCCATGCTTCCGGGGTTCGGAACACCGCCTGCCCCGAAGTCTGGCACCTCTTTGCGGTCTTTGCGCGCTTTGCGGTGAGATGTTTGGGTTGCGGGTAACCCCGTGGACGTAAGCGGGGCCTTTCACACCGCGGACCGGTGGGCGTTCCACCTCGTCAACCGCACCCTCCAGAACCCCGCCTTCGACTTCCTGATGCCGATCCTCAGCGATAAGCGCGCCGGCCTCCTCCTGGTCGCCGTCATCGTTCCCATACTCTTCGCTCGATGCGGTCGCCAGGTGTGGCCCAGGATCGCCGTCGCGGTTCTGGCCGTCGCGCTGAGCGACCTGGGCGCGACCCTCCTCAAGGACCTCCTCCAGCGCACCCGCCCTTGCCACCTCATCGCCGACGTCCATCTCCTGACGGGGTGTACCGGCTCGTTCGCCATGCCCTCCGGCCACGCGAGCAACATGTTCGCGCTGGCCGGCGCGGTCTGGACCGCGAGGACTCGATGGCGGTGGGCCGTCGCGGCTCTGGCCGTCGGCGTCGCCTACTCGCGCGTCTATCTCGCCGCGCACTACCCCGGGGATGTCATCGTCGGAGCCGTCTGGGGCGGGGCAATCGGGTGGGCACTCATGCGGGGCGCGATCTCTCTCCTTCCTCCTCGGTGCTTCCCTCGCGCGAATCCGGCGCCGATCGAGCGCCCGCCCGCATCCGATCACCCCAACGTCCCATAGAAAGCACAATGCCCAGGGGCGGGAGCGGCCACACCTGGGCATTGGAATCTGTCGCAGGAAGAGCGGCAACTACTCCTTCTTGGGATAGGCCTGATAGTACTTCGCGGCGTCGCTCGACGGATCCTTCTTCAGCTCCTCCCATTTATCCCGCGTGGGCGCCTTGGGGAGCGCGTCACCCCCATTGAACGGTTCCGCGTTCTTGGCAATGTACGACTTCCATTGCTCCGGGGTGTCACTCTCTTCGAAGATCGCCGCCACCGGACATTCCGGCACGCAGGCCCCGCAGTCAATACACTCTTCCGGGTGAATGTACAGCATGTCCGGCCCCTCGTAGAAGCACTCAACCGGACACACGTCCACGCAGGCATGATCCTTTGTTCCAATACACGGCTCGGCTACGATGTAAGTCATCGTACGCTCCTCCTCGATTGGAGACTGTCAATTGGCGATTGGCGACCCGTCCTTTCGATCCTCTGCGGTACTCTACAATCATTGCCCGTCAACCGTCAACCGTCAGCGCTATCGGATGATCAGCCCGGCATAGGCCACCACCTCTGAGGTGTCGCCCGTCACCTCGCCCGAGTCGGTGTACTTCACCAGCTCCGCGGATGTCGCCCCCAAGGCCTTTGCCGCCACCAGCATGGCCACGGTCGCGTGAAATCCGCACATGCTGATCCCCTCCCGGCGGACCACACGGTGCAGCCCCTCCGGGTCCAGCGCGAGAATCGCATCCAGCGCTTTCCGATCCTTGGCCGCCGCCTCGGTCCGGGACACGTAGTGGCTCATATCTGTGCTCGCAACCAGAACAACACGCTTCCCCACCTGGCGGATGCCTGCCGCCAAGGCCTGCCCCACCTCTTGGCAGACAGCGTATTCATGTCGGTAGAGCGAGATCGGCACGAAACAGAACGGCTCCCCCCGGATCTGAAGGAAGGGAAGCTGCACCTCGATGGAATGCTCCCTGGCGTGTGCAAGTGCGTCTTCGCCCAGGACACTGGAATGGCTCAAGATCGCCCTCCCCAACTCGCCGTCAATCTGAACCGGCCCCAGCGGGGTCTCCCACTCGCCCGAGGTCATGATGGACGCATCCAAACCCTGCCCCGTGTGATTCGGTCCCAGGATCACCCAGCTCTCGGGCCATGCGACCCGCGAGTAGACAGCGCCCGCCACCCGTCCGGAATACACGTATCCGGCGTGCGGCACCACGACCCCGATGACCTCCTCTGGAGTCACGTCGGGTGTGAGCAGATGCGCAACCTGCGTCCCCAGTCGGTCCCGCGTCCCCTCATAGAACGTCCCAGCCACCACCGCTCGCCGAGTCATGGCCGCCTCCTTCTCGCGCCCCGCAAGTCGGCTCGGGGTGCGGGCACAATATTACGCCATGTTACAGGTTTGTCCAGATTCCAGTCGATGGATTAGGATACCAGGCCCTGGGCGGGCATGCGGGTGGGAAGCTCAACATGGCGCAAGCTACCCCCGTGCATGGGGTCACGAATGAGGCCAGGCCTCGATAATTTGCTTTGCCCCCCATCCACTGGTATGGTCTAATGAATTGCCCTTTGAACTTCCCGGGAGTTCCCTTCAGAGAGACCGCTAGCCTTTTCTTTATCTCGGGTGTTCTTGTGGCAAAAGCAAAGCGGCACATGAATCTTGTTCACCCCGGCCTTTCATTTTCCCTCCTCCTTGGTGGACTCGGGATCTTCCTTCTCTTCCCTTCAACATTTGCCTGGGCCGGCACTCCACTGCCGGACCTCATGGCCAAGGGAAAGTACATCTTCGGTGCGGCAGGAGGCGGCTGCGGTTGCCACACCGAGCCGGGGAAGTCTGCGACGGGGCTGAACGCAGGGGGGCGGCGGTTCGATGCCCCATTCGGGACGGTGTATTCCACGAATATCACCCCCGATCGCCAGACGGGCATCGGGGCGTGGACGGACGAGCAGATCATTGCGGCGATCCGGCTCGGGCGCCGGCCGAACGGCGAGCGCATTATTCCCGTGCATCCGTACATGGCCTTCAACGGCATGGCGGAAGAGGATCTGCGCGCCCTGGTGGCCTACCTGCGGACTGTGCCCCCGATTACCCGCCCAAATCAGCCGAAGAAGATAAGCGTGCCGCTCTTCGAATCGGTCTTCTTGCCCGCCTGGCTGGCGGCGTTTGCCGTCAAGGAGATTCCACCGCCGACCGCGCCGACATCCGGCGTCGCCCGCGGAGAATATCTCGTTCGGGCGGTGGGCCATTGCGGCGAGTGCCACACCCCTCGAGGCGTCACCCAGGCCACCGACAACAGCCGGTTCATGGCCGGGAACCCAAAGGGTCCGGAAAATTCGGTCGTCCCCAACATCACCCCTGACAAGGACACGGGGCTCACGTGGACCGAGGAAGAAATCGCCGATTATCTGGCCACGGGAAACACGCCCGATGGGGACGTGGCGGGTGCATTGATGGGCGAGGTGATCCAAGGGACGTCAGTCGGATACAAGGACCTGACGAAGGCGGATCGCCTGGCGATCGCCCGGTACCTGAAGACGATTCCCCCGATCAAGAACAAGATTGGGAAATGATCTCTGGAGTCACGAGAATCCTCGGGTGCGGCACGCGATCGGAGGGATCGGGTGTCGCATGGTCAGCACCCCGCACCGCAACAAGGAGGGAGCATGAAGCGCACACGGAAGTCCTGGGCCACCGTACTTCATAGCAGCTTGATCGTCCTTGCGCTCGTGGGCATCGCCGCCGCGCAGGCCGCCGCCCCCATGGGCGGCGATCCCGTCGCCAATCGGCAGCGGCTGATGAAGCTGGTCGGGGCCAACTGGGCCGATATCCAGGCCAAGGTCAAGGCCGGCACCCCCGACGCGGTCGCGGTCAACGCCGAGACGATCGCAGTCATGGCCACGCATGTTCCCTCTTTCTTTCCGCCCGGCTCGGCGACGGATGCGTCCGGCGCCAAGCCCGAGATCTGGGAGAAATGGGCGGACTTCCAGGCTGCCGCCAAGACCCTCGAGTCGATGGCCGAGAAACTCCGCGACGCCTCCCGAGCCAAGGATGGGGCGGCCGTAGAGGCCATGGTAAAGGACTTTGGAGCGAAGGCCTGTGGCGGCTGCCACACAGCGTTCCGGAAGCCGCCGAAGTCTTAGCAGGCTGCTGAAAAACGCCCATCTTCGGCGTTGGCGCGCTCGCGCGGCGCTGCGACGTACGTGTATGTGCGCCTCGCGCCTCGCATCCCGCGCCGCCTGGCATCTGGACCTTTTTGAGCAGCCTGGGCGAAGCCGATACTCATCTACAAGGGGGCAACCATGAAGGCAGTGCGCGTGCACGAAGTCGGCGGGCCGGACGTCCTGCGATATGAGGATATCGCCGTTCCCACCCCCGGTCCCGGGCAGGCCTTGGTCAAGATCGAAGCCATCGGGCTGAACTTCATCGATTGCTACTTCCGGGCGGGCCTGTACAAGGTGCCCCTCCCCTTCACCCCGGGCAACGAGGGCGCGGGGACCGTGGCCGCCGTAGCGCCCGACGTCACCGCGGTCAAGGCGGGGGATCGCGTCTCATACGCACCGGTCATCGGGTCTTATGCCGAGTACCAGGTCGTGTCCGCCGACAAGCTCGTCCCGGTGCCGGCGAGCGTGAACTTTCGAACGGCCGCCGCCGTGACCCTGCAGGGAATGACGGCCCAGTACCTCGCCTGCAGCACGTATCCCCTCAAGCCGGGCGACACCTGTCTCATCCACGCCGGCGCAGGTGGGGTCGGCCAGCTCCTCATCCAGGTGGCGAAGATGCGGGGTGCCCGCGTCTTCGCAACCGTCTCGACCAAGGAGAAGGCGGCCCTGGCACGCCAGGCGGGGGCGGACGAGGTCATCTTGTACTCCGAGCAAGATTTCGAGGCTGAGGTGATGCGCCTGACCGGCGGGAAGGGCGTGAACGTCGTCTACGATTCCGTCGCCAAGACGACCTTCGACAAGAGCCTGAACTGTCTCGGGCTGCGAGGGATGCTGGCCCTCTTCGGCCAGTCCAGCGGGCCCGTGCCTCCGCTCGAGGTATCCCGACTCGCCAAGAACTCGCTTTTCCTCACCCGGCCGGGTCTGGGGCAGTACACGGCGACGCGAGAGAAGCTATTGCAGCGTGCGGCCGACGTCTTCGGCTGGATCCAGGCCGGGAAGTTGAAGGTCCGGATTAGCCAGACCCTGCCTCTCAAAGATGCCCCCGAGGCGCACCGACTGCTCGAGGGCCGCAAGACCACGGGCAAGGTGCTGCTGATTCCCTGAAGAACAGCCTTCAGTTACAACAGTTGAACCGCAAAGCGCGCAAAGAGCGCAAAGAAAGACCCGCTGTTTCCATCCGTGGTCCGAGGCCCGATCCACAGATCCTGGTTCTCTTTGCGGTCTTTGCGAGCTTTGCGGTGAAATGTTTGGGCTGAGGGCTGGCCTTCTCACCGGTCTCCGGCGCCGGAAGGAAACGGCGCGATGGGGACCGGCGGCGCGGGAACCGGGCTGGAGGTGCCATTGGGAGCCGGAGTGCGGGATGCTGCCGTCTCGGCCCCCGGCGTCTCACCACGGAGGAAATATTCGATGATGCCCTCCGGATCGGTCGCGTCGGTCGCGAGGCCCGTTCGGTAGTTCACCCGCAACGAGAGGACCCCCTCCGGGATGGGGGGCGTTTCCGGAGAAGCCCCTCGCAATGCGCTCCGCATGAATTCCGCCCACAGCGGGGCCGCCAGACGCCCGGCGGTCTCGTGCGAGCCCACGGACCGCGGTTGATCGTATCCGATCCAGAGGCCCGCGACCAGCGTGGGCGTGAACCCAACGAACCACATGTCCATAGCATCCTGACTGGTTCCCGTCTTCGCCGCGACGTTCCAGCCGGCCACCCTTCCCCGTTTGGCGGTCCCCCGGTCCACCGCCCCTTGCAGAAGACTGGTCGTCAGGAAGGCGACCTCTTCCGCGAGCACGCGCTCCCCCGCAGGATGCCCCTCCTCCAGGAGGTCTCCACTGGGTCCAGCCACCCGCCGGATCCCGGTGACCGGAACGCGCATGCCTCGATTGGCCAAGACACCGTACGCCGAGGTGAGCTCCAGCAAGGCTACCTCGGAGACGCCGAGCGCCAACCCGTATTCCCGGCGTAGGTCGGACTTGATCCCCATGCGGTGGGCTAACCCGATGACGGGATCCACCCCGACCGCCTCCAGCAGGCGAACCGTGGGAACATTGATGGATTCCTCCAGCGCGCGCCGCAGCGTC
This sequence comes from Candidatus Methylomirabilota bacterium, assembly GCA_026387775.1. Taxonomy (GTDB): domain Bacteria; phylum Methylomirabilota; class Methylomirabilia; order Methylomirabilales; family 2-02-FULL-66-22; genus 2-02-FULL-66-22. Next base: position 3,671 of record JAPLLC010000239.1, on the reverse strand, counting down.
ACGGAGCCGCGAAACTGATGGTCGTAGTTTTCCGGAGTCCAGTCCATCTGACGGCCGTTCTGCGGGATAGAGTAGCTGACCGGAAAGTCGTCCAGGAGGCTCGCGGGCGAAAAGCCGCGCTCGATCGCGGCGGTGTACACGAATGGCTTGAAGGTCGAACCCGGCTGCCGCTTGGCCTGGACCGCCCGATTGAACTGGCTGCGG
>JAPLLC010000239.1:0-3393 GCA_026387775.1 Candidatus Methylomirabilota bacterium | reverse complement strand
AGTCGAGGCCTCCCACCATCGCTCGGATCTCCCCGCTGGCAGGCTCCAGGGCTACGAGGGCACCCTCCAGACCGGCCGGATCGGGCTGAGTCCCCTTGCGCCGCCCGGCCAGTGTCTTCTCGATGTTCTTCACCCCATTGCGGAGCACCTCGGCCGCCACCCGCTGCTTCTCGAGATCCAGGGTCGTATAGATCCGCAGGCCGCCTCGCGCGAGGAGCACTCGGCCGAACTGGGGCTCCAGCTCGCGCCGAATATAGTCCACGAAGTAAGGCGCGACCCCTCGCGCTTTGAAGAGGGGGTTCAGTACGACCGGAGCATTCGCGGCGCTCTTGACCTGGGGGGCAGTGATATGCCCTTCCGTCTGCATCCGCTTGAGGACGATGTCTCGCCGCGCGCGCGCGCGCTTTAGGTCGGAGAACGGGGAGTAGAAACTCGGCGCCTTGATGAGGCCGGCCAGCACGGCGGCCTCGGACAAGCTGAGCTGGCCCACCGACTTGCTGAAGTAGGTCCGCGCGGCCGCCTCGATGCCGTAGGCCCCGCCGCCGAAGTAGATGGTGTTGAGGTACATCTCGAAGATCTTGTCTTTGCTGTAGCGCGCCTCGATCTCCCGCGCCAACCAGATCTCCTTCACCTTCCGCGTCAGAGTCCGCTCGGAGCTCAGAAAGAGACCCTTGGCCAGTTGCTGGGTGATCGTGCTGCCCCCCTCCTTCACCTTGGCGGCGGTGAGGTTGCGAAGCGCGGCCCGGGCCATGCCCTTCAGGCTGATGGCGCCGTGCTGGTAGAACTGGGCGTCCTCGACATCCAGGACGGCCTGCTGCACCTGTTTGGGGACCCGCTGCAGGGGGACGAAGATCCGATACTCCGGCGCGAGGGAGGCGAAGAGCTCGTCGTGACTTCCGTACACCAGGCTCGGTTCGCCGGGCTGGAAGATCTCCAGCATCCCGAGCGTGGCAAGGTCCTTCTCCGGATCGGCGATGACGCCCTGGGCTGCCGACGCCGCGCCCAGACAGAGGCCGAAAACCAGCAGGAGGGCGAGAATTGACGGTCGGTTTGGTGTGTTCAGCGAACGCGTGCGCATGGCAGTCATCTTATCACACGAGCGGGATCTGATTATCTCGAATTCCACCGGCGTCCCCGGCTATGGCCCATCCTACCCGGCCGCTGCCGCCGGAATTTGTTCCGGCCGGTCCGCCGCTTGTGGTAGTATATAAACTCGAACGATGCAATTGAACCGCAAAGCTCGCAAAGAGCGCAAAGAAAGGCCCGCTGTTTCCAGAGGGTTCCGGAATCACCCGGTCTTTGCGGTCTTTGCGAGCTTTGCGGTGAAATGTTCGGGATAAACTTAGAGTTCCTCTCCCATCCTTCCACGCGGAGGGCCATCATGAGCACGGCACTGTTCGAGACGCACTTTCCGGGTCTCACCCTCAAGGGGCGGGGAAAGGTGCGCGACATTTACGATCTGGGTGACGCCCTGCTCATCGTCGCGTCAGACCGGATCTCGGCTTTCGACGTGATCATGGCCGACCCCATCCCTGACAAGGGAAAGATTCTGACCCAGATCTCGAACTTCTGGTTCGCCAAGATCGGCGACCTTGTCCCCACGCACCTGCTGGAGACCGACGTCCGCAGTTTTCCCGCAGCCTGCCGGCCGCACGCCGACACCCTCCGGGACCGCTCGATTCTTGTTACCAAGGCCAAGGTGGTCCCCTTCGAGTGCGTGGTCCGGGGTTATCTGAGCGGCTCCGGCTGGAAAGAGTACCGCGAGCGGGGCGGCGTCTGCGGCATCCGCCTGCCCGGCGGCCTCGTCGAGTCGGACCGCCTGGCGGAGCCGATCTTCACGCCGGCCACCAAAGCAGAGGCGGGCACCCACGACGAGAACGTCTCCTTCGACAGAATGGTCCGCGACCTGGGGGGCGAACTCTCCGAGCGGCTTCGCTCCCTGAGCCTGGCCGTGTCCCGGCGACCCCGCGACATCGCCGAAGGGCGGGGCAGCATCCTGGCCGCCACCACGTTCGAGTTCGGTCTGGTCGGGGAGACCGTCACCTTGGTGGACGAGGTCCTCACCCCCGACTCGTCCCGCTTCTGGCCCAAGGATGCTTACACCCCCGGCGGGCCGCAGCCGTCCTTCGACAAGCAGTTCCTCCGCGACTACCTTCTGTCGATCAGATGGCCCCAGAAGCCGCCGCCGCCGCCTCTGCCCGCCGAGATCGTGGCCAAGACACGGGCAAAGTACCTGGAGGCGTACGGGCGACTTCTCGGCCACAAAGCGCCGTTCGCCTAACAGGCTGCTGAACGAGGCTGCTTCTCCCACGAAGGCGCATCGGCGGATCACCCCTTCGCCAAGCGCTCGCGCACGGCGGCCGGGAGTTCCACCGCCTTGTCGGCACCGTAGTCCAGCCAGGCCATGGCGCAGGTGCCGTCCCCGATGACCTCGTCGCTCCCTTTCCGGAAGATCGCACAGGACAGGACGAAGCTCCGGCGCCGGATCTCGGTGCACTCGAGGCCGACCTCCACCTCGGCAGGATAGTGGAGCTGGCGGCGGTAGTTGAACGTCTGCGAGACCACCACCGGCCCCTGTCGTGCGGAGCTCATATCCCGGCTCTCCCACCCCCAGGCTTCGCAGTAGCCCACCCGTGCCGATTCCACGTACTGGAAATAGACCATGTTGTTCACGTGGCCCATGGCGTCCATGTCCCCCCAGCGGACGGTCACGGGCCACCAGAAGTGGAAACCGGCGCGCACGGGCCTATTCATCTCGCCCACGGAGTACTCCTCTCCTGAAGAGGGTGATTGGCAAGACCGGTCCCCTGGGGTATATATGACGCACAGGAGAGCCCATGGGACACGAAGTTTCCGCCGGCGTCATTCTGTTCCACAGCCAGCCGAGGCAGGAGTACCTCCTCCTGGATTACGGGTCCCACTGGGATTTTCCCAAGGGGCACATCGAAGAGGGAGAGGATCCCTACACAACCGCCCGGCGAGAACTGGAAGAGGAGACAGGGATTCAAGACGCGCGCTTCGTCTCCGGCTACTTTCAGCGCATGCGCTATTTCTATCGGCGGGGCGAAGAACGGATGCACAAAGTCGTCATCTATTTCCTGGCCGAGACAGCCGCACACCAGGTGACGCTCTCCCATGAGCACTCGGGCTACATGTGGGCCTCGTACGAGGAAGCCCTGCATCGCCTGACCTTCAAGACTGCCTGCGATCTTCTCATGACGGCTCACGAGCTTCTCGAAGGTCGCTCCCGCCTGACTTCCACCGACCGACCGAACCAGAACAAAAGTGGGTGCTCCTGAGGGCGGGACGGGACGGCGAATCATCGGTGGACTCTAGCGGCGGCGTAATTCCGGGGTCTGGCGGGCCTTCGCCTCTTCCTCGGCCAGGACGCGC
>JAPLLC010000158.1:4560-7815 GCA_026387775.1 Candidatus Methylomirabilota bacterium | reverse complement strand
CCGCCGCGACGTGCGCGGGATGCGGAAAGGGCGTGGAGGCGGATGCGGCCTTCTGCCCGTCCTGTGGCCACGCCCTGAAGGGGAAAGCCGCCTAGCGACCCCCCGCCATGGCGGGCACGATGAAGACTTCGTCCCCGGGCTTGAGTCCGGTGCTCATCCCGCCCAGGAACCGGATGTCCTCCTCGTTCACGTAGACATTGATAAAGTGGCGGACGGTCCCGTCGTCCTCGCGCAGCCGGCCCTTGAGCCCGGCGAAATCCTTCTCGATCTGGTCGAACATCTCCTTGACCGTCGCCGCCTCGACCTGCACGTCTCCTCGCCCATTGGTGAGGGCCCGCAGCGGTGTCGGAATCCGAACGAGCACGCTCATGGCTCTGCATCCCCCTGGCTCGGTAATACACCGTCCCCGTCAGGCCTCGTGGGGGCCGGCCAGCATGGCCTCCAGGCGCCGCCGCACGCGCCGATCGGGCACCTTTTCGGCTGCCTCCACCAAGCGCCGACAGTGCGCGTCGGTCGCAAGGAAGTGCTGCGCGGCCCCCTCCGGAAGTTTCGTCCCCATCGACTGGAGAACGCGGTGTCCCAGCGCGTCCAGCTCGGACGACTCCAGCCGGATCGCCAGCTCCAGCGCCCGCGTCAGCGAATCGACTTCCAGCGCCTGATGCTCACACCGCTCCACAGTCTCCACCAGGCTCCACAGCCGCGGACCGATCTCCCTGCACTCCTCGGCCGGCGCGACCAGCTCGCGTACCATCTTCAGGATCCCCGCGTGCCCGTGCTCCTCTCGCGCCATCTCCCACCAGCAGCGGGCAACCACGGGATCCTCCCGGAAGAGGCAAAAGAACTGAAAATAGATGCGCCCCACCCGCTCTTCCAGCGCCGCCAGAAGGCTGAGGGCATCCTGCGTTTTCATGCTTCCCTCCCCCACCAGGCCCGGATCAGCCGACCGGACCCACGCAGGGACGATACCCTATAACGCGCCGGCGGCAAAGCGCCATTCTCGCCGGCCCCCCCCGTCAGCCTGCGGGCAGCTCTACCAGCCGTCGGGTGAAGTCTCTCGCGGCGGGATCCCACCCAAAACTGGATGCCTCGACCGTCCGCCCCGCTCGCACCGAGACGACGAGATAGGTGACCCCAGGCCAGAGCGGCTCCCCGTCGGTCATGAGCGCCCACTGCCGGTCGGTCCGTGAGAAATTCGCGTCGTGGTCCGGGTGTGAGTGGTAGATCATCAGCATCTCCAGCCCATCGCGGTCCATCTCGTCCTGCACTGTCAGGTACTCGCGGGCATCCATCATGTAGGCGGTGCGGGCGTCGCGCGGGGCGCCGTCCGGGCCCGCCACGGGCTGCCGGTTGGCGAGATTGGTCATCGGCCGGATCCGGAAGGTCCGCGATGCGTCCCGGCGGCCGATGACCAGACCGAAGACCTCCTCCGGATACCCCGCCTCCGCCTGCCGGCAAATCTCCGTAAGCTGTGCCGCGGCCAAGTCTGTCACCGTCGCTTCTCCGCGCGCTCGTTGCCCCTCCACCACCACGGCCGGATCATGGCGTACGACTCGCGGTATATGCGCATGGCGGACAATACAGGCGTGCTTCCCACTCTATCCGCCATCAGCTCAGGCGTGTGGCCGGGGGAACCCCGCAGAACTCGTGGTAGTCGATCAGATCGGTGATCGTCGGATGATCGCCGCAGACCGGGCAGGCCGGATCTCGACGGTACTTGACCTGGCGAAATTCCATCGCCAGGGCATCGAAGAACACCAGGCGGCCGACCAGAGGCTCCCCCAGTCCCAAGAGGAGTTTGATCGTCTCCACGCCCTGGATGGACGCGATCACACCGCATACCACGCCCAGCACCCCGGCCTCGGCGCAACCGGGCACCACCCCGGGCGGCGGCGGCGCCGGATAGAGACACCGGTAGCATCCGTGCCCCGGCAAGAAGACCGTGGCTTGCCCCTCGAACTTGAAGATGCTCCCGTCCACCATCGGCTTCCCGAGAAATACGCACGCGTCGTTGATCAGGTACCGAGTGGGAAAGTTGTCGCACCCGTTCACGACGACATCGAAGTCCGCGAAGATCCGCCGAACGTTCTCCGAGCTCAACGCCTCCGGGTAGGGGACCACCTTGACGTCCGGATTGAGATCGCCGATCGTGTCTACCGCCGACTGCACCTTGGGGCGCCCGATGTCGTGGCTGTGATGGAGAATCTGCCGCTGCAGATTGCTGAGGTCAACCAGATCGAAATCCACAATCCCCAGGGTCCCGACCCCCGCCGCCGCCAGGTAGAGGGCGATGGGGGATCCCAGCCCGCCCGCACCGATCAGCAAGACCCTGCTGCTCAAGAGCTTCCGCTGACCCGCCCCGCCCACCTCGGGCAGGATGAGGTGCCGGCTGTAGCGGCGAATCTGTTCTTCCGTCATGACACGTCTGGTCTCGCCCATGCCGATGCCTCCGATGGACCTCGATATATTCCTGTGCTCTGACGGCTGGATCGCGCGCTATGCCACCGAATCGGTGGGCGGGAAGATCTGGTGATCATCCGGGCCGGCCGCCGCGGCTCGGCTGCGATCGCAGACATCCTGAAGCGTCGTGCGGTCCACGATGGCTGCCACCGCCCGGTGGACGTCGCTCCAGACGTCACGCAGTGCGCACACCGCTTCCCGAGCGCAGGGCTCCCGGGGCGCCTCCGCCAAACAAGAGATCGGCTCGACGGGGCCGTCCACCGCCCGGAGAATCGCCCCCAACGTGGTCTCGGCTGGCGGCTTGGCGAGGGTATAGCCACCGTTCACCCCTCGCTTACTCTGTAGGATACCGGCTCGCCTCAGGGTCAGGAGAAGCTGTTCCAGATACCGGACCGGAAGGCCCTGCCGAACGGCGATCTTATCGATAGGTATCGGTCCCGAGCCATAGTGGAGGGCGAGGTCCTGCAGAGCCCGGGTCGCATAATCTCCCTTGGTCGTGATCCTCATCGTCTTGCCTCACTGGAAATTGCTGATTACCCATGGGGTCAGCCGACCATTAACACAGCGGATTCACACTGTCAAGGCGGCAGGGCGCACGCCTCAGCCGAAACATTTCACCGCAAAGCTCGCAAAGACCGCAAAGTGAGCCAGGATCTGCAGATCGGATCTCGGACCAAGATTGGAATTCGTACGCCCCCCTCAGCCCGCGTGATTCGGGAACCCTCTGGAGCCAGTGGGTCATTCTTTGCGCCCTTTGCGTGCTTTGCGGTTCAATTGCAGGGTCCGGGCTCGGCTTGC
>JAPLLC010000158.1:0-4549 GCA_026387775.1 Candidatus Methylomirabilota bacterium | reverse complement strand
GCTCGGCTTGCCGGTGGCTCTTTGGCCTCGCGATTGCCATCGGCGCCACGGAGCGGTATACTCTTCTCATGAACCACCCGCGCGCACTCACCCCAAGCCAGCGAGCCGACCTGCTCGCCATTGTGCGGCACGCCATCTGCGACCGGGTGCGCGGCCGTCCCGCCACCCCGCCACCTTCGCCCGACCCGATCCTCCGCGCCCTTGGGGCCGCGTTCGTCACCTTGACCCGCGCCGGGGCGCTGCGGGGTTGCATCGGATACGTTCACGCCGTCCGTCCGCTGGCCGAGACGGTCGCCCACTGTGCGGCCTCTGCCGCGACCGAGGACCCCCGCTTCCCCCCGGTGACTCCTGCGGAGCTGCCCCTCCTCCAGTTCGAGATCTCCATTCTCTCCCCTCTGGTGCGGATCACCGATCCGGCCGAAGTCCAGGTTGGCCTCCACGGCCTCCACATCGCGCAACGGGGACTGCGCGGCCTGCTCCTGCCCCAGGTCGCCACAGAATACGGGTGGGATCGCGCGACGTTTCTCAGCCAGGCCTGCCTCAAGGCCGGCCTGCCCGGCGACGCCTGGCGGCACGGGGCCGAGATTCATATCTTCACCGTCGATCATTTCTCGGATGGCCTCCCGCTCGAGGCTCCAGCACGCTAGCTCCCAACCAGGACCGGCCGCGCGCCGGGAATTGCCTTGCCCGCGTCGGGGGTTTTTGGTACCATTCGCCGGCTCTCTTCATGAGTCACCAGGCCCCGCCGGACGCGATTAGCCCGTGTCTTCCGTCAAGTCGCGGACGGCATGGGAACCTAGACGTGACGGCTCCAGACTCAACGGCTGTGCCATCCACCACGTAGGAGAGCCCGTGGAACCGACGATTCCCCTCCGCCGTGCGCTTCTCAGCGTCTCCAACAAGGCGGGCCTGGTCGATTTCGCCAGAGGCCTGGTGGACCTGTCCGTGGAGCTTCTCTCCACGGGAGGCACGGCCCGCGCCTTGCGGGCTGCAGGCCTGGCCGTCACCGACGTGGCCGAGGTCACCGGCTTCCCCGAGATGCTGGACGGTCGCGTCAAGACTCTGCACCCGCGCGTCCACGCCGGGCTCCTGGCCGTCCGCGGAAATACCGACCACGATCGCCAGATGGCCGCCCAGGACATCGCGCCGATCGATCTGGTGGCCATCACGTTGTATCCGTTCGAGGACGCGCTCGCCGGCCCGGACGCCACCCTGGCGGAGGTGAATGAACAGATCGACATCGGCGGCCCGGCCATGCTGCGCTCGGCCGCCAAGAACTTCGCCGGGGTCGCGGCCGTGGTGGATCCGGCAGACTACCCCGGGATCCTGGCCGAGCTGCGGGAGCGTAGTGGGTCGCTTTCCCGGGCGACGCGATGCCGACTGGCCGCCAAGGTCTTCACCCACACGGCGCGCTACGACTGCCTCATCGCCGGCTTCTTCGAGCGCCTGACGGCTGCGGATGCGGCCCTTGATCCCGGCTCTCGGCTCTCGGCTCTCGGCTCTCGGCCCCCCTTTCCTCCCCTGCTCCAGCTTCGGCTGGAACGGATTCAAGCGCTCCGATATGGCGAGAACCCGCACCCGCGCGCCGCCTTCTATCGGGACCTCGACACTCGCGGCGGGATCGCCTCCGCCCGGCAGCTGCAAGGCAAGGATCTCTCCTATAACAACCTGCTGGACTTGGACGCCGCCTGGGAGATGACGCAGGGGTTCGCCGATCCGGTGGTCGCGATCGTCAAACACAACAACCCCTGTGGCGTGGCGACCGCCTCGCTCCTCTCAGAGGCGTACGCCCGCGCACGGGAAGCGGACCCGGTCTCGGCCTTCGGGGGGGTCATCGGCCTGAACCGCCGCCTGGATGCGGACACCGCCCGCGCCATCGCCTCCACGTTCGCGGAGGCGGTCATCGCCCCGGGCTACACGGTGGAGGCCCTCGGCATCCTGGCCGAGAAGAAGAACCTGCGACTGTTGGAGCTTGCCGCCGGAGACCGGCGGCCAGGGACGGCAGACGCGGAATGCGCGTTGCGGCGCGTGAGCGGTGGAATGCTGGCCCAGGATCCGGACCGGGCGGAGCTGGATCCCGCCACGCTGCGGGTCGTCACGCGGCGGTCCCCCACCGCCACCGAGCTTACGGCACTGCAGTTCGCCTGGAAGGTCGTCAAGCACGTGAAATCCAACGCGATCGTTCTCGCCACCGAGGGAGCCACGATCGGGGTCGGCGCCGGCCAGATGAGTCGCGTGGATTCGGTCAAGCTGGCCATCCTGAAGGCAACCGTGCCGACCCATGGAACCGTCCTGGCCTCGGATGCCTTCTTCCCCTTCCGCGACGGCGTGGACACGGCCGCAAAGGCGGGGGTGACCGCCATCATTCAGCCGGGCGGCTCAGTGCGGGACGCGGAAGTGATCGCGGCCGCCGACGAGCATGCCTTGGCCATGGTCTTTACAGGGGTACGCCACTTCCGGCATTGAGGTGTCGGCGCGGCGCGCCCACGGACGGAGCCACTATGCGTGTACTGGTTGTAGGAGGCGGGGGGCGGGAACACAGTCTCGTCTGGAAACTCAGACAGAGTCCGCGCGTGAGCCAGATCTACGCCGCGCCCGGAAACGCCGGGATCGCGGAGCTGGCGGAATGCGTGGACATCGGTGCATCCGAGGTCCGCCGGCTGGCCGATTTCGCCGCCAATCAGGCCATCGAATTGACCGTCGTCGGCCCCGAGCTGCCTCTCACCCTGGGAATCGTGGACGAGTTCGAGGGGCGCGACCTGCGCATCTTCGGCGCCTCGCGTCAGGCGGCCGCGCTGGAGGGAAGCAAGGTCTTTGCCAAGCGGCTGATGCGGAAGCACAAGATCCCCACCGGCTTCTTCCAGACCTTCTACCGCGCCGAAGACGCCAAGCGATACATCCAGGATGTCGGCGCGCCGATCGTCGTGAAGGCGGATGGTCTCGCCGCCGGCAAGGGGGCCGTCGTGTGCGCCACCGTCCCCGACGCCCTCGACACCGTGAAGCGGATCATGGAGGATCGCGTCTTCGGGGACGCGGGGGCGCGCGTGGTGGTGGAGGAGTTCCTCACCGGGGAAGAGGCATCGTTTCTGGCCTTCACCGACGGGCAGACGGTCGTGCCCATGGCATCCGCCCAGGACCACAAGGCGGCGCTCGATGACGACAAAGGCCCCAACACCGGTGGGATGGGCGCCTACTCGCCCGCCCCCGTGGTCACGGAGGCCGTCCACAAGAAGATCATGGATCAGATCATGATCCCCACGGTGAAGGCCATGGCCGCCGAGGGATGCCCGTTCCGGGGCGTCCTCTACGCCGGTCTGATGATCGAGAACGGCGAGCCCAAGGTGCTGGAATTCAACGCGCGCTTCGGCGACCCGGAGGCGCAGCCGCAGTTCATGCGGACGGAGAGCGACCGCCTGACTGCCCTGGAGGCGGTGGTGGACCAGCGCCTGCACGAGGTGGAGATTCGCTGGCGACCCGAGCCCGCCGTTTGCGTCGTCATGGCCGCCGGGGGGTACCCCGGCACCCACGACACCGGAAAGCCGATCACAGGCCTGGGAACCGCGGCCCGCCTGAAAGACGTCGTGGTCTTTCATGCCGCCACCGCCTTGGTCGAGGGAAAGATCGTCACCAATGGCGGCCGCGTCCTCGGGGTCACGGCCCTCGGAAAGGATATCTCCAACGCGATTGCCCAGGCCTATCGAGCCGTCGAGAAGATTCACTGGGACGGGGCGCACTACCGCACGGACATCGGGCGCAAGGCGATCGAGCGGATCGCCTGATTACGGAATCTGGGTTGTGGAATGCGGAATGGAGGTCTTATGCCACGCACGCGTGAAACGGCCCCGCCCTTGGTCGGCATCCTGATGGGGAGCGACTCGGATTTGCCCACCATGGGAGAAGCGGCCAAGGTGCTGCGGGAATTCGACATCCCCTTCGAGATTCACGTCTCCTCCGCACACCGGACCCCCGATCGGGTGATCCGCTTCGCTCGGGATGCGGAGAAACGCGGCTTTCGGGTGTTGATCGCCGGAGCCGGCGGTGCGGCGCACCTCGCGGGCGTCACGGCGGCCCATACCCTCCTTCCGGTCATCGGCGTGCCCATGGAAGGCGGGGCACTCCACGGGATGGACGCCCTCCTCTCCACCGTGCAGATGCCCGGCGGTATCCCGGTGGCGACCGTCGCCATCGGGAAGCCCGGCGCGCGCAACGCCGGCCTCTTGGCCGTCCAGATCCTCGCCCTGACCGATCCAGAGCTGCGGCGGGACCTGCTCGCCTCCCGCCGGCGGATGTCGGCTCAGGTCGCCGAAAAGGACCGGCAACTGCAGGCGACGTTCCCGCGCACCACACTCTAGTGAGATCCTACCGCGACCTCGCCCTGGGCTGGCTCCTGCTGCTCACGCTCCTCCACCTCTGGATGATCGCCAGCGGACGCTGGCCGCTCAGCGCGGACGAAGCCCACTACTGGGAATGGTCGCGACGCCTCGATTGGAGCTATTACAGCAAGGGACCGATGGTGGCGTACCTGATCGCCCTCAGCACCAGGCTGGGC
>JAPLLC010000101.1 GCA_026387775.1 Candidatus Methylomirabilota bacterium | reverse complement strand
TCGGCGACCCGGCAGTACTCGGTATTCGACAAGGCGATGACTGTCTTCGTGTTCGTCGGGTTCGCGACGCCGGACTTCTGGCTCGCGCTCCTGCTCATGATCCTGTTCGGGGTGCAACTGGGGTGGCTGCCCATTTCCGGTCTGCGGTCTCTGAACTTCGAGTACCTCCCGTTCTGGGGACAAGTCTGGGACTTTCTCTCCCACCTGATCCTGCCCCTCTTGGTGGCCTCCATCGGTGGGCTGGCGGGCCTGTCGCGCTACATGCGGGGGAGTCTGCTGGAGGTCGTCCGGCAGGACTACATCCGGACGGCCAGGGCCAAGGGGCTGCCCGAGCGCGTGGTGATCTTTCGCCACGCGGTCCGCAATGCGGTCATCCCGGTGGTCACCCTCTTCGGCTTGATGCTGCCCGGTCTTCTGGGCGGCAGCGTCATCATCGAGACCGTCTTCGCCATCCCGGGGATGGGCCAACTCTTCTACCAGAGCGCCTTCTCGCGCGACGAGCCGGTCCTGATGGCCCTGATCGTGATCGGGGCCAGTCTGTCCTTGCTCGGCAACATCGTGGCCGATGTTTCCTATGCCCTGGTGGATCCCCGGATCCGCGTGTCCGGAAAGGGGAGGGACTGAGGTGGCGAGCGGCGGGGTGCAAAAGGAGAAAAGGGCGGCGGGTCAGCGCAGCCTGTTCTGGCGCCAGTTGCGGAAGAATCAGCTGGCGGTGGCGGGTGGAGTGGTGGTGATCCTGCTGGGGCTGGTCGCGATCCTGGCGCCGGTCCTCGCCCCGTACGACCCCGGCGCGTACGACGTGAAGCAGATCCTCTTGCCGCCCAGCCAGGCGCACTGGCTGGGGACCGACCAGCTCGGGCGGGACGCCCTGAGCCGGATGCTCTTCGGGTCGCGGATCTCCATGGCCGTGGGGTTTGTCTCCATGGGGATCGCCGTCCTGCTGGGGACGCTGATCGGCACCGTGGCGGCATACTACGGGGGGCGCGTGGACGAGATCCTGATGCGGTTCGTGGACCTCATGCTCAATTTCCCGCGTTTCTTCCTATTGCTCACCCTGATCGCCCTCCTGCGGCCGAGCATCTGGGTCATCATGGCCGTGATCGGCTTCACCGGCTGGATGGGGCTCGCCCGCCTCGTCCGGGGGGAGATCCTCAGCCTGCGCGAGCGCGAGTTCGTTTCCGGGGCGCGGGCTCTGGGGGCGGCCGACGCTCGGATCATGTTCCGGCACATCCTCCCCAACGCGCTGGTGCCGGTCCTGGTGTCCGCCACCCTGGGCGTGGCTGGCGCCATCCTGGCCGAGTCCGGTCTCTCGTTCCTCGGCCTGGGGGTCCAGCCGCCCACGCCGAGCTGGGGCAACATCCTCATCGAGGGGAAGGCCAACATCGAGATCGCCTGGTGGCTCTCGGTATTCCCGGGTCTGGCCATCCTGGTGACGGTCCTCGCCTACAATCTGCTCGGCGAAGGGCTGCGCGACGCCCTCGATCCCCGCCTGCGCCAGTAGAATCGATTCAAAATGGTAACTACCCGGGTTCACAGTTCAAGGTTCAGGGTTAGAGAAGGATGAAGATTGAACAGTTTGAAGATATTGAGGCCTGGCAACTGGCACGCGAATTAACCCGGAAAGTGTACCGTCTGACAAAGAAGCCGGAGTTTGCGAAGGACTACGGGCTGAAAAGACAGATACAAGATGCCGCCGGATCGTCGATGCATAATATCGCCGAAGGGTTTGATTCCGAGACGAATGCGGAGTTCATCCGGTTCCTGCGATACGCCAAGCGGTCATGTACGGAAGTCCAGAGCGAACTCTATGTCGCCTTGGATGAAAAGTACATATCCCTTGACGACTTCAAAGATGTCTACGAGCAGGCTACACGAACACGTGCTGCTGTTCGTGGATTCATAAACTATCTCAAGAAATATGAAGAGCGCAAGGCGGCCAACTGTGAACCGTGAACCCTGAACCGTGAACCTGACAACCTGGGTAGCTTCCAAAATGAACAACCGACAACCGACAACCGACAACAGACACAGGACACCATGAGCCATTCCTTCGACACGATCATCGAGCGCCGGAACACCGCCTGTCTCAAGTGGGATGCTCTCGCGAGCCGCTACGGTGTGACGGGAGACGACCTGTTGCCCATGTGGGTCGCGGACATGGACTTCCGCCCCCCCGAGGCCGTGATGGAGGCCATGGTGCGGCGGGCGACGCACGGCATCTACGGCTATCCTGCCGGCCTGGAGGCCTATCATCAGGCCGTCGGAAGCTGGCTGCGGCGGCGGCACGGGTGGGAGGTCCAGACGGATTGGATCACGTCCGCCCCCGGCGTGGTCGCGACGGTCAACCTGCTCATCCGCACCTTCACCACCCGTGGTGATGGGGTCGTGGTCCAACCCCCGGTCTATTATCCCTTCTTCTCGGGCGTGGAGGAGAACGGCTGCCGTCTGCTATATAACCGGCTCCGCTTCGACGGCGAGCGGTACACGATCGACTTCGAGGACCTGGAGGAGAAGCTGCGGCAGGCCAAACTCCTCGTCCTCTGCAGCCCGCACAACCCTGTGGGTCGGGTCTGGACGCGCGAGGAGTTGCTGCGGCTGGGCGGCCTCTGCGTCAAGCACGGGGTCCTGGTCATCTCGGATGAGATCCATTTTGACCTCGTCTTCTCGGGCCACACGCACACGGTCTTCGCCACGCTGTCGGAGGAGTTCGCCCAGCACTGCATCGTCTGCACCTCACCCAGCAAGACCTTCAACCTCGCCGGACTGAAGCCTGCCATGGCCATCATCCCCAGCGAAAGACTCCGGCGCGATTTTCGCCACACGCTGCGCGCCTGCGGCATCGGGAACCCCAACGTATTCTGTCTCGATGCGGTGAAGGCCGCGTACGAATGCGGCGAGCCGTGGTTGAACGACCTGCTCGGCTATCTGGAGGGGAATGCGGGCTTCCTGCAGCGCTTCGTGGCCGAGGAGATCCCGCAACTCTGCGCGGTGCGGTCCGAGGGGACCTTTCTGGCGTGGCTGGATTGCACATCCCGGGGCCTGGCGCCCAAGGCGCTGGAGCAGCTCCTCTTGACCAAGGCCCGCCTGGTCTTGAACCAGGGCTACACCTTTGGCCCGGGCGGCGAGGGCTTCGTTCGCGTCAATTTCGGCTGTCCGCGAACAGTACTTGAGGACGGTCTGAGCCGTCTGGCCCGCGCCGTTCGAAGCCTCTAGCAGGCTGCTGAAAAAGGCCCATCTGCGGCGTTGGCGCGCTCGCGCGGCGCTGCGGCGTACGCGTAAGTACGCCTCGCACCTCGCATCGCGCGCCGCCTTGCATCTGGACCTTTTTGAGCAGCCTGGGCGAATGCGAGTTTTTCAGCAGCCTGCTAGGCATCCTTCCGCGGAAAAAAGAACCGGCGGCCCGATGGGCCGCCGGTCGCATGCCTACGACTGGTGGGGAAGGAGGGACTCGAACCCTCATGAGTTGCCTCACACGCCCCTCAAACGTGCGCGTCTGCCAGTTCCGCCACTTCCCCTCGGGCGCATTTCTACAGCCTGGCGCCACGGGTGTCAACCGAAAACCGAGCCGAGAGTCGAGAGACAAGAGCCGAGAGTTGAGAGCCGAGAGCCGAGAAATGAGAGCGGGAGCTTGTGGCTGCGGGGGGTATTCGCTATGATGGTGAAAACCGGCGGGAGGAGAGGAGAGAGGCGGATGTGGGGATCGCAAGTGATTGCCGTCGCTGGGATCCTGGGGTGTCTGCTGGCGGGATGTGCCACGGTCTCGATCCAGGAGACGCGGGTCGTGACCGGTCGAGTCACGGACGAGGCGGGGAAGCCGGTCGCCAGCTGCCCGGTAGTCGTCGTGGCCCGCTCCATGGAGCTCGCCGCCGCGCGCTTCGAGTACGAGGAGCGCGGCCGGCAGGAGATCAAGGCTTCCACCGACGCGGAGGGGCGGTACCGGATCGAGTTCGTCCCGGCGCAGGTGGGGAACAACTTCTTCCTGTTCTTCTATGATGTGTCAGGCTTTGATGGGGTCAGGTACAAGCGTCCCGTGGCCAACGAGATCACCGATTTGCTCAAGAACGGCGGGCTGGTGGTCGTCAACCAAGCCTTGGAGCCGAGCCAGACGTGGCCCGAGGTGGAGCGGCAGGTCGCCTTCTATGGAGCCGGGTCGGAGCGCGGCCGCATCCTGCGCACGCACGGTCTTCCGGAGAAGCGGGAGCGCCCACCGGATGCCGGCGCAGACGCGGAGGTCTGGTGGTACTACGAGGCCGGGGTGAGTTTCTGGTTCACCGGCGACACCCTGACGAAAACAAACAAGTTCCCGCCGATCCGTGGGGCGTCGTCTTCTCCCTGAAGGGCTTTCGGCTTGACAGACAGTGGGTGTGTGTTACACATATCGAGCAGTTTTTCCCTCTGGGCCGTGGGCAAGTCGGAGTTCTTGTGACTCGGGCCTGAGGTTGAAGTAGCGCAAGAGGTTGCCATGAAGATCCGAACGGCACCTGGGTTCTGTCAGACTCAGGTGCCGTTCTGTTGTGAGGCGGCTGGGGAGGCAGGGGCGAGAGGCGTCCAGCGCATACGCATGCTCCTGGTTGGGCTCGCCTTGTACGCCTGCTTGGGCCCCTCGGGTGTCGCCATCTCCGCCGCCCCGCCCCCCCGGGCCGAGCGCCCGACCTATTCCCTTGGCGAGAAGTGGATCCGGGACGACGGGGTGTACGAGCTGATTCGGATCGAGAATGATCGTTACATCTTCTCGGCTGGTCCAAGTCAAGAGATTCACTTATCGAAAGATCTGGGGGTGGCCAAGATCCAAAAAGGCGCCTTGGTCACGGTCCTTGCTCCCCCGCTTCCCTTGGTTTGGCCCTTGAGGGTTGGGGACTGGGGCAAGAGTGAAGGCAGGGTGGGGACGACGCCTTCCAGGATTACCTGGGGGATTGATGCGTACGAGGACATCCAAGTGGCCGCCGGGAGATTCGCGGCCTTCCGGATCACCTACGAGATCATCGACGCCTCCTTCGCAACTGGCCGGGGTGTGAATCTCAAGGTCTGGTATTCTCCAGAAGCCCGGCAACTGGTGAGGATAGAGGCGAGCGGCGGCGCCCCTTATTATAATATGAGTTTGAACCCGTCATCCCTCGCCTTCCAGATCGTCGCCCTCGACCGCCCCGCCCCCGCGTCCCTCCAGGTGGCCCTCGTCGAACCCAAGGACCAGGCCCACTCTGCTACGGACATTCTCGCCCTGACGGGTAAGGCCACGGGTGGCAAGGGGGTCGCCAGGGTGACCGTCACCCTCAATGGTCAAGAGGTAGCGAGGCAAGAGGAGAAGGGCGCCGCCAAGAACGAGATCCCCCTCAGCGTCTCACTCAGACTCCAGGAGGGGAAGAACGTCCTCCTCGTCACGGCCACCGATCCCGAGGGCACTACCCGGCAGGAGGCCCGGACGCTCTTCTACGACAAACCGGCGCCCGTGCCCCCGCCCCCTGTGGTGGCGACCCCGGCACCGCCCACACCACCAGCGCCGGTGATCGTGGCTCCCGCTCCGCCGCCTCCGCCCCCCTTCCAATTGACGCTCACCACGCCCCTGGACCAGGCCCGCGTGGAACGGGAGAGCGTGACGCTGGCCGGGCTGGTGGCCGGTGGGAAGGGGGTCAGTCGCGTGGTCGTCACGCTTAACGGGGCGGAAGTGGCCAAGCTGGAGGAGCGGACGCCACAGCGCGCCCTCCCCGTGAACCTCGCCCTGAAGCTCCAGGAAGGCCAGAACACGCTGGTCGTCACCGCCACCGAGCCCGACGGCGCGATGCATCAGGAGGTCCGCACGGTCCACTACGAGAAGCGGGAACCCCTCGCGGTGGCCGTCCGCTACCCGGCGGAGCAGACCCGCCTGCAGGAGGAGACGATTGTCCTGGCCGCCGTGGTCACCTCCAGCAAGGGCGTCGCCAAGGTCAGCGTAACCGTGAATGGAGTAGAGGTCCATCAGCAGACCGAGCGCACCCCGCAACGGTCCCTGGTCGTGACCGCCCCGGTGAAGTTCCGCGAGGGCTCCAACGCCCTGGTCGTGAGCGCTAGCGAGCCCGACGGGACGGTCCGCCAGGAAGTCCGCACGGTTTTCTTCGACAAGCCCAAGGTCGCGGTAGCCGCCCCGCCTCCCCCTCCGCAACCAACCCAGAACCGCTGGGCCGTGGTGGTGGGCGTGGGCCGCTACGAGAGTCCGGACATTCCCCGCTTGCGCTACACGGTGCCGGATGCCGAGGCCATCTACCAGGTGCTCACCGGGCCGGCGGGCTTCAAGCCGGAGCACGTCATCCTGATGACCGATAAGACCGAGCGCAAGCCCACGCTCCGGAACCTCAAGTGGACCCTCGGAACCTTCCTTGCCCGCTCCGCCCAGAAGGACGACACGGTCCTGATCTTCTTCGCGGGGCATGGCGCCCCCGAGACGGACCCGCGGGGCATCGAGCGGGACGGGCTCGCCAAGTACCTCATCCCCAGCGATGCCGACCCCGACGACCTGTACTCCACGGCCCTCCCGATGGATGAGCTCCAGACCATCTTCGGCCGGATGGAGGCCGAGCGGGTCGTGGTCTTCCTGGACGCCTGTTACAGTGGAGCGGCAGGCGGCCGGACCTTCGCCGCCAAGAAGACCCGGGCCGTCAACGTCGATGACCTCTTCCTGGAGCGCCTCACCCGTTCCAAGGGCCGCGCGATCATCACCGCGTCCCGCCCCGCCGAGGTCTCCATCGAGCTCCCCGAGTTCGGCCATGGCCTCTTCACCTACTACCTCCTCCAAGGCCTCCAGGGGGCCGCCGACCTGAACCGCGACGGGATCGTCTCGCTCCAGGAACTCTACGAGTACGTCGAACAGCAGGTCACCCAGAAGTCTCGCGCGCTCGGCGCGAACCAGCATCCCGTCATGAAGGGGGAGCTCGAAGGGGTCCTGCCGTTGGTGAAGGTCAAGGGGCCGTAAGGAAGCTGCGATGAGCCGAATGTCTCGCGTCTTGAGATTCGTCCTTGGACTCGCGCTGTTCGCGGGCCTCGGCCCGCCAAGCGTGAGCGCCGCTCCCGCCCCGCCCCCCCGGGCCGAGCGCCCGACGTATGGCGTGGGGGAGAAGTGGATCAGGACGGACGGGGAGTATGAGCTGATCCGGATCGAAGGCGATCGGTACGTCTTTTCAGCGGGGGCCGGCCGCGAGATCGAGCTGACCAAAGATCTGGCGATTGCCAAGGTGCGCAGGGGCGAGGAAAGGATGTCGTTCGATCCCCCGCCCAAGCTGACCTGGCCTCTGGAGATTGGAAAGAGCGGGCGCGATCAGGTCACCTGGTATCGCTCGTGGAAGATCGACGGGCCTCCTCCGGCCACGTACAGTTGGAAAGTCGAGGCCTATGAAGATGTTCAGACCGTCGCCGGAAGGTTCACAGCCTTTCGCATCGTCCACTCGCTGAGCTGGAGGTCCCGGAAGGTAGGGGCGAAAGCGGGGGGGAAGACGAACCACGAGCGGAGTTTCGTCGCCTGGTACGCACCCGAGGTCCGGCAGTTTGTCAAGGTGGGGGTCGGCGAGCAGACCGAGGAGGGTGAAGGCATCGGCTTCCTCGCCTTCCAGGTTCTCACGGTTGACCGGCCAAACCCGGCACCGCTCCAGGTGGTTCTCCGGGAGCCGAAGGAGCAATCCCGCATCACCACCGAGGGGATCACCCTCACCGGCAAGGCCACGGGCGGGAAGGGCGTGTCCCGGGTCACCGTGAGTCTCAACGGTCAGGAAGTATCGAGACAGGAAGAGAAGGCCGGCAAGCCCGAGGTCCCGATCGAGGTGGCGCTCACGCTTGAGGCGGGGAAGAACGTCCTCCTCGTCACGGCAACCGATCCCGACGGCACCTCCCAGCAGGAGGCCCGGACGCTCTTCTACGACAAGCCGACGCCTGCGTCGCCGCCGCCAGTCGTGACGCAGCCGGCTCCTCCACCCCCTGCGCCCTCTCCGGTGACCCCACCGCCCGTGGTGGCGATTCCGTCCCCGCCGGCGCCCGTGCCGGCGACACCTCCCGTCGTGACCACGCCGCCTCCACCGCCCTTGCCCCCATTTCAGGTGCTCCTCACCACGCCCCTGGACCAGGCGCGCGTGGAGCACGAGAGTATCGGGCTGGCGGGGGTGATATCCGGCGGCAAGGGGGTCAGCCGTGTGGTCGTGACGCTCAACGGCGTGGAGGTGACGCGCCAGGACGAGCGCACGCCGCTGCCCGCCCTGCCGGTGAGCCTCCCCGTCAGGCTCCGCGAAGGGTCGAATGCGCTGGTCGTGACGGCGACCGAAGCGGACGGGAAGGTCTACCAGGAGGTTCGCACGGTCGTGTACGAGAAGCGGATACCCCTCACGGTCGTCATCCGCTATCCCGAGGACAAGGCCCGGGTGACGGATGAGGCGAGTGTGATCGCCGCCATGGTCACATCAAGCAAAGGCGTCGCCAAGGTCACGGTGACCGTGAA
Source organism: Candidatus Methylomirabilota bacterium (assembly GCA_026387775.1). Classification (GTDB taxonomy): domain Bacteria; phylum Methylomirabilota; class Methylomirabilia; order Methylomirabilales; family 2-02-FULL-66-22; genus 2-02-FULL-66-22. The sequence goes on along the minus strand of JAPLLC010000101.1, from coordinate 11,080 downwards.
TGGGACCGAGGTGCACCAGCAGACCGAGCGCGCGCCGCAAAAGTCCCTGGTTGTGACCGCCCCGGTGACGCTGCGTGAAGGGCCCAATGTCCTGGTGGTGAGCGCCGGCGAGCCCGACGGGACGGTCCAGCAAGAGGTCCGCACGGTCTTCTTCGATAAGCCCAAGGCTGCCGCTCCCGTCCCACCTCCACCGCCGCCTCCGCCGACCAGGAATCGCTGGGCGGTCGTGGTGGGCGTGGGCCGCTACGAGAGTTCGGACATCCCTCGCTTGCGTTACACGGTTCCCGACGCCGAAGCCATCTATCAAGTCCTTGTCGGCCCCGCCGGATTCGAGAAGGAGCATGTCTTTCTGTTGACGGACAAGACCGAACGCAAGCCGACGCTCAAGAATATCAAGTGGGCTCTCGGGACTTTCCTTGCGCGCTCGGCGCAGAAGGACGATACGGTCTTGATCTTCTTCGCGGGGCACGGCGCCCCGGAAGTGGACCAGCGGGGGATCGAGCGAGACGGTCTCGCCAAGTACTTGATTCCCAGCGATGCAGAGCCTGACGACCTGTATTCCACGGCCCTTCCCATGGATGAACTCCAGACCATCTTCGGTCGGATCGAAGCCGAGCGCGTGATGGTCTTCCTGGATGCCTGTTACAGCGGGGCCGCCGGGGGTCGCACCTTCGCCTCGAAGAGCGTGCGGGCGCTCAACGTGGACGATCTCTTCCTCGAGCGGCTCACGCGCTCCAAGGGGCGGGCAATCATCACCGCGTCCCGCCCCGCCGAGGTCTCACTGGAAGTGGCCGAATTCGGCCATGGTCTCTTCACCTACTACCTTCTTCAAGGCTTGAATGGGGCGGCCGACCTGAACCGCGACGGGATCGTCTCCCTCCAGGAGCTCTACGAGTACGTCGAGCAGCAGGTCACCCAGAAGTCTCGCTCCGTGGGCGGCAATCAGCACCCCGTCATGAAAGGTGAGCTCGAAGGCGTCATCCCCCTGGTGAAGGTGAAGAGGCCGTAAGGAAGCTGAGATGAGCCGACTATCTCGCGCCTTGAGATTCGTCCTTGGACTCACGCTGTTCGCGGGCCTCGGCCCGGCAAGCGTGAGCGCCGCTCCCGCCCCGCCCCCCCGGGCCGAGCGCCCGACGTACACCGTCGGCGAGAAGTGGATCCGCGACGACGGGGTGTATATACTGGTCCGGATCGAAGGCGATCAGTACATCTTCTCGCCTGGGCCCGGCAAAGGATTCCTCGTCTCGAAAGACCTGGGGGTGGCGGCCGCCACAGATGTTGTCAAGTTCGACCCTCCGCTTCCCTTGACCTGGCCCCTGGAGGTTGGCAAGAGAGGATCGAGTATGGGGAGGTGGGGGGGATTCCCGGCCATGTACACGTGGAGCGTGGATGCGTACGAAGACGTCCGTGTGCCAGCCGGTACGTTCAAGGCGTTCCTGATATACCATTCGATCCTCAATATAGACCGCAATACTGTTGTGGGAACTGTCAAGAGCTGGTATGCGCCTGATGTCCGGCAGTTGGTTAAACTGGAGGGCACTGGCCGAGTATCACGTCTAACCTTCCAGGTCGTCGCCATCGATCGCCCCGCAGTTGCCCCCCTCGCGGTGGCCCTCATTGAGCCCGAGGACCAGGCGCACTCTACCACGGACAGCCTCACCCTCACCGGCAAGGCCGAGGGCGGCAAAGGGGTCGCGATGGTCACCGTCACCCTCAACGGCCAGGAGGTGGCTCGCCAGGAAGAGGAGGGCACCCCCAAATCCGAGATCCCCCTCAATGTCTCACTCACACTCCAGGAAGGGAAGAACGTCCTCCTCGTCACCGCGACCGATTCTGAAGGCAGCTCGCAACAGGAAGCCCGGACGCTTTTCTACGACAAGCCGGCGCCGGTGACCGTGCCCCCCACCCCAGCGACGCCGACACGACCAGCACCGCCGGTTGTGGCCCAGCCGACTCCAGCACCTGTGCCCGCGCCCCACGTGGTGGCGACCCCGGCACCGCCCACACGACCGGCGCCTGTCATCGTGGCTCCAGCTCCGCCACCCCCACCCCCACCCCCCTTCCATCTGACGCTCACCACGCCCCCGGACCAGACACGCGTGGAGCATGAGAGCATCGGATTGGCAGGACTCGTGTCGGGAGGGAAAGGGATCGCTCAAGTCGTGGTGACCCTCAACGGGGTGGAATTGGCCCGGCAGGAAGAGAAGATCCCCCAACGCTCCCATGCCGTGAACCTTCCGGTAAAGCTCCGAGAAGGCCAAAATACGCTTGTGGTCACCGCCACGGAGGTGGACGGAACCATCCACCAGGAGGTCCGCACGGTCCATTACGAGAAGCGGGTACCCCTTGCCGTCGCCATCCGCTACCCCGAGGACAGGGCCCGGGTGACGGAGGAGGCGAGCGTGGTCGCCGCCGTCGTGACCTCCAGTAAAGGGATCGCCAAGGTCAGTGTGACCCTGAATGGGACCGAGGTGCACCAGCAGACCGAGCGCACCCCGCAAAGGTCCCTCGTCGTGACCGCCTCGCTAATGTTCCGCGAGGGCCCCAACGCCCTCGTGGTGAGCGCCAGCGAGCCCGATGGGACGGTCCAGCAAGAGGTCCGCACCGTCATCTACGACAAGCCCAAGGTGGCGGTAGCCGCCCCGCCCCCACCGCCCGCCGCTCCGACCCAGAACCGCTGGGCCGTGGTGGTGGGCGTGGGCCGCTACGAGAGCCCGGACATCCCCCGCCTGCGCTACACAGTGCCAGATGCCGAGGCCATCTACCAGGTGCTCATCGGGCCGGCGGGCTTCAAGCCGGAGCATGTCGTCCTTATGACCGATAAGACCGAGCGCAAGCCCACGTACCGAAACCTCAAGTGGGCCCTCGGAACCTTCCTTGCCCGCTCCGCCCAGAAGGACGACACGGTCGTGATCTTCTTCGCCGGCCACGGGGCCCCCGAAGTGGACCAGCGAGGGATCGAGCGGGACGGCCTCGCCAAGTATCTCATCCCCAGCGATGCCGACCCAGACGACCTGTACGCCACGGCCCTTCCGATGGATGAGATCCAGACCATCTTCGGCCGGGTGGAGTCCGAGCGGGTCGTCGTCTTCCTGGACGCCTGCTACAGCGGAGCGGCAGGCGGCCGGACCTTCGCCGCCAAGAAGACCCGGGCCGTGAACGTGGACGACCTCTTCCTGGAACGGCTCACGCGCTCCAAGGGCCGGGCGATCATCACCGCCTCCCGCCCCGCCGAGGTCTCCATCGAGCTCCCCGAGTTCGGCCATGGTCTCTTCACCTACTACCTTCTTCAAGGCTTGAATGGGGCGGCCGACCTGAACCGCGACGGGATCATCTCCCTCCAGGAACTCTACGAGTACGTCGAGCAGCAGGTCACCCAGAAGTCTCGCGCCGTGGGCGGCAATCAGCACCCGGTCATGAAGGGTGAGCTCGAAGGGGTCCTGCCGTTGGTGAAGGTGAAGGGGCCGTGACGAGAATCCTTTTTCGGGAGGTCAAGCAGATGAAGCTGCGAATGTACCTGGTGAGGATGGCGGCACTGATCGGTGTGGTTACAAGCATCCTGGTGCCGACGATTGCCTTCACGGCAGAGGAGGCCGTGCCGCTGGCGGCGATCGAGCGCATGGGAGACAGTCTGGCCGGCCGCAGCGTCGTGCGGGAAGAAGATCTGGCCGGGGCGGTGCAGACGCGCGCCGGCACGTCGCTACGCGATCTGTACCGGTCCGTGGTTCGCGCAGTTCCGCTGGTGGTGGCTCCGGATGGCACGGGAAGCGCGATCGTCATCCACGTGGATCCGGCGGACTCCTCGGCGCTCGTGATCACGAACCACCACGTGGTCGAGAAGACGTTCAAGAACGAACAGGGGACGCCGTTCGTCCTGACCCTGTTCTACGACCGGCAGCTCGCGGGCGAGCCGTTCAACTCGGAGCAGTTCGTCTCGTGTGTCAAGTCGCAGGAGAAGACGCCGTGGTGCGAGGCGTTGCGCCGGTCTCTCCGAACGGCATGGGTGCTGGGTACGGATCCGGCGCGCGATCTTGCCCTTCTCAGGGTAGTCAATGTGCCGCCCGACGTCAAACCTATCCGGGATGCCACCATTGACACCGTGGAGCCCGGCGATGATGTCGCGGTCATCGGCCATCCGAAGGGTCTCGTCTGGAGCCTGACCCAGGGCATTGTGAGCGCCGTGCGGACAAAGTTCCCCATGGGCAGCTCGCAAGGGACGGTGATCCAGACGCAGACGCCGATCGCCCCTGGGAATTCCGGGGGACCTCTCCTGACGCCTGAGGGCCGGTTGGTCGGGGTGATCACCTGGCAATTGCGCGGCGAGCAGGGGCTGAACGCCGCCGTCGCCATCAACGAGGTGCAGGGGTTCGCCAGCGAGCTGGCTGCCAAGTCGCGCAAGCCGTAAGGCGAGGAAGGGGGCACGCGCAATTCGTCCCGAGAAAGGTCTTGACAGCTTCGAAGGGTGCTGTAGCATCTATCCGCGCAGACTGGATGGGGGTGGCTTTCTCAAGGAGGTGGGGACATGCGAAAATGGGTTGGGATTCTCCTGATCGTGCTGGCGGCGTGCTTCGCCGCCCAGGTTGTCGCCCCGGTGAACTACGTGCACGCTGCCGGCTGCGATCCGGATTGCCCGAAGCCCTAAGCCGGCTTGGGACTGAGACTACCGGGTACGACCGCGACCCTCTGATGTTGGACTAACCGGAATGAGCCGCCTCCGGGGCACGTGTGTGCAGGTGTCCCGGCGGCGGCTGTCTGCGGTGTTCGCGCAAAGAAACGCATCCTCCACGCGACCCTCTCTGTTTTCTGCCTGGAACGCGACTGGCATCTATTGCCTCATCATGATGCTGGCGTGGCCCCTCTCTGGTGCGATGGCAGCCGCCGACTCGCTGCCGGACTTGCCGCACACGCGTCCTCCGGCTATCGCGGTGGTGCCCCTGGCGAACCTGACCGGTGACGAGGCGCTCGCCTGGATCGGGATCGGGCTGCAAGAGACCCTGACCTGGGAGGCGCAGCGCCTCACCGAGTCCCGCGTCCTCGATCTCCGGGAGCTCGTCCAACAAACAAAGCAGTTGCCCGGGGCCTTGGCGGGCTTCCGGCCAGACCAGCTTGCCTCACTCGGCGGCCGGCTTGGCGTGGACGTGTTCATCGGTGGGGAATACCAAGGCACCATCGGGCAGGTCAGCGTCACCCTCTTTGCGCTCGACACGGCCCGACAAGCACGGATTGCCAGCCGCTCTTTCTCCGGCCCCCTGGCGCAGGCGGTTGCTCAGGCCGACCAGGCGCTCCTTGAGATCGCGCAGTCGCTTCCAATCGCCTTCCCTCCGAAGGGGGTGCAGCAGCCCCTGCGATCGGGGATCCCGGGGCCCCGCGCCCTTGCGGCCCGCGCGAACGGGATCGTCGCTACGGCCGAGTCCCTCCTGGGCGGGGGGGGTGAGGCGTTGAAGAGGGCGCTCGGCCGGTTCCGGCAGGCCGTCCAGGACGAGCCCACGGATGGGGAGGCGTGGTACCGGCTGGGCGAGGCCCTGGTGCGGAGTGCCGAATACGACGAAGGTCGGCAGGCGCTGGATCGCGGCTTCGGGATCGCGCGAGCCGCTCAGGATCGCGTCCTGGAAGTGGCAACGCTCACCCTGATCGGTGAGTCGTACATCCTCCAGGGGCGCGCTCGAGATGCCGAGCCATATTTCGGGCAGGTCATGCCCATGGCTCGCCAGTCGGGAGATTGGGCGCGGCAGATCGCCGCTCTGCATGGCTTCGCCACCGTGTTCCACATGCGGGGAGAAACTGACCGATCGCGAGAATACCTGGAGCGGGCGCTCGGACTCGCGCGGGCCACAGGAACCCGGGGGGCCGAGGCAAGACTTCTCAACCATCTGGGTGTGCTGCGCATCTCCCTTGGCGAGTATGCCGTGGCCCGGCAGTACCTCGGCGAGGCAGTGACGATGGCGCAGGCCATCGGGGATCGGAATACGGAACGGATGGGATTGAATAACCTGGCGGCCATTGCCATCCGACAGGGTGCCTACCGGGAGGCCCGGGACAGGCTGGGAAAGGTTCTCCAGATCACCCGCGCCCTCGGGGACCGCCGGGGCGAGGCGCTCAGCCTCAAGAACATCGGGCAGGTGGAGGTTTCGCGAGGGGCCTACGCCGCCGCGTTTCCCATCCTGGAGGAGGCCCTGTCGTTGACGCGGACGGTCGGCGCCTTCTCGATCGAAGTGGAAACACTCCAGACGATCGGCTCGGCCCACTTCGCCCTGGGCGAGTATCCGGAGGCGCAGGCTGCTTACGAGAAGGGGCTGGGGCTGGCACGCACTCAGAAGATTCCCGGGTTCGAGGCCCTGATGCTCCATCACCTGGGGCAGGTGTCCCTGGCAAGGATGGCGCTGGATGACGCCAAGGGATACGAGGAGGGGGCGCTCGCAATCACCCGGCAAATCGTGACCCCCCGGGTGGAGGTGCTCGCGCTCCATGGGCTCGCCGAGGTCCAGTTCGCTCGAGGCGACTACGGCGCGAGCCGAGGCCTGTTCGAGCGGGCGATGGAGCTCGCGGGGCGGCTCGGTCACTCCGAAACCTTGTGGCAGGTCCGCTACGGCCTGGGGCGGATCCACGAGGTGCAGGGGGACGCCGACGCAGCCCTGGCCCAGTACCGCGAGGCGGTGACGATCATCAATGGCTTGACCAGCCAATTCGGGGAAGAGGAGGAGCGCTTGGTCTTCCTCAGCCATCGGATGGCCGTCTACGACGCCCTGGCGCGCCTGCTCTTGAGACTCCACGAGCGGGATTCCACGAAGGGCTTCGACCGCGAGGCCTGGGCCGTTCTCGAAGCGAAGCGGGGCCGCGTCGTCGGCGAAGCGTTGGCGGCAGCCCGGCCGAAGCTGCGCGACGGCCAGGTGCGGGCAGAAAGCGAGAAGGCGCAGGCCAAGATGGATCGGGCCGTGGCGCTGGAGCGATCGCTGCGCGCCGAGCAGGCCAAGGCTCCCGACGCACGAAACGCCGAGAGAGTGGAGAGCCTGACGACGCTTCTCGCGCAGACCAAGGCGGAATACCGCACCCAGACCCAAGCATTCCTGGCCAAGTACCCGCGCTACAAAGCACAGTTCGTGGACCAGAAGACCGTGGACCCCGACCTCTTGGCCAAGTACGCCAACCGGCTGCCACAGGGGACGCTGGCGGTCCAGTACTTTTCCGCGACGGATGCACTTTACATATTTGTCGTCGCCTCCGGTGGACGGTTCCAGGTGAAGAGGCAGGCCGTGACCCAGGCGGATCTGTACGAGCTGGTCCGGCGCTACCGGAAGTACATCGAACGTGGCGCCAACCGCCCCCTCATCTGGGCCGATGATGGCTCCGAGGAATACCGGCGTGACGTGGTGCCGCTCCAGGAGGTCGCGCGCCGCCTCGCCACGCATCTCCTGGAGCCGATCCAGGCCGATCTCGCCACCCACCCAAACCTCATCCTGATCCCGAATGACCTCCTCCTGTACCTTCCGATCCACGCGCTCTTGCGCACGCAGGTGGACGGCACGGAACGGTTCCTGGCCGAGACTCACGCCGTCAGTTACGTCACCCAGTTGGAGCTGGCGGACATCTTCACGCCGGCGGCACCGACAACCAACACCCCGTTGCTGGCCCTGGCCAATCCGGACGGGAGCCTCCCGGCCGCCAGCCGCGAGGTGCGGGAGCTCATGCGAATTCGCCCGGGGATCACATCCCTGGACGGACCGGCGGCGACCAAGGAACGGTTCTTCGCCTTGGTGGAGCAATTTCCCGATCTCCACCTGGCCACGCACGGAGTTCTCGATCCCCAGCGGCCGGAGCGCTCGTACCTGCTCATGGCGGGGGGCGGTGAGGAGAACCAGCTGGGGATCGATGAGATCGCGGGGCTCAGCCTTCAGAGCGGGCTTGCGGTGCTCTCGGCCTGCGAGACGGCGCTGGGCGAGCAGGTTCCCGGCGCGGCCCTCATCACGCTGGCGGCGGCCTTCAGCCAGGCCGGGTCGCAGTCGATCCTGGCGTCGCTCTGGAAGGTCCACGACGCGGCCACGCGGGATTTCATGGTGATCTTCCACCGAAGCCTCGGGTCGGCAGGCCGTGTCGGGGCCCTACAGCAGGCCCAACGGGCCCTCATCCAGAAACCGACGACCGCGCATCCGTTCTACTGGGCGCCGTTCATCCTGATCGGAGGCCGATGACGGGGGATGGGCGATTCACGGATTGCACAGAACAGAGGCATCCTGGAATGCATTCTGGCTCGCTTTGCGGTCTTTGCGAGCTTTGCGGTGAAGTGTTTGGGCTAAGTCCGGGGGTGAGCGATGACGAGCGATCCTGAGTCTTCTCCCAGCGAGAGCGATGCCCTCGCGAAGCGGCTGCGGGTCGTTCGTGTTGCGGCAGTCGGGACCGTGCTCCTGTTCTTCGTGCCGGCTCCCCCGTGGGAGTGGTCGGACAGTGTTGCGCCCTTCCTGATCCCGATCTTCAGCACTCCTTTGCTGGCGATCCTGTGGCGTCTGCGCAAGCCGCCGTACAAGGAGGGCCTGGCCGCGGCCATGGCCGTCGGCGGGGCCTTACTCCTCTTTGTCGGGCTGGGTCTTTTCGTTGCTGGGAGAGGATCGAGCCCGAACTGGAGCATGGTTGCTTTTTGCGCAGTGTTTGCCGCGGTGCAGGCGGTCTTGGCGGGCGGTGCCTTCGCGGCGTACAGGATCCTCGGATATTCGAAAGGGGATTGGACATTCATGGCCGCTCCGGATGTCCATGAGCCGTCTGCCGAGAGCCGAGCCGTCTCTGCAAAGTGGTTGCGGGCCATGCGCGGGGCGGCGATCGGAAGCCTGCTGCTGTTCTGCGCTCCATCTCCACCGTGGCAATGGCTGGAAAATCCCGTTGTCCTGTGCCTGATCGTGCCCGGCCTGGCGCTGGCCATGGGGGCCGGCGGGATCCTCTGCGTTGGCGCGGGGCTAGGTCTCCTCATGGTATTGAGCGACGGGGGAGACCGTAACTGGAGTGCCCTCGCATTTCTTGGGGTGTTCGTCCCGCTGCAAGCGATCCTGGCGGGCAGCGCCTTCGCAACGTACAAGAAGGTCGGCTTTGCGAAGGGAGACTGGAAGCTGCTGGTGCGAGGGATCGTCGATCCCGTCGTCTATTTTGGGATGATCGGGATTGTCCTGGCGGCAGCCGTGCCCGCCTATTTCGGAAGCCCCCATTACCGCCAGCGCGAAACCGTCAATTGGATGAAAAAGCTTCAGCGGTGCGCGTCGGCCTACGCCGCAAGCCACCCGGCCCAGGGATTCCCTGCCCAACTCGATCTCTTGGGGCCAAAGGGCTCTGGATGTATCGAAGCGCTCTCATGGGGGAACGAGCGTTTAGGGCACCTGTTCACCTACACACCGACGGCGACCGATCCCAGCGGGAAGGTTTCCGGATACGCCTTGACGGTACGCCCCCTCAACCGTGCGCGGTCCGGCCAGAAGAGCTTCTACCTGGACGCCACGGGCACGATCCACGCCACCAGCGAGGACCGCCCCGCCACCCCGCAGGACCCTGCGGTGCCGTAGAGATGATTGCGCGGTTGGAGGACCGAATGGACCGATACAGATTGCCGTGCACCGTGGTGCCGAGCCGGTACGAGATCGAGCTGGAGCCCGATCTCGCGCGAGGCAGATTCACGGGGCGCGAGACGGTGGACGTGACGGTGCGGGAGACGGTTCAAGAGATCATCCTCAACGCGGCCGACCTCGAGATCCAGGCAGCGAGCATCCGGAGCGAGCGCGGAACCGAACAGAATGCGCTGGTCACGATCGAGGAGGCGGAGGAGCGGCTGCGGCTGCGCTTTCCCGAACCACTTCGGCCCGGGGCGTGTCGCCTGTCGCTCGAGTTCGCCGGGGAGCTGAACGACAAGCTGCGCGGCTTCTATCGCAGCACGTTCACGGCTGCCGACGGCGCCAAGGAGATGCTGGCGGTCACGCAGTTCGAGGCGACGGATGCGCGCCGTGCCTTTCCTTGCTGGGACGAGCCGGCATTCAAGGCGGTCTTTCAGGTGACTCTCTTGGTAGACGAGGGCCTCTGTGCGCTCTCGAACAGCTCCGTGGCGACCACCCGGCCCATCCCGGAGAGGGGAAAGATTGCGGTCGCGTTCGCGCCCACGATCCCGATGTCCACGTACCTGCTGGCCTTCGTGATCGGAAGGCTGGAGGCGACCGAACCCGCCTGGGTGGACACGATCCCGATTCGGGTGTGGGCGGTCCCCGGCAAGCGGCAGCTGGGCGCTTTTGCATTGGAAGCCGCGGCGTTCTCGGTTCGATTCTTTCAAGACTACTACGGGATCCCATACCCGGGGGAGAAGCTGGACCTGATCGCCATCCCGGACTTCGCCTTCGGCGCCATGGAGAACCTGGGGGCCATCACGTTCCGCGAGACCGCCCTCTTGGTGGACGAGCGAGCGGCAACCCTGGGCGAACGCACACGGGTCGCGCATGTCGTGATCCACGAGATCGCCCACATGTGGTTCGGCGACCTGGTGACGATGGCCTGGTGGAACGGGCTCTGGCTGAACGAGGCCTTCGCCACGCTCATGGAGGTCATGGCGGTGGACGCGTGGAAGCCGGTCTGGGGCCGCTGGGACAGCTTCGGGGCGTCCCGGGCCGCCGCCTTCCTGACGGACGGGCTTCGGTCCAGCCGCCCGATCGAGTTCGAGGTCGTGGCCCCGAAGGACGCGGAGGCCATGTTCGACGTCCTCACCTACGAGAAGGGCGGGGCGGTGCTGCGCATGCTGGAGCAGTACCTCGGGCCCGAGGTCTTTCGCGACGGAGTGCGGCGCTATCTTGCCGCCCATCAGTTTGCCAATGCCGAGACGGCCGACCTCTGGAAGGCGCTGGGCGTGGCCGCGGGCCAGCCCATCCCGGCGATCATGGATGGGTGGATCTATCGGCAGGGATATCCGCTGCTGACCGTGGCACTCGACGAGGCGGGTCAGGGACTCCGCTTCTCCCAGCGCGCGTTCCGCTACCTGGAAGAGGAGGTCGAGGGCGACTGCTGGCAGGTGCCGATCACCTACCGGGTGCTGGTGGATGGCGAGATTCGGCGCGGTCGGCTCCTG
>JAPLLC010000166.1 GCA_026387775.1 Candidatus Methylomirabilota bacterium | reverse complement strand
CAGTGGAAGGAAAGGGGCAGTTCGATTTCCGCCTCGCCGCGGCGTGCGCGCGCCGACTGGCAGAAGAGATTCTCCGTCGCGGCCTTTCCCAGGGGACACTGTTGAACGTGAACGTTCCCAATCTGTCGACGGAGGCCGTCCGGGGCTGGGCCGTGACCCGTCAGGGACGCCGGGTGTACGGCGAGACCGTCCATCGCAAGGTGGACCCGCGCGGCCACGCCTACTACTGGATTGGCGGGGCATCGGCCACCTGGGAGCGCGGTGATGGGACGGATTGCGAGGCGGTGCAGGACGGCTGGATTTCGGTCACGCCGTTACACCTCGACCTGACGAACCACGGCGCCCTGGACGAGTTGCGGTCGTGGGGTCTCTCCTTAAACGGACATCCGTCCGCATGAGTTGTGGGTGGCGATTCGAGAAACGCTTTTCTTCTTGGGAGGCGTGTGGTACCCTCTGAGGTAGAGAATCCCGGTGCCTTTCCGCTCCCACGCGAGCGGATGGTTTCGGAGCAGCTTGAACGTCGCGGCATCCTGGATCCGCGGGTCCTCCGAGCCGTTGGCAAGGTGCCGCGTCACTTATTTGTTGATGAAGCGTTGGTCGGCCGGGCGTACGGAGATCACCCATTGCCGATAGGCGATGGCCAGACGATCTCGCAGCCGTACATGGTGGCCCTCATGACCGAGGCGCTGGAGCTCCACGGTCACGAACGGGTGCTGGAGATCGGGACCGGCTGCGGCTACCAGACGGCGGTCCTGGCGGAGGTGTGCGGGAAAGTCTTCTCGGTCGAACGCCTGAAGAGCCTGGCGGATCGAGCAACGCACCGGTTGGACAGTCTCGGGTACTATAACGTGCTCGTGCGCGTGGCCGATGGATCGCTGGGGTGGAAGGAAGAGGCGCCCTTTGACGCCATCCTAGTCGCGGCTGCGGCACCGACCATTCCCCAAGCGCTCATCGATCAACTGGCCCCCAAGGGCCGACTGATCGTTCCTGTCGGGGATATCTACACCCAGTCCCTGCGGAAAGGTGTCCGGGGAGAGGCGGGAATGCGCTGGAGTGATCTGGGCGGATGCGTGTTCGTCAAGCTGGTCGGGCAGCAGGGGTGGCCAAATGGTTCGTGAGTTGTTCGCAAGAGCTGGACGGTTGTTCGCAAGAGCTGGACGGACCGATATTGTCAGCGAGACTATTCTAAGAGGGTAGGAACGGGGCGTAGCGCAGCCTGGTAGCGCACTTGGTTCGGGACCAAGGGGTCGGAGGTTCAAATCCTCTCGCCCCGACCAATTCATTTCCCGAAAACATCGGCCTGAGAGAGACGCTCTCAGGCCGATGTTTTTTGATTGCGACATTCTGCTGCCTGCGGCGTTGACCCCCTCTTCAGATGTTGGGTGCACGGCCTGTCAAGTCTGGGGCAGGGCTCTTTGCTTTAGAGCGGAATCAGGGTGATCCCCTAATCTCCGGCTAAGCCGGGACCAGCCGGGCGATCTTGCTCCGCGGCCCGGACCAGTAAGGCATGTTGGAGAGCCCCCGAGAGCCGCAGGAGCGTCCGGCGGGCATGCGCGACGACCTTCCCGACCGTGTTGAAGAGCAAAAACCGCAGGCGCTTCGGCCGAGCGGTCCGGAGATCTCCGGGTAGCGTCAACCGCTTGAGTGCGGTGAGCAGGTTGTAGGTGAGCACGTTCAGCCGGAACCACGCGGCGTTCGCGCCGAACTTGCCACTGGGCAGGGCGGCCGCCGCCAGCTCACGCTTGAGGACGTGATGCGCGTGCTCCACCGTGCCGGCCTTCGCGCGGTGCCACTGGAGGAGGGCCAACCCGTTCTCGTCGCGATTCGTGACCACGGCGAAATAGTGGACGCTGCTGCCATCGGCGAAGAGCTGTCCCTGGCGTTTCTGGACGCGCACCGCGAGGTACCGGCGGACGCAGGGCCGATCCTTCCGGTGATCCCCGTCGTCGGGGACGTACGGGACCTCGGCCCAGGCGCGGACGGCGTCGGGCTCCTCGCGGTCCCGCTGCCAGGCCGCCTCGGGGAGGCGCAGGATCTCGGTCTTGAGGGGGGTGGACATATCGGCGCTGATGGCGTACCCGATCTGCCGCGCCTCGCACCAGCGGAGGACGGCGGTCTCGTACAAGGCGCTGTCGGCGCGCAGGAAGAGCTGCGTGATGCCCTGGGGCAAATTGCCCACGGCCTGTTCCAGGACCCGCACATTGCCGCAGCCCGCCGGGACATGGCCATCGCGGAACTGGTCGTGCACAATCACGTCCTGCTCGGCCCAGAGCACCACCACCGGCTGGTAGCCGCGCGTCCCGTCGTACGCCACGGTCGCGGCGTCCTTGTGACTCTCCACGAGCGTGGCATCCACATCCAGGGTGGCCGTCCGCGCCCGGGCGCCCCGCTGGAGGCCCGCGACCAGCGGGCGATTGGCGGTGCCCAAGCCCACCAGGGGGGCGGACTCCAGGGGGATCGTGGCTGCGGGCCCGGCCGCCCACAGCGGGCCATCCTCCCTGTGGAAGGCCTCGAGAAAGTCCCGGACCGTGGTCGCCGCGGGCAGGGGGTGCCCGAGCAGCGTGGCCAAGGCCTGGTCCTCGCGGAGCGTGGCGAGGTCCTGGCAGCGGTCCCCGCCGCTCGCCCAGAGCACGATGAGGCTCTCGACGAGTTCCGAGGGCGACAAGCCGCGCTGGCGCTGCTTGACCGCAACGTGCGCGTCGATCGCCTGCGCGACCCCGAGCTGCCGGAACAACTCGATCACGAGCGGGACCCCCGCGCGGCCGGTGACCAACGTCGGGTCAATGGTGTCATCGATCTCGAACGGCAACCCTGGGGTCTCGGTGGACATTTGGCTCCTCCCAGTGTGTGCTGCACCCACTGGGTGAAGGCAAGCAAACCCGATGCCATCGCGGGCAACCGCCCGTACAGCGGGTTGCCGCGGAATCCGCTCGAGGGCTCAACTGCTTAGCCGGAGAACAGGGGTGATCCGGGTTGCCTTGACCCGGTCCCTCGCTCCTGATAGCATTCGCGCCGCGCCGCCGATCGCTCCCGGCCGGCGGCGAACCATGCCCGCTCAGCGGCGCGGATCCCAATCGGGCGTATGCGTCATGACGCTATTCAGTCGGAGGAGGATGAAGGATTTCCGATGAAGACACCGCCAGGCTTCACCGGAGCGGACGCGCTTCTCGCGACCGCCGCCGCCGCGGGCATCGAGGTATGTTTCGCGAATCCCGGCACGACCGAGATCCCGCTGGTGGCCGCCTTCGCACGGCAGCGGGCGATTCGCCCGGTTCCGTGCGTCTTCGAAGGGGTGTGCTCCGGTGCGGCGGACGGCTACGGCCGCGTGGCCGGCAAGCCGGCCATGACCCTCACGCACCTCGGCCCGGGATTCGCGAATGCGATCGCCAACCTCCACAACGCGCGGCGCGGCCGAAGCCCGGTCGTCAACGTGATCGGCGAGCACGCGACCTGGCACCTTCCGTTCGACGCGCCGCTTTGCGCCGACATCGGATCGCTCGCGCGCCCCGTGTCGGCCTACGTCGGGACGATCGATTCCCCTGCAGCGGTCTCCGCCAAGACCCGGGATGCCATCGCGGCCGCGCGCGTTCCGCCAGGCCAGGTGGCGACCCTGATTTTTCCCGTGGACTTTCAGCAGGCGCCGGCATCGGCGAAGTTGGAGGCGCCGTTCCCCGTGCCGGCGGCTTCCATCCCGGACGCCGCGCGAATCGACGTCGTGGCGGCCCGAATGCGCCGCAGCCCCACGGCGCTGCTGGTCCTGGGCGGAAGCGGTCTGACGACGCGCGGGCAGCGGGCGGCGCAACGCCTCGCCGCCCACTGCGGCGCGCGGCTGGTCAGCGAGACCTTTCCGTCCACCAGCGATCGGGGCGGCGGGCTGCCCTCGGTCCTGCGACTCCCCTACTTCCCGGAGCCCGCGATCGCCCTCGTTGCAGCCCACGATCCCGTGGTGCTGGCCGGGGCGCTTGAGCCCGTGACCTTCTTCGGCTACGCGGGGATCCCCAGCTGCATCGCGCGGACGGGGACGACCCTGATGCTGGCTCGTCCGGAGGAGGATGCGGCCGGCGCGCTCGAGACGCTGGCGGACGCCCTGGGGGCGCCCGCGGTGCCCAACGGCGGGCGCGTGGAGGCGCCGCCGGCCCCGCGGCCAGAGGCGCCCCTCACCCCGGACGGCGTGATGGCGGCGCTGGTCCCGCGCATCGCCGAACACTCGGTGGTCGTCGTCGAAGGGGGGACGCTGGGCTATCCCTACTTTGCCTCGGCGGCTGCGGCAAGACGGCATCGGGCGATCTGCCTCTCGGGCGGCGCGATCGGCTTTGCGCCGCCGGCCGCCCTGGGCGCGGCGCTCGCGGACCCGGGGCGACCGGTGCTGGCCCTGACCGGCGATGGGGCGGCGCTGTACACCGCACAGGCCTTGTGGTCGATGGCGCGCGAAGGGCTGCCCGTGGTGCTGTGCATCGCAGCGAATCGCACGTACAACGTCGTGCGAACGGAGCTCACACGCGCGGGCACGGCCGTGACCGGGCATGCCGCGACCCTCACCAGCCTCGAGAACCCGCCGGTCGATTGGGTGTCCCTGGCCCGTGGCTACGGCGTGGCGGGAGAGCGCACGCCGACCTTCCAGACACTGTGCGCCGCGGTCGATCGGGCCCTGGCGTCCCGCGCGCCGCATCTGATTGAGCTCACGCTTTGACCTCGCTCCGGCACAGCCGGAGCGTCCGCCTGATCGCTCCCGAGACAGAGGGTGCTACGGTGGTCCGGAGGACGTGGCCGCAAGAAATTCATCTCGCATGACGAAGGCGACGACGACGTTGTTGAGCACATCCATGAAACACCTGTTCATACAGCTCCTGCCCGGCGGCACAGCTCTCCTGGCGGCCTTGGTGTTTCTGCGTCCCGGGGTGCTGCCGGACGCCATGCGACCCTACGTCAACACCTATCCCTATGCGGTTCTCGGGGTCGGGGTGTTCCTCGGTTGGTACTTCAATCGGAGCCGCGTGGTCTTCGCCCTCTTGCTCCTGGCCTTGGCGGACGCGGCGCTCCTCCGCTTCGGGGTGGGGGAGAGCACAGGCGAAGGCGTGGGCCGCACCGTATTCGATGCGCTCTCCGTGCTTCTTCCGCTGAATCTCGCCGGGTATGCCATGCTCAACGAGCGGGGTCTACTCACCACACGGGGCCTGAGGCGACTCGCCCTGATCCCGGCGCAGGTCGTCGCCGTCCTCCTGATCGTGCTGCTGGACTGGCAAGGCCCGGCGGCATGGCTGGAACATCCTTTCGTTGACGTGCGCTTGACGGCCTGGACCGTTCTCCCACAGACAGCTCTGGCGACTTTCGGGGCAACCGGAATTCTTCTGACGGGCCGATGCATGCTGCGGAGCAGTGCGATCGAGGCGGGATTCCTCTGGACGCTGGTTTCGACGTTCGTGGCGCTGCATGGGATCCGACTTGGGTGGCTCCCCACGAATTTCCTCGCCACGGGCGGGCTGGCCCTCATCGGGGGGTTGGTGGCGACGTCCTATCGCATGGCCTATCACGACGACCTCACCGGGCTGCCCGGACGACGGGCCATGAACGAGGCCCTGCTACAGCTGGGTAGCCGGTATGCGATGGCGATGGTGGACGTGGATCATTTCAAGCGATTCAACGACACCTACGGGCACGATGTGGGCGACCAAGTGCTCCGTATGGTGGCATCGAGGCTGGGCGAGGTCTCCGGCGGTGGGAAGGCTTTTCGATACGGGGGCGAGGAATTCTCGGTGATTTTTCCGCACAAGTCGACCGAGGAGGCCGCCCCCCACCTGGAAGCGCTGCGAAGAGCGGTCGCAGCCTCGCGGTTTGCCGTGCGCAGCTCCGGTCGTCCCCGGAAGAAGCCGTCGACGCCGAAGCCATCGGTCGCGTCACGAAAGGAAGTGTCCGTGACGGTCAGCATCGGTGTGGCCGACCGCGATGATCGAGAAACGGACCCGCAGCAGGTGCTCAAGGCCGCCGACAAGGCCCTCTATCGCGCCAAGAGTGCGGGCCGAAATCGGGTGATGTTCTGATTATGGTAGCCGCACCTGTGCGCCCTCGGAAAGTTCCATCCGCCGACAAAGGAGGGAAAAGAGATGAGCCTGAAGAAGGTCGAGCTCTACCGAGGCTTCAACATTTACGCCGAGGAGGTCCGAGCTGGCACCTGGGGGATCTCTGCGGTCGAGATTCCTTCTTCCGAAGCAAGGGATCCCATTCGGCCCCCTTCCCAGGGGCGCGTGCCGGGAGAGTATCAATCCAAGGAGGCTGCGCTCGCCGCGGCCAGAGCGCATATCGATCGGATCAACACGAACCGAAAGAACCGAGCCAATCAAGAGTAAAGATGACAGGAATGGTAACTAGTCGGCCACGGGGCTGTTCCAGGCTCTTGGTGTAAGACGGAACAATCAGGAAGCCTCCCAGAAGGCCACCTGGGGCGATGGAACGTTACACTTGAAGATTTGTGTGTAACTTCTTGTTAAAAGGTGATATTGCGGAATAGCGTGGAATACCATACTATACATCGGTGAGGCCGAGAGGGACGCGAAGAACCCTGGATCGGGTCTTGTGATGCAGTGCCTCCGGCAATCGCGGTGCAGGATGAGTTCCTGTCACCGGCAGTGCGAGCAGTCGCGGAGCGTCGTGTGTCGTGAAGATCCTCGCTATCAGCGATCAGGTCATGGAGCAGCTCTACAGCCCGCGCGTCAAGGAGGCGTTCGCCCACGTGAATCTCGTCGTGGGGTGTGGCGACCTTCCTTTCTACTACCTCGAGTACGTGGTCTCCATGCTGAACGTCCCCTTTGTTCATGTGCCGGGCAATCACGACCTACCGCCGGTGAGGAAAGAAGCCGAGGAGGCGAGTGGAGGTGAGCTTCTCTGGAACTGCGGCAGTATCGACGGCCGTATGGTGATAGAGCAGGGCCTACTCATGGCTGGTCTGGGAGGCAGTGTTCGGTATCGCCCGGATGGAACGCATCAATACACCCAGGCGGAGATGGCGGGGCGCATCCTGGCGATGACTCCGCGCTTGCTCTGGAACCGGATTCACTACGGACGGGCACTCGATATTCTGATCACCCACGCGCCGCCGAAGGGAATCCATGATGGCGCCGATCCTGCGCATGTGGGATTCGAGGCTTTTAACCATTTCATCGCCCGCTTTCATCCGAGATACTTGTTGCACGGCCACTCCCATGTGTACCGACGGGACACCGTCGTGACCACGCAGGTCGGCCGAACCACGGTCCTGAACGTCTGCCCGTATCGCGTCGTTGAGATTTCCCCCGACCATGCTTGACGAGATCGCCTCTCGAGTACATGCGGACTTCGCGCGGGCCCGCTCTAGGGCATTCCTCAGCGACATCCTCGGCTTCCTCTCGGGGCGACCCAAGCGCTTGCTGTCTTACGACCAGGTGAAGGAGAAACTTCACATCGGCGGGCCGATCCATCGGGGAATCCGCACGGTCGAGATTGCCCGGATTGTGGGGAGCGTCAACCGCTACGTCGACTTCGATCACGCCTTTCTCCCGCTGCACAACCGGATAGCCAGTCGTTGGCAGAACATCGACAGGGCCTTCTACGAGGATATCAGTCTTCCGCCGATCGTCCTGTACAAGGTGGGAGAGGTGTATTTCGTGGTGGACGGCCACCCCCGGGTCTCCGTGGCCCGACAGCAAGGCCAGGAGTTCATCGAGGCGGAAGTGCGAGAGTGCCATGTGAAGGTGCCGGTGGAGCCGGACCTTCGCCCCGAGGACCTGGAGATCCTGGGAGCCAGAGTCGAATTCCTCGATCGCACCGGACTGGATTGGCTTCGCCCCGGCGCGGTCATTGAAGTGTCCATTCCGGATGGCTACAGCCGCATCCTGGAACACATCGCAGTGCACCGATATTTCATGGGTTTGGATCAGCAGCGGGACATCTCGGAGGAGGAGGCAGTCACACACTGGTACGACACCGTGTATCTTCCGATTGCCAAGGTTATCCGCGAACGCGACATCCTGGGAGAACTTCCGGGAAAGACCGAGGGGGACCTCTATCTCTGGGTCCTCGACCACCAGCATTTTCTCTTCGACCAAGGGCAGGATCTATCTCCGCCAGAGGTTGCCGCGGAGCAATACGTCGATCGACTCGAGGGTTCATTCGAGCCGTGAGACCGAACTCGGGCGCACCGCGAGCATTGACAAGGTCCGAGAAATGCGGTAAACATTCGCGGGTGCTCGGGCGGGTTTTACTCCCCAACACGAGACTATGAGGGAACCAGCGACGGAACCGGGAGACCCCCAGGAGATCGTTTCGCTCGAGATACGAGTTTCCGGGCGCGTTCAGGGTGTCGGATTCCGCTACTTCGCGCACGAGGCGGCCCGCCGGCTCGGCGTGGTCGGCTATGTGATGAACCTGCGGACAGGCGGGGTGCGAGCCTATCTCGAAGGCCCGCGGGGGGCCTTGGGTGAATTCCTTCGCCAGATGGAGAAGGGGCCCGCAGGGTCTTGCGTGCGCGAGACGCAGAGCCACTGGGGTCCGGCGACTGGCCAGTACTCCTTTTTCAGCATCGAGCGTACGACCTGAGGGAGGTGCGCTGACGCCATGATGATCGGTGAGCTGAAACAGAGAATCCGAAGTGTTCCCGACTTCCCCAAGGCGGGCATCCTGTTCCGCGATATCACGCCGCTCCTCGCGGACGGCCGAGCGTTTCGCCAGGCCGTTGATTCCATCGGCGAGCGCTATCTGGATCGAAAGATCGATGTTGTCGTCGGGGTCGAGGCGCGGGGTTTCATCTTGGCCGCTGCGCTGGCCTACAAGCTGGGTGCGGGGAACGTCTTGATCCGCAAACCGGGGAAGCTGCCGTACAAGACGAACCGGGCTACCTACGCGCTGGAGTACGGAACCGATACGCTGGAGATCCATCAGGATGCGATACAACCCGGACAACGCGTGGTGGTGGCGGACGACTTGCTCGCGACAGGGGGGACCGGCTCGGCGGCTGCGGAGCTGGTCCAGCAGCAGGGCGGCGAGATCGTTGAGTTGGCGTTCGTGATCGAGCTTACCGAACTGAAAGGCAGGGAGCGATTGAAGGGGCTGCCCGTCTTCTCTCTCCTGCAATACTGAGAAAGTGACGCACCTGGCGTGGCGTTGTTGACTCTGCGTGGCCCTGTAGTTCAGATGGATAGAGCGACGGCGTCCTAAGTCGTGCGTCGGGGGTTCGAGTCCCTCCAGGGCCGCCAATAAGACACCGCGTTGGCGGGGTAGAGATACGTCCGATCATCCATCCTTCACAAAGAGTTAGGTTCTCTATGCCAAAGGAAACCAGCAAGGAAGATATTCGCCGCAATCCTCTCGTCGTGTGGGTGGGGCACACAATCCAATTCTGCCAGGAACGCAAGAGGATAGCTCTTGGGATCCTGGTGGTGCTGGTTGTCATGGGGGGAGCCGGTGCCGGATACTTCTGGTATCAGGAACGGCAAGAGCGCGAGGCCCAGGCCCTGCTGGCTAAGACGCAGGCGGCCTTGCGGGGGGAAAAGCCGGGCACGCCAGGAAATTCGGAGGAGGCGGCGAAGGGGCTTACGGAGGTTGTGAGCCGGTTTCCCGGAACGGGTGCCGCGGAAGAATCGTTCGTGCGCCTTGGTAACATGCAGTACGACGGCGGAAAGTACGACGACGCCATTGGTACTTTTGGCAAGTACCTTGCCACGTATGGTCGCGGGCAGTTTCGTATCCTGGCAGGAATCGGAAAGGCGTACGCGGAGGATGCAAAGGGAGATCATCAAGCTGCGGTGAAGACCCTCTCGGAGTTGGTGGCGACGGTGAAGGATGACCCGATGCTGGGAGAGGCGTATTCGGACCTGGCTCGGTTTTATGAGGAGGCCAAGAAACCCGAAGATGCACTGCGGGTGTACGGCCAGATTGTCGAACGCTTTCCCCGGACCCAGTGGGAACAACGAGCGCTTCGCCGCATGGGCGCGCTCAAGGCGAAGTGAGGATCTGCCGGTCTAGCCGTGTCGCGACGAAACTCGTGGTGATGACGTGGCGGCCTGGCCATGGGTCGGACATTCGAAGAATGATGGTGTCGTAGGATATCTCCTCTCTGGTGGTTCCCCTGAGATCCCCGGATGTTCGGCCTTGTAATTCAACTCCCTCGGTTTGACCATCCAAATTCCTAGTAGTCAGAAGGAAGCGACTACGGCTTCTGCTGTGGCGCCTGCTGCTTAGTTGCGCTCACCATCTTGCACGAGTAGAAGGCTACCCGTTCCAACCCGTTCCTGTCGCGAAATCTATGCGTCCAGAGCCGTCGGCCGTCCTTGGGATTGTCCCAGCGATCTAGGTGAGATTGATACAGCGGGCTGCTGGGGCTGTCGGGTTGGGTGGTGTTGGTGGGGGATCTTGACGGGTCCGGGCGGAGCCCGGCTTAAGTTCTTCTTCTTATGCGCTATTTCTCGTTGGTTTTTGTAGAAAGGTAGTAAAAGGGGTGCTCTGGGCGTTGCGGTGTAAGAAGTGCTCGGAGGTATTTGGTCGAGGCTGCGGGCCTGTGCTGCCTTGGGCAACGGTTCGTTACGCTCGGCGGCATTTGTCGTGGACGGGTCATAGGTTGGAATTGATGCGGGATGATAGGGTGGTTTTGCGAGGGAAGGGACTGGAGCGGGTGATGGATCTTGAGAATCCTCGGGTTGGGGTCTTTACTGAGGGTAATGATGGGGTATTTGGGGGGGATTGGGGTTAAGAGGGGGTCAGGTGGATGGGTGGTTATAGCGAAGGGAGATGTTTGACAAGTATGTTGGGTCGAGCGTAGGCTGAAGTTGAGTAGGCGTCTTTTAGGTGAGCGGGGGGTGGGGGTTGGTTGGATTGTGTTGGCTTGATTGGTCGAGGAGGATCGATGGCTAGTATCGAGTCAACATTTGACCTTAAGAAGTGCGGATTACTTATCGTGGACGATGATGAGACGATACGCGATTGTGTAGAAGAGATGTGTGTCACGGTTGGGTATAGTGCGGTATACAAGGCTTGTGATGGGCTTGAAGCGCTTGGATTACTGCAGATTCATGGTGAAGGGATTTCTTTAGTTCTGCTAGATATGAAGATGCCGCGTATGGGCGGGGCGGAACTTATTAAGCATTTGCTTAACATCCACAAGATTCCGGTTGGGATAATTATTATAACTGCGTATTCGTCGGTGGCGAGTGCGACAGAATTCTTCAGGATATCGAGTGATACGGTGTTGCCGCTTAATTATTTGGTAAAGCCGATTTTGATGGAGAAATTGCTTGATGATGTGGAGGATGCTCTGATTGCGGTAAGTTGTAAGCGGCGGGAATTGGCGAAATATCATGATGCCCGATTTGAGGAGAGGTTGGATCGTCTTGAAGCTGCGATGCTTGATCTGTCTCGAAGGCACCCGGGATTTCTTGCATCCTTGGGATTGGACGTTGTGCGAACTTTGATAATTGCGTTTGCTTTCCTGGGGGTGTTATTTCTTGGCGCTGGAGATTTTATTCGGGTGATTTTGCAAAAGGTGCGTTAGGTGGAGGGGGGGGCATAGGTGATATCAAGGGTGGGGGAGAGATAATGATTTCACAGGGGCTTGTTGGGTTCTTCGATATTTTGGGGTATCAGAACATCATCGACAATAATACAATTGAGGAAGTATCTAAGATTATTACTGAAGTTTTGTTTAGTCTTCCAGGGGCTGTGATGGCAGAGATGAAGAAGGGTCATTGTGAGCCGGTTTGGGATAAGATGAAGATGAAGTTGAAGAATTTAGAGGCAACGTTGATATCGGACAGTATTTTAGTCGTGTTGGCTCTGGATTTGAAAAAGAGCGTGTGGGAGAAGCTGTTTTCGGTAAGTCTGTTCGAGAGGTATATTGAAGGATTGATGGGTGCAACGTTTCGTGAGGGGCTTCCTGTGAGAGGAGCGATAGATTTTGGGGATTATTTCGTTGAGGATCGGAGTTTCGCTGGAAAGCCAATAATCAATTGTTATCGTCTGGGGCAGTCGCTAGATTTCTCGGGTGGAGTTATGACTAAGGAATGTTCGGCTGTGATGGATAGTGTTCTTTTGGCGTGCAGGAAAGAGGACGCTGATGCTTGTGAAGTATGGGAAGGCTTCATGGGGTATGATTATTTGTGCCCGCTTCGGGATCAGAAATGGGAGCGTCATCGGGTTATTGACTGGAGTCTATGGACGGGTGATGAAATGAAGGATGTCAGGGGGTCTGTCTTTAAGGCGTTCAAGGATCACAACAAGGATGTTGGTCCGGATGTAATTCGGAAGATGGAGAATACGGAAATGATGTTGCGATTTTTTAAGAGCAAGTGGAAAGTTTCTGGCGTGAAAGGGAAGTGATTTTGCTTGACAAGTGTTTAGGATATATGTACCTTATGAATAAACCATGTTCTGATAATGGATATTATGTGAATGATAATCTAGAATGATAAGTCCTGGCCCCGGCATGGCGGAACCTCTTTAGAGTTTAAGGCTTCCACTACGTCCACTCTTGCAGATCCCTCGCATCGCTCATCAAGGAGAACATCCCCGCTCTTAGATTCGATGTCTGTCCTCGGACACAATCTCCTGAACGTGCTGGAGACTGCCTGGCCCCATGGCGAGCTCTATGTGCTCGATGTGCTCTGGAAACGCGGCTGAGGCTGCGCGAGATCGTGACCCGGTGTCGCCCCCTAAGCCAAGCGGGGCCATGCGACCCTAGAACTTGCGCTCTTTGCGATGGTGCCCAAACCGCGGCTTCGCCTCCCGCGGGCTTGGCGGCGAGACCAGTTCCGGCCTGGAACAAATGGTGGCGGCGGTTGGAGTCGAACCAACGACATAGGGCTTATGAGACCCCCGCTCTACCAACTGAGCTACGCCGCCACAGGAAGGGAAGAGGAAGAACTCCTCGCGGGCAGGCACCCTGCAGTTTCACTGCATCATAAAGAAGCGCGCCGAACGTGTCAAGCCCCTGGAATCGACTCGAAGAGAATCATGCCTCAGAGGTGCGGCGGTTGCTTATTGGTGCCGTCCGAAGGACTCTGAACTTCATGCCGTTCGCGCTCGACATCTTTCGGTTCGTAGTACTGCGGGTTGTATGCGCGCATTGCCTCCAGCAGCCACACCAACCCCGCCGCCGCCAAGGCCATCAAGCCGAGGGCGATACTTCCGAGCAGGAGACGGCGGAAAAACAAACGGCAGCGCAGGCGTGCCAGTGGGCGCGAGGCCTTGGCGTGCCGCTCCAACGGCTTGTCCATCTCGATCCCGTGGAGATATCCGGAGGTTTCATGCGGTGCGGTCCATCGAACCACGCCTCCCCGCGCCGCCCCTCCCTGCAGGGTCAGGCTGAGGTGAGACCCGACCGGCACCTCGCGAGGAAGTCGCACGCGCACCCCTCTCGCGCTGGCATTCTCGGTCTCCCCGTCCACGGTCTCCGGCATCCCTCCCGACGGCTGAATCGTGACCCGTGTGGCGATCCGGAATCTCCAGCGCGGAGGCCGCACTTCGGCGGACGCCGACACCAAGAACTCCCTGCGTCGTCTGACCTCCGAATACGCAAACCTACGGTACCGCGTCTGGCACGAACCACATCGAAAGGGCAAGACACCCACCCAGGTGAGCGGGCCGCGCTCCAGCCATCCCTGACGATGGGAGGCGCGAACGTTGGCCGCTTGACAGACGGGGCACGTCCTCATCGAGGTCTGCGCCTCTCGCGAGAGGTCCGTCTGCTCTGGGGCACGATCTGCCGTGGGTGGATTGCGCTCGCCTTTCGTCGCACTTCTCGTTTCCTCCTCGCTCTAGTTTACAGCAATGTGTCAGTGTGGCAAGAGTCTTCTCGGCATCCGGGTGAGAGACGGAGGCGGAAAGATACATTCCACTTTCTACCATCGGTGGCGATCTGGTACAATCCACACCTGATGTCTTCTCAAGGCGCCCACCAGCAAGATTCCCCTCCCGTCCCCCGGGGCGGCGGCGTGCCAGCGCAGGCGCCCGCTGCCGGCCTAATCTGGTTCGTCGGCCTTTCCCACGCTACGAATCATCTTGTGATGCTCATCTTCCCCTCGGTGCTTCTGCTGGTGCAGCGCGAATTTGCCCTGAGCTACGTCGAGCTTGGGATCCTGGCGAATGCAGGCCTGCTCTGCTATGGCTTGGGTGCGCTGCCGGCAGGAATGCTGGCGGACCGGATCGGCGGAATGCGGGTCCTCGCCATCTGGCTGCTGGGAGGCAGCCTGGCTTGTATAGGCGTCGGCCTCTCGACGGGGCCGTGGACCCTCGGCGTGGGTTTGGCTGTTCTTGGTTTGTGCGCCAGCCTGCACCATCCGGCGGGATCGGGGGTGCTGGTGGTGCTCCGCCAGACTCTGGGAACAAACGTCGGGCGCGCCTTTGGACGCCTGGGGATATTGGGGAATGTCGGGCTGGCCGCCGCGCCGATCTTCGCCACGGCGATCGGTACGCGTTGGGGATGGCGAGCGGCATTCTGGGCTGGCGCAATTCCAGGGTTCCTGTTGGCCATCCCCATGTGGCAGCATTTCCGTCTTTTTGGCCCGCCGGAGGCGGCGCGTTGCGAGGTCCCGCCCGTAGAGCGTCGATCCATCCGAAGCGCTTTCACGCTTCCCTTGTTGCTCCTTTTCGGACTCGAGACCTTGATGGGGTTCGTCTTCCAAGGGTTTACAACCTTCCTGCCAACGTATCTCGCCGGACAGGCCGGGATCGACGGCTTGACGGCGGCTCAAGTGCGACGAGGAGGATCCTTCGCCAGCATCGCCCTGCTCTTCGGCGGGCTGGGCCACCTCGCGGCGGGCCACCTGATGAAATCCAGCCGCCGCGAAGTCATCTTCCTGGCGAGCGTGGTCTTCAATGCCCTTTGCCTCTTCGGAATGGGGGTCACTCAGGGGTTCCCCCTGCTGCTCTTTAGCATCACCCTCTCCTTCACCCACTTCGCCCTGAGCACCATGGGCAACACGTTCATGGCCTTCCAGACGCCACCCAGCCTGGGCGGAACGGCGTTCGGCATCACGTTTGCCCTCTCCTTTGGAATCGGATCCCTGGCGTCCAGCAGCATGGGACTCGTGGCGCAGCGGCTTGGCCTCCCGGTGGTCTTCCTCGTACTGGGCGGCGTGGCGATCGGCGGTGCGATGCTGGTCGCATGGTTCGGTCTGGCGACAGGCGCATGGTCGGCGGGTCGGACGGATTGAGGGGGCGATCGCACGCGACGTGCCGTACGATCTACTCCTGTGTCGCCCCCAGACGGACATCGGGCAGCTCCAGGTACCAGAGGAGGAATGCGGAGCAGGCCATCGCCGCGAAGGTGAGGGCGAGATAAGGAAGGTTCAGGACCGATACGCCGGCGACCGTCTTGGTGGCGTGAGCCCAGACCATCATGATCCGGCTGATGATGTTGAAGCCCTGAGCGAAAATCATCAGGTGCCAGGGCCAGACCGCAAGGCTGCGGCGCGCCAGCAACTCGACATCGGCCACCAGAACCATCGCGGCCAGCAGAATGGGCAGCCACCACTCCTGCGAGCTGGACGCAAATGACGCCGGCGGGAAAAGGAGGAGCGGAATCGGCTGTAGAACGAGGATGGACACAATCACTCGGCGAGCCGCTATGGACCGACGCTGCATTATCCGACGCCTCCCTGAGGCTTCCCTCGAGCACGATATCCCGGATCGGGCGGAGAAGCTCTTCTTTTACTTATATGTGTTCTGGAGGCCTGCTGTCAAGTCGCTTGACATTTTGTCCGACCTTGGGTATTAAATATGATTCGGTTTTCTCGGGGCGGGGTCTACCAGGCAAGTATCGTAGACGCTTTCCGCGAGCCGGTATGGGATCGCCTTCAATCCGTGTGCTTGCTGTCGGATGCGGGAGCCGATCGGCCGCAGCCGACACCCGTGTGTGGAGAAAGGGGGGATTCTACCCGGAACCGTCGGCGACGTTCGCTGGACGCGGATAGGGCTCGCTACGTCCGGCCGAGGTGTCGGGCCCGTGGAATCATCGGTGACGTCTCAGAACTCAGGGAGGAGATGGGTCGATGCGTGCATTGAAGATGGCGGGTCTGCTTGTTCTGTCGGTGATTATCCTTGCGGCCTGCGGCGGCGGCGGCGGGGATACGATCAAAGTCGGTATCCTGGCTCCTCTGTCCGGTCCGGTGCCCACGTTTGGCGTGATGACGCGCGATGGTTCCCTGCTGGCGATCGAAGAATGGAACGCCAAGGGCGGGGTCCTGGGCAAGAAGCTCGCCGCGGTGGTCGAAGACAGCCAGTGTACCCCGGATCCGGCGGTCAACGCGGCCAACAAGCTGATCGACAATGACAAGGTGAAATACATCATGGGTGAGGTCTGCTCCAAGGCCTCCATCCCGGTATCCGAGATCGCCAATGCCAAGAAGGTGGTCCAGATCAGCTCCACCTCCACCAACCCCGATGTAACCGTGGGCAAGGACGGAAAGGTGAAGGACTTCGTGTTCCGCGCCTGCTTCATCGATCCGTTCCAGGGGACGGTGGGGGCGAAGTTCGCCCTCGACACCCAGAAGGCCAAGACCGCCTTCATTCTGCTCGACCAAGCCAATGACTACGTCAAGTGGCTGGCCGAGTACTTCGAGAAGGCTTTCGTCGCGGGCGGGGGCAAGATCGTCGGGAAGGAGACCTACACCGCCAAGGACACCGACTTCAACGCCATCCTGGCCAAGGTGGCCGCCGCCAAGCCGGAAGTCGTGTACCTGCCCGACTACTACAACGTCGTGAACCTGGTGACCAAGCAGGCCAAGGAGAAGGGTATCAAGGCGGTGTTCATGGGGGGTGACGGCTGGGATTCCTCGGACCTCGACCTGAAGGCTGCCGACGGCGGCTTCTTCACCAACCACTACTCCCCCGCCGATACCCGGCCCGAGGTGCAGAACTTCGTGAAGGCTTTCGGGGCCAAGTACAAGGACGACAAGGGGCAGCCCAAGGTCCCGGATGCCCTGGCCGCCCTTGCCTATGATGCCACCAACATGCTGCTCCAGGCCATCAAGGAGGCCGGGGCGGATGACACCGCCAAGGTGAAGGACGCCATGGCGAAGATCAACTTCAACGGCGTCTCAGGCAAGATCACCCTCGACGGCAACCACAACCCCGTCAAGTCGGCCACCATCCTCGCCGTGAAGGACGGAAAGGTTCAATTCAACTCCGTGGTGAATCCGTAAGGAGCCCCTTCGGTACACAACCCGCCAGGCGGGCGCCGTCCGACGCCCCCCTGGCGGTCGTTTCTCCGGTCCTCTCCTGCGTGCAGAGCGAGTATGTCCATGCCCCAACTCGGCGTTCCCCTGCTTGCGCCACAGGGTGCCCGGCGGCCCGGCTCCCGGCTGGCCTGGATCGGTCAGGCCTTCCTCGGGATCCTGGCCCTGATCACCGTCGCCATCCTGGCCAAGGATCTTGTCCGCGATCCGAAGCTCTTCATCCAGATCGTCATCAGCGGACTGCAGTTAGGATTTGTCTACGCCTTGATCGCGCTTGGCTACACCATGGTGTATGGCATCGTTCGGCTGATCAACTTCGCCCACGGCGATGTCTTCATGGTGGGCGCCTTCGTCAGCTTCTACGCCGTGACACGGTTTCAGCTCCACGTCTGGCCGGCGGCCGTGTTCCCGGGGCTGCCGTACGCGCTCGTAGTGATCATCGGTTCGATCACAGTGATGATGCTTTCCATGGTGGTCTGTATGGTACTGGCGATCACCATCGAGCGGGTCGCCTATAAGCCCCTGCGCGACGCCCCGCGTATCGCGGCGCTCATCACCGCCATCGGCGTCTCGTTTTTTTTGGAATTCTTTGGGGCTCTGAACTTTGTTTTCTCGCCTCGCTTCATCCCCTACCAGCGTCCCTTTGACGTCGTCACATGGTATATCAAGGACGGCATCCACCTCGTGAGCTCGGCGCAGGCCCCACCCGATGGCAGCATCACCTTCTCCAATATCTTCCTGATCATCGCCTTCGCCTCGGTGCTGACCCAGGTTCTGCTCCAATTCTTGGTGCGCCGCACCAAGATCGGGAAGGCGATGCGCGCCGTCTCGTTCGACAAGTCGGCCGCACGGCTGATGGGGATCAACGTGGATCAGGTGATCTCCTTTACCTTCGCCGTCGGGGCGGGCTTTGCCGGGCTGGGCGGCGTGCTGTACGCCATCGCCTACTCGTCCATCTGGTCTCAGCTGGGCATCCTGCCTGGCCTCAAGGCCTTTGTGGCGGCCGTGCTGGGGGGCATCGGCAGTATCCCGGGAGCCTTCGTGGGCGCCCTGATCATGGGGCAGGCGGAGGCCCTCACCATGGGGTACATCTCGACCCCCATGCGCGACGCCGTGGCGTTCACGATCCTGATCCTCGTGCTCCTCGTGCGACCGACGGGCATCTTCGGAGAGCCCGAGAAGGAAAAGGCATAGGGGCCGCCGATGGATATCAATCTCGTCACCGTCCTCAAGATCGTAGCGATCACCGCCTGGATCTACGGCCTCCTCTGGGGCTTGGGTCGGGACGCCTTCCCGGCCAAGGCGTTCAGCGTCCTGGCGGCATTCGGCATCGTCCAATTGGCCATTTCGGTCCCCCTGGCGGGGAGCCCGCTCTTGAACGACTTCGACATCGGGCTGCTCTTTCAGGCCTGCACGATGGCCATGGTGGCCCTGGGCCTGAACTTGATCTACGGCTTCAATGGCCAGTTCAGCCTGGGGCAGTGGGGCTTCTACGGGATCGGCGCGTACGCGGCGGCAGACGTCACGTACCGCTGGACGAGCGGGGATGCCCGCGGCCTCCTGGTGCTCGGGATCGGCGTCATCCTGGGCGCCCTGGTGATCCTGGGCGTACATCGGTCCCTGCGGCGGTACACCGGCGTGCCGGTCCTCTCGGCGTTCACGCTCTACTTGATCGGCAGCGTGGCCGCGGCCTGGGTCGCCGTGGTGGCCGGAAATGTCGGGCAGGCCGTTCTGGCACCCCTGTTCGGGACCAAGGCCGCTCCCGGCCTGCTGAGCAGTCCGGCTGCCCTGCAGGTGGTCTTCTGTCTGGCCATCCTCGTGGCGGGCGCCTTTGCTGCGGAGGTGAGCTTTCTCTTCGGCCTCCCGGTCCTCAGTTTGGGGAGCGACTACTTCGGGATCGCCACGCTGGGGTTCACGATCGTCATCAATACGCTCATGGTGAACTCGGACACCATCCTCCCCTTCCCCGAGATGAAGGGGGGGCGGGGGATGATCGGGATCCCCAAGCTGACCACCTGGTTCTGGACCTTCGCCTTTCTCTTGGCCATCATCGTGGTCATGCGGAACCTGATCCACTCCAGCACGGGCCGGACCATTCTGTCGGTGCGCGAGGACGAGACCGCCGCCAAGGTGATGGGGATCGACGTCGCCAACAACAAGCTCATGGCTTTCGTGATCGGGAGCCTCTTCGCCGGGATCGGCGGCGGCGTGTACGCCCACTTCATCGGTTTCCTGAGCCCTGGGACCTTCGATTTCCTTGTCGGCTTCAACCCGCTGATCGTCGTCGTCTTCGGCGGTCTGGGCAGCATGACCGGAACCCTCACGGCCTCGTTCGGGTGGATCTTCTTCCTGGAGGGAGTGCTGCGGGTTGTCCTGGGGCAGCTGGGCACCGAGGCGCCGACCTGGCGGTTCGTCCTCTACCCCATCGCACTCCTGCTCCTCATGCTGCTCCGCCCGCAGGGACTCTTGGGCACGGTGGAATGGGGTTTCCTGCGCGCGCCCCGGGTGGCGTCGCGGGCCCGCACGGACACCAAGACCGACCTGGCGCCGGCGGCGAAGTCCTGACGGGGCGATTCTCCTGATTGGATTTTCTGGAGTCGGTATGCCGCACGCAACCATAGACACTTCCGTGTCGACGCTTTCAATCGAAGGGCTGACCAAGCACTTCGGCGGCCTGCGCGCCGTGGGGGGCGTCAGCCTCACGGTCCGACACGGCGAGCTGGCCGGATTGATCGGACCCAACGGAGCCGGCAAGACCACCGTCTTCAATATGATCTCGGGCCTGTATGTCCCGTCCGTCGGCGACATCCGCTTCCAAGGGGTCAGCACTCTGGGCATGGAGCCGTTCGAGGTGACGCAGCTCGGCATCGCCCGGACCTTCCAGAACATCCGCCTCTTCCCCAATCTGAGCGTCCTGGACAACGTTCGCATCGCCTACCACCCCCATGCGGGGTACGGGCTGTTCGACGCCATCCTGCGCAACGGGCACTTCCTCGCCAAGGAGCGGGAGCTGACAGAACGCGCTCAGGACTTCCTGGCGATCTTCAGGCTGGAGAAGATCCAGAACGAGCAGGCCTCCAGTCTCCCCTACGGCGAACAGCGGCGCGTGGAGATCGCGCGGGCCCTGGCTTCCAACCCGCGCCTGCTCCTTCTCGACGAACCGGCGGCCGGGATGAACCCCGCCGAGATCGTCACCCTGATGGAGCTGATCCACTTCATCCGCGACCGTTTCGACCTGACCATCCTCCTGATCGAGCACCAGATGCGCGTCGTGATGGGCATCTGCGAGTACATCACCGTGATGGACTTCGGCGAGGTGATCGCGCGCGGGACGCCGAAGGAGATCCAGGGCAATACAAAGGTCATCGAGGCGTACCTGGGCAAGGGGGCCGCGCATGCTGCTTGAGGTCGAGGATCTCAACGTCTATTACGGCGCCATCCACGCCTTGCAGGGGGTCTCGTTCTCCGTGGATCAGGGCGAGATCGTCACGCTCATCGGGGCCAACGGGGCGGGTAAGTCCACCACGCTCAGGACCATCTCCGGCCTGCTGCGTCCCCGGCGCGGCGCGGTCCGGTTCCGTGGTGAGGAGATCACCATGACGCCCGCGGAACAGATCGTGCGTCTGGGGATCGGGCAGGTGCCCGAGGGCCGACGAATCTTCGCGCCGCTTACCGTGCGCGAGAACCTGGAGATGGGCGCCTTCACGCGCAAGGATCCGGCTGAAATCGCGCAGTCGATGGAGCGCGTCTTCGCCAGCTTTCCCCGTCTCAAGGAGCGGATCAACCAGCTGGGCGGGACGCTGTCGGGCGGCGAGCAGCAGATGCTGGCCACGGCCCGAGGGCTCATGAGCCGCCCCACCCTGCTGCTCTTGGACGAACCCTCCATGGGCCTCAGCCCCATCATGGTCGAGGAGATCTTCCGTATCATCGCCGAGATCAACTTGCAGGGAACCAGCATCCTGCTCGTGGAGCAAAACGCGCTCATGGCGCTCCAGATCGCGCACCGGGCCTACGTCCTGGAGACGGGGCGCATCGTCCTGCAGGGAACCGCCAAGGAATTGCGCGAGAGCTCGAAGGTGAAGGAGGCCTACCTCGGGCTTCCGAAGGAAGCCTTGGCCGCGGAGGGGGAGGCACCCGTCTCGCCCGAATGAGAATCTGGTGTATCGCTCGATCGAGGAACCTCCCATGACCCCGGCCTCTGACCGGGGTTTCTTTCTGGCGTGTGCCGTGCCTCGCCGCCGACTTCGAGTAGACCTTTAAGGGGAAACCGAAGGCGAAAGAATGGTTTCAGAAGTTCCGGCTAACTCCCTACGAGGATTGAGTGGGAAGATGCCAAGCACGGCGGCCTCGGCTCGGGAAATCGTTGAAGTGAGTCCTCACGTCCGGGGACCCGGTGCAGGAACAGGCACACCTCTCCATCACGGATTCAGGAATCAGGTTGACTCGAAACCGCGGGACCGATACCCTGGATATGAGGGCTTTTGCTCGGCCCTCTCCGGGGACAGGGCCAGAGCCTAAAATGCGCGCGCACTTGTGACGCAAGATCGCTTCAGCAGGCACACCGGAAACGGGAGCGCCCACCAGAGGAGGATGGTCACATGATCGAGATGAATCCATTTGCCAATGCTCAGAAGCAGTTGGACACGGCGGCCGCTCGACTGGGACTCGACCCGGCGACCCACGAGTTCCTGCGCTGGCCGCAAAAGGAGCTGATTGTC
>JAPLLC010000171.1 GCA_026387775.1 Candidatus Methylomirabilota bacterium | reverse complement strand
TGATCGTTTCGGGGCGGCGGCGCTGGCTCGACCAGTTGCGGCGGGGGCGGCAGATCCGGCCCACGCTCCGCGAGATCTCGGCGTTTCGGCGCGTGCTGCGGCGGCGGTATGATGCGGTCCTCGACCTGCAAGGATTGTTCAAGAGCGCCCTCTACGTTCTGGCGACGCGGGCTCCGATCCGGGTCGGCCTCGCCGACGGGCGCGAGGGGTCGCGGTGGGCGCTCACCCATCGGGTGCCGGTGCCTCCCCAGCCGGTGCACGCGGTGGAGCGCTACCTCGCCCTGGCCGCAGCCGTCGACGCCGGGGAGCCGGTGCGCGAGTTCACGATCCCGATCGGGCCGCAGGATCTGAAGATCGCCGAGGACTTGCTGGCGGATTGCCCGCGCCCGCGGGTGGTGCTGCACCCCGCGACGCGCTGGCCCACCAAGCTGTGGGAAGTTGAGCGGTGGCGGCGGCTCGCGGGGTCGTTGGCGGCCGACGGGGTGGCGGTCGTCCTGACGGGGAGCGGTGCGGACGAGGGGGTGGCGGGGGAGATCGCGCAGGGAATGGAGCCGTCGCTCAGGTCGCTGGTCGGGAAGCTCTCGCTCAAACAACTGGCGGCGGTGCTCGGGACGGTGGATCTCATGATCAGCGTGGACTCGGGTCCCATGCACATTGCGGCCGCCATGGGGACGCCGGTCGTGGCCCTGTTCGGACCCACTGATCCGGCGCGGACCGGCCCGCTGGGACTCGGCACGGTCTTGCGGCAGCCCCTGCCATGCAGTCCGTGTCTGCAGCGCCGGTGCCGGATCGCGGACACCTACCGATGCATGCGGGACCTCGACGTCGAGGCCGTGGCGCGCGCGGCGCGAGAGTTGCTGGCCCTGCGTGCCGGGGAGAAATGAGTTGGAGGTAACCTGGAAGCGGCGGTGCGATCGGTGTGGAAGGCGCCTGGCGATGCTCGGGGCGTTTCTGCTCGCGGTTGGCTGGCTCTTGGCGGGGGAAGTCGGCGCCGCCGCGGCGCCGCCGCCGGAGACGGTGCGGGTGTTCCGCGAGGGCGAACGGCTCGTCTATGATGTAACCTGGATGGGCATCAAGGCGGGTCAGGCGACGCTGGAGGTTCGCGGGGTCGTGCAGATGAATGGGCAAGAGGCATATCATCTCGTGACCACCGCCCAGTCGGCCCCATACGTCTCCGCCTTCTATCGCATAGACGATCGGAATGAGTCATATCTCGAGGTCAACCCGCAACGCGCGCTTCGCTTCGAGAAGCATCTGCGCGAGGGGCGCTACCGGCACAGCAGCTTCACCGAGTACGACCACGACAGGAGGCAAGTCTCCTACCGCTACCTGGATTTCACGCCGGTGCCGAAGGGCATCTCGCGCCTGGAGGAGGCGGAGAAGTACGGCAAGTACACCCACGAGGAGTATCCGCTCAGCCCGGGCGCACTGGATGAGCTGTCTATCCTCTACTATGTGCGAGGTTTGTCCCTGGTCGAGGGGCGAGTGGTGACGGCCAAGGTGTTCGCCAGCCGGAAGAACTGGGACTTGGAGGTGAAGGTACTTGGCCACGAGACCCTGGACACGGTTCTGGGGAGGCGCGACACGCTGATCGTGGAGCCGCTGCTCAAGTTCGAGGGAATCTTCCAGCAGAAGGGGCGCGTGATCGTCTGGCTGACGAACGACGCGGAACGCACCCCCGTGCTGATGAAGACCGAGATCAAGATCGGCAGCATCGTGTCGACGCTGAGCCGCCGCGAGATCGGGCTGGCCCAGACGGACACACAGATGCCGAAGCCGCAGGCGCCGTGAAGCCCCCCTCCGCCTCGCGGATGACCGGCGCGGCACCGCATGAATCAGCGGCCAGGCGGCAAAGAATCGGAGAGGAGATGAAGATGCGTTTTCAAAATCGGGTGGCCCTGATCACGGGCGCCTCCAAGGGGATCGGGCGGGCCACGGCGCAGCGTCTGGCCCGGGAAGGGGGCGCCGTCGCGGTGAACGGCCGGGATGCGGAGGCGGTGGCCGCGGTGGTGCGGGGGATCGAGCAGGAGGGGGGTCGGGCCCTGGCGGCCGTGGGAGACGTGAGCCAGGCGGCGGACGTCGCCCGGATCGTGGAACAGACTCTGGCCGAGTTCGGGGTCATCGATATCCTGGTGAACAATGCGGGCGGGGGCACCATGGCCCGCTGGCTGGACGACCTGGATGAAGCCGGCTGGACCAAGAGCCTCCAGCTCAACCTCACGGGAACGTTTCTGGTGACCAAGGCGGTGGTTCCGCAGATGCGGGAGCGCCGGCGCGGTCGGATCGTGATGGTGGCCTCGGTCGCCGGACGGAACATGAGCCGGCTGTCGGGGCCGGAATACAGCGCCGCCAAGGGCGGCATGCTGGCCTTCATGCGGCACATCGCGGTGGAATTGGGTCCGTACGCCGTCGGCGTGAACGCGGTGGCGCCCGGCCCGACCATGGTGGACCGAGTGGCGAAGAAGTGGGAGTTGCGGGGCGCCGAGGAGCGTGAGAAGATCCTGCGCAATATCCCCCTCGGTCGCCCGGCGCAGCCCGAAGAGGTGGCCGCGGCCATCCTCTTCCTGGCCTCTGAGGATGCGTCGTACATCACGGGAGCCTGCATCGACGTGAACGGCGGCTCGTTCATGAGCTAAGCGGGCCGCTACACGTGTGCATGGGGCGGGAGCGGGATCCTGTGAGGGCACCGCCGCTGCGGCCGCGCATCGAATCATCGAGATCTTTCATGACGACGAAGACAAAAGACGAACTCCTGGCCGAGATCGTCCATCTGCGCAGCCGGATTGCGGCGCTGGAAGGGCCTGCATCGGCGCAACCAGATGGCAACCGGGTCGAATGCTCCCACGACCGGGGACCGGCTATCGATGCGGGCGGTCTTGCCGCATCCGGCGGTTCGTCGGACCTGACAGCGCTACTGGAACTCATCCTGCAAAAGGCAATTGCCCTGATCGGGGCGGCGGGGGGCATGATTCTCCTCTGGGACGAAGAAGCACAGGCGCTCGCTGCGCGGGTGTGGATCGAACAGCCGTTCGCGAGCGTGACAACGCGGATTCGCCTCGGCGAGGGACTCTGCGGAGCGGCTGCGGCGCAGCGCAAGGGGCTCATCATCAACGACTACCGGAACTGGCCGGGGGCGCTCCGTCCGATCATCGAGCACACGCCGATCACCGCTGGTGTCGTCGAGCCCCTCCTCTACCGCGACCAATTGATCGGTGTCGTCAACTTGCACAACGGGGACACGGGCCGAGCCTTCAGCGAGCGGGACGGGGAGCTGCTGCGCCTTTTCGCGGATCAGGCCGCGATCGCCATCGAGAACACCCGCCTCTACGCGGCGGCGCAGCGCGAGCTGGCAGAGCGGGAGCGGATTCAGGCGGCGCTCCAGGCGCGCACGCAACAACTCGAAGCGGTGCGCTCCGTGAGTGCCGAGCTGACGCGGGAGCTGGATCTTTCACGCGTCCTCAACTTGATCCTGCAGCGGGCTCGGCTGCTCGTGGAGGCCGAGGGGGGCGCGGTGTGTCTGTGGGATGACACGATACAGGCCGTGGTTCCCACGGTCTGGACCCACTTCGACCCGCTCATGCGCGGGAATCCCATCCAGCCTGGTGAAGGCCTCATCGGCAGTGTCGCGGCGAGCCACGAGGGGATGTGTGTGAATGACTACCAGAACTGGCCGCAAGCGCGACGATTGGTCCTGGAGCAGACCAAGATCACCGCCGCGATCGCCGAACCCCTTCTGTACCACAGCCGACTCATCGGCGTGCTGAACCTGCATACCCAGGTCCCCGGGCACGCGTTCAGCGACCAAGACCGCGAGCTTCTCCGTCTATTGGGCACGCACGCCGCCATTGCCATCGAGAACGCCCGGCTCTACGAAGCCAGCGGGCGGGCGGCCCGGCAGACGAGGAGCCTCTACGAGATCGCCCACAGCCTGACGACTTCCCTGGATCTCGACGAGGTGCTCCGCCTGATTTGCGAGCAGATCATGGAGGTTCTGGGGACCACGCATGCACAGGTGGTGCTCTGGGATGACGCGTCCCAGACTCTTCGTTTGGGGGCGGCCCGTGGCACGGAGGTCGACCTCATCAAAGAGCAGACCTTCCGGCTGGGCGAAGGCGTGAACGGAATCGTCGCCCAGACGAGGCAGCCCCTGATCGTGAACGACTATCAGGCCTTTCCCCATCGGGTCCCAGAGTTCACCGAACTTGTCGCGAACATCGGCGTTCCCCTCCTCTACCAGGATCGGCTGCTGGGGGTGCTCGCCTCGCACACCACGCGTCCGGGGTACGTCTTCACCGAAGAGCACCTGGGGCTCCTCACCTCGCTGGCGGTGCACGCCGCCATCGCCATCGAGCACGCGGGCCTGTTCGAGCAGCTACGGCAGTCCGTGACTCGGCTCGAGCAGGCGCAGGACGAGCTGGTCCGATCGGAGAAGCTTCGGGCCCTGGGACAGATGAGTGCCGGCATCGCCCACGATCTGAACAACATGCTGGCCGCCGTCTTGGGACAGGTGGAACTTCTCAAGTTCAGGGTCCGGGATCCGGATGTCCGCGAGGGCCTCGCCGTGCTGGAGCGGGCCACGATGGACGGCGCGCAGGTGGTTCGGCGGCTCCAAGACTTCGCCCGACAGCGCGTCCAGTCCGCGCTCGGCCAGGTGGACCTCACCCAGGTCATCCAGGAAACCGTCGATCTCACCCGCCCCCGATGGGAGGATGAACCGCAGCGCCGTGGCGCGACAATTCGCGTGGGGACGGACCTTGCCCCGAATCTGCAGGTCTTGGGTCACCCGGCCGAGATCCGCGAGGTGCTGACGAATCTGATCTTCAACGCGGTGGATGCCATGCCCATGGGAGGAACGCTTACGGTGCGCGCCGGATCGGTGGCCGAGCGAGACAAGCGAGGCATGCCCTGGGTGGAATGCAGCCTGACGGATACCGGGATCGGCATGTCGGAGGACGTCCGCCGACGCGTCTTCGATCCATTCTTTACGACCAAAGGAGTGAAGGGCACGGGTCTCGGGCTGTCCGTCGTGTACGGGATCATGGAACGGCATGGCGGAGGTGTGACGGTGCGATCTGCGCCAGGGGTGGGCACCACGGTGACCTTACGCCTGCAGGCAACGGCGGGTGTGCCATCGGCGGCCGCAGAGCCGGCCGCGCTGGTCGCGGGGTCACCGCGCCGCATCCTGTTGATCGAGGACGAGACGGCGGTGCGTGAGACCATGGCGAGTCTTCTGCGGGCAGCGGGCCACCAGGTGATGGAGGCGGAGAGCGGTCCGCAGGGTCTGCTGCATCTGGAGCAATGGCCGACGGAGCTCGTCCTCACCGATCTGGGAATGCCGGAGATGACCGGATGGGACGTGGCCCGGATCGTGCGCGCCAGGAAACCCGGCCTGCCGGTGATCCTGCTCACGGGATGGGGAGAGCATCTTCCCGATGGGGAGGCGGGGGAGGGGCTCGTAGACCGCATCCTCGGGAAGCCCGTTCGGCTCGCAGAGTTGCTCGAAGTGATTCGCGTGATCACTGCTCGCCCCGCCGGAAGGTGAGACTCCCGCGACGTTTCCGCGATCGGCGATCGACTGAGATACGTGGCCGGGTCCCCCATTGTGGGGGGGGTAACAGTGTCAGCAGGAGAAAAAGATGGATTTGGAGATAGCGGGACGAGTGGCGATCGTCACCGGCGCGAGTCGCGGCATCGGCCGAGCCGTGGCGGAGCGTCTGTGCCGCGAGGGGGCCAATGTCGCGCTGTGTGCGCGAAATCGAGAGTCGCTCGCAGAGGCGAAGCGCGCGCTCGAGACCATCGTCGGCGGACGAGTCTTAACGGTCGAGGCGGATCTGACGGAGCCCGCCGCGGCCGGGCGTGTGGTCGAGATGACGGCGGCGGCTTGGGGGCGGATTGACATCCTCGTGAACAATGCCGGGGCCGCGCGCGGGATCCCCTTTGACGAGCTGACGGAGGAACTCTGGCTGGAAAACCTTCGGCTCAAGCTTTTCGGCTACCTCCGCATGGCTCGATTGGTCCTCCCACATCTGCGGCGGAACGGGTGGGGGCGAATTGTGAACGTCGCCGGTGTCGCGGGACTCCAGCCGAGCCCGCTGTCTATGCCGGTCGGCTTGAACAACGCCGGCATCCTGAATGTCATGAAGGCGTTAGCCGACGCAGAGGCGGCGCACAACATTCTGGTGACGACCGTCTGCCCGGGGCCGATTTTGACCGAGCGGCAGACGCTGCTCCTCCGGGACGCCGCGTGCGCCAAGGGGACCACTGTCGAAGCGGCGGAGCGCGAAGCCACCGGCGCGATTCCGTTGAGAAGGATGGGGCGGCCGGAGGAGGTGGCCGACGTGGTGGCCTTTCTGGCGTCCGAGCGCGCGAGCTACATCACCGGCAGTCTGGTGATCGTCGACGGTGGTCTTCACCGTGCGATGATCTGAATCGCGGAGCCTGATGCTGCGCGGCCCCGGATGCGAGGAGCGAGGGCTTTCTCTTGACGGCCGTCGGGGAAGGATGTTAGGGTAAATCTCAAAGCCAAACGGGAGCCCGGGATGCCGGGCTGAGAGGGTGGGGCGGTTCCCTCACCGACCGTTCGAACCTGACCTGGGTAATGCCAGCGTAGGGAACAGCGAACGCACCGCAACCGCCCCTCGTGGCGGTTTTTTGTTTATCCGATATGGGCGCGTCGTGTGGGGCGGGGAGTTCGGACTGTGAGGCGTCCGCGCCGCCCCGGGGGGGCTTGCCATGAACATGCGCGCGGCACGGTATCACGGTCCCGGGAAACCCCTCAGTCTGGAGAGTGTGGCGGTTCGCCCGCCGGCGTATGGTGAGGTTCTCGTGCGGGTGAAGGCGGCCGGGATCTGCCACACCGACCTCCACTTCCTGAACGGGGTGCTCAACCTGGGGATCTCCCCGCTCACGTTGGGCCACGAGATTGCCGGCGAGGTGGCCGAATTAGGGGAGGGGAGCGTCGGCGTGACCGTGGACGATCGGGTTCTGGTCTCCTACTACGCCACCTGCGGGCGCTGTCACTGGTGCCGGACTGATCGCGCCAACCTGTGCCCGCAGGTGGTGGCGGAGTACGGGTTCACGGCGGACGGAGGCTATGCGGAATACGTCGTGGTGCCCGCCGCGAACCTGGTGAGGATTCCGGCCGTTCTGGACCTGGCGGAGGCCGCGACGCTCGGCTGTAGCGTGACCACGGCGATCCATGCTGCGGGGACGATCGCCCGCGTGCGGCTCGGGGAGACGGTGGTGGTCTACGGGGCCGGGGGAGTCGGGTTTGGCTTGATCCAGTACTGCAAGCTGGCGGGGGCGCGTGTCATCGCGGTCACCCGATCGGCGGCGCGCCGGGCCAAGGCGGCCGAGCTGGGCGCCGACGTCGTCCTCGACGGGACGCGATCGGTGGCGGAGGAAGTTCGCGCCCAGACGCGGGGCGAGGGGGCGGACGTGGTGTTCGAGCTGGCGGGTGTCCGCGCCACGATGGGCGAGGCGATCAACGCGCTGCGGCGGCGGGGCCGCCTGGTGTTCGTCGGCTACTCCGCGGACCAGCTCGTTGTCAGCCCACTCCAGCTCGTCATCGGGGAGATCACCGTCACGGCGGCGGTGGGAAACACACTGGAAGAGCTGCTCCAGGCGGTGGATCTGGCGGCGGCGGGGAGGATCCGGGCCGTGGTGGACCGTCGAGTCGCCCTGGAGGAGCTGCCGGCCACTCTGGAAGCGTTGCAGCGGGGAGAGATCGTGGGCCGGGCGGTGGTTGTGTTCCCCTGAGCGGGGGAGCTGGGTGCGGAGGGGCAGGGGTGCTGGGGAGCAGAGGAGCGGGGGCGTGGTTGAGAGCGTGGTGGAACTGAGGGCGGCGATTCTCGAGATGATCGGACGGGGGGCGGATCAGCCCCGGGACGATGACGCGTGGGGCCACCTGGCGCTGCGACTCTTTGGTTACCAGTTCCAGGCGAACGCGACGTATCGCAGGTTTTGCGAGCGGCGCGGCAAGACCCCGGCGACCGTGCAGGCGTGGGGCGAGATTCCCACGGTCCCCATCGCCGCGTTTAAGGAGTTTACGCTGGCCTGCGGTGCCGCCGAGCAGGCCGTGGCCTGCTTCATGACGAGCGGGACGACCAACCCGGCCAAGCGGGGGCGCCACTATCACTTCACGCTGGAGGTTTACGACGCTTCGGCGGCGACCTTCTTCAAGGCCAATCTCCTTCCCGAGCTGGATCGGATGCGGCTGCTGATCCTGGGGAGCCCGCCGGAGCTTTCGCCGAACTCCTCTCTCGCTCATTACCTGGGTCTGATGCGGGATCGGTTCGGCGGCCCCGGCAGCGGATTCTACATCGGGACGGAAGGATTGGAGGCCGAGCGTCTGCGGGGGGATCTTCGCGCTGTGGAACACGAGGGGGAGCCGGTCTGCCTGCTCGGGGCGAGTTTCGCCTTCGTTCACTTCCTGGATCGCTGCCGGGCCGACGGTCTGCGGTTCCGGCTGCCCACGGGCAGCCGGGTGATGGACACCGGGGGATTCAAGGGGAAATCCCGAGAGATCCCCCAGGCCGAACTGTATACCTTGATTGCCGAGCACTTCGGCGTCGGGCGGGATGCGTGCGTCAACATGTACGGCATGACCGAGCTGAGCATGCAGTGTTACGACTCCCCCCTCCGCCGCCGTGCCGTCGGGCTGCCCGACGAGCCCATCATGCAGGCGCCTCCGTGGGCGCGGACCCTCGTCCTGGATGCCGAGACGCTCCGACCGGTCCCAGAGGGGGTGCGGGGGATCCTCTGCCACTACGGTCTGGCCAACTGTTCCTCCGTCATCGGCATCCTGACCGAGGATGTCGGCGTGGCGACGTCGCTGGGCTTTCGTCTGCTGGGCCGGATCCAGGGAGCGGAGTCCCGGGGATGCTCGGTTTCGGTGGACGAGATGCTCGCGGCCACGGAAGAGACCAGGCCATGAGCTGGGACGCGGAGCAGCCCTGGTTTCTCCCGCCGGAACTTCAGACGCGCGCCGGCGAGGGCCCCACCGCCATCTTGGTGGGAGAGGTTGCGGCCAAGCTCTGGGCGGCGCGCAAGGCGTATCTGGCGCGACTGCCCGTTCGCGAGATCGTGGAGATCCTGGATCGCGTCGTGGACGCCTGGCTCACGCCGGATTCCCTCTGGATGGCGTCGGCGCGCCGCCGGATCGCCGGCGGTACGCCCTACAGCGGGCAGATGGTGGAGACAGGGATCCGACGGCTGTTGCAAGGCTGTCGGAAGGACGCGCTGCTCGACCTGTTGACCGAGGAGCTGGGGGATCCGGATGTGCTGGACGGGTTTCGGCCAAGGCGGGCGGTCGGTGGGTTGCACCGGGCCTGCGGTCCCAGTCTCACCACCCACATCTTCTCCGGAAACGTGCCGGGACTACCCGCCATCAGTTTGATCCACGCTCTGCTGGTGAAGTCTGCCTGCCTCGGCAAGCCGGCCTCCGAGGAGCCGGTCTTCCCCGCCCTGTTCGCGCGGTCCATCGCGGCAGTGGATGCGAAGCTGGCGAGGGCGGTGGCCATCTTACCCTGGCCTGGGGGAAACCACGCCGTCGAGCAAGCGGCCTTCGGGGCGTCGCAGGCGGTGGTCGCGTCGGGAAGCGACGAGGCCATCGAGAGCATTCG
Organism: Candidatus Methylomirabilota bacterium; assembly: GCA_026387775.1. GTDB lineage: Bacteria > Methylomirabilota > Methylomirabilia > Methylomirabilales > 2-02-FULL-66-22 > 2-02-FULL-66-22. The sequence goes on along the minus strand of JAPLLC010000171.1, from coordinate 24,895 downwards.
CGGGCGCGTTCCGCCCCCTGTGCGTTTCGTGGGCCACGGCCACAAGCTGAGCTTCGCGGTGATCGGGCGCGAGGCGCTTGACCCGGCGACGGCCGACCAGTTGGCGGACCGCCTGGCCTACGACGTGTCGCTCTTCGACCAGCAGGGCTGCGTCTCGGCCCATCTGGTGTACGTAGAGCGGGGCGGTCAGATCACGCCGCAGGATTTCGCGGAGCGGCTGGCGGTTGCCATGGCGGGCTTCGAGCGGGCGATGCCCCGCGGGCTCCTCACGGTCGAGGAGGCCGCGGCGATCCAGCAGGCGAGGACGGCGGCGGAGTTCAGCGAGCTGCGCGACGAGGCGGTGCGGCTCTTCGCCAGCGAAGGGGGAACAGCCTGGACGGTGATCTACCAGGACGACCCGGCGTTTGTCCCTTCCTGCCTGAACCGCGTCGTGCGGGTCAAGGCGGTGACGGACCTGGCCGACGTGGCCGGGCTGGTTCGACCCTTCAGCCGCCATCTGCAGAGCGTGGGGACGGCCGTGAGTCGCCAGCGGCGAGAGCGCCTGGCGGAGGCCCTGGCTCCGCTGGGAGTCTGCCGGATCTGCCCGATCGGCGAGATGCCGCATCCACCGCTGGCCTGGCACCACGACGGCGCTCAGAACCTGCTTCCGCTGCTCCGCTGGGTTGGGATCGATGGGTGATGCGCGACAAGAGGCGAGGGGTGCAGTTGGGGAAGAGTGAATTGGTGAAGTGGTGGAGTGGGATATGGTCATGGCGTATCGGGCATACCCGTGACGACCAAGATTGAGGCGCGCGGCATCTCGAGTGAGTTCGCGACCCCCTCGGGCCCGATGCTGGCACTGCGAGACGTGGATCTCACGGCGCAGGCGGGAGAGTTCGTGGCGCTGGTGGGGGAGAGCGGCTGCGGGAAGACCACGTTCCTGCGGATCGTGGCGGGATTGCTGCCGCCGAATCGCGGTGAGATGCGGATCGACGGGGTGGCCGTCACCGGCCCGAGCAGGGAGGTCGGCATCGTCTTCCAGCAGCCGGTTCTCCTGCCATGGCGGACGGCGATGGAGAACGTCCTGCTCCCCGCCCAGGTGCGCGGGCTGCCCCCCGAGCAGGCGTGCGCGGAGGCGGAGGCCTTGCTTGCCAGCATGGGCCTCGGGGAGTTCCTGGACCGTTTTCCCCGGCATCTGTCGGGAGGGATGCAGCAGCGGGTGTCGATCGCGCGGGCCCTCTTGCTTCAGCCGGGTATCCTCCTGATGGACGAACCCTTCGGCGCCCTGGACGCCATCACCCGCGAGCAGATGCATCTGGACCTCTTGAACGTGTGGAGGGCGCGGAGACCTACCATCCTGTTCGTTACCCACGACATCGCCGAGGCGGTCTTCCTGGCGGACCGTGTGGTCCTCTTGAGCCCGCGGCCCGGGACGGTACGCCAAGTGTTCGAGGTTCCTCTGCAGCGGCCGAGGGTTCCCGACCAGCGCTTCGACCCGGTATTTGCCGCCACGTGCCGCGAGGTAAAACACGCGATGCAGACGAACGGGGAAGGAGAGGGATGAAGGCGGTCTCGCCTTGGCGGATCCCGTGGACGGGCGGGAATGTTCTCGGCCCGGCGCTTCTGTTCGTGGCGTTTGTCGCGATCTGGGAGACTGTGGTGCGGCTGAGAGACATCCCGCCGCTCGTCCTGCCCGCGCCAAGCCTGGTGTGGGAGAGTCTGGTCAGCCACACACGAAGCGGGTTCCTGCTCATCCACCTGGGCGTCACGCTCGTCGAGATCCTGCTGGGCTTCCTGGGTGGGAGCATCCTCGGCATCGGTCTGGGGGTCGGCGTGGCCCTCTCGCCCCGACTGCGCGGGATCCTCCACCCATACCTGATCGCCTCCCAGGCGATGCCCAAACTGGCCTTGGCTCCCATCTTCGTCATGTGGTTCGGCTTTGGCATCCTGCCCAAGGTCCTGATTACCGCGCTCATCGCCTTCTTCCCCTTGTTCGAGAACACGGTGACGGGCCTGAACGAAGTGGACGGCGAGGCCCTGGAGTTGTTCGCCGCCCTGCGGGCGAGCCGGTGGCAGACACTGCGATGGCTGCGGCTGCCCAACGCGGCGCCCTATGTCGTCGCGGGGCTCCGGGTGGGCATGATTCTGAGCCTGGTGGGCGCGGTGGTGGCGGAGTACGTGGGGGCCAATCGGGGCCTGGGGGCGCTCATCATCGGGTCGCAGGGGATGATGGATACTCCGCTCATGTTCGCGGTGTTCGTCGTGTTGATCGTCCTGGGTGTGGTGTTGTACGAGATGATCGGCTTCCTGGAGCGGCGGTGTCTAGCCAGGCGATACCGGGACTGACAGGCGCGGGGGTGCGGGGGTGCAAGGGAGCAGAGGGGGAGGCGATTTCGAATTTCGAATTGTGAATTGGAAATTGCGCGATTGGGGGACGGGGAGAACTGCGGGGGTGCGAGGAGGGGTGGTGATGAGTGCGGAGCGGTTGAGTGTGTGGTCGCGTCGAGAGGTTCTGCGTGCGGGAGGGATCCTGGGTGCGACGATGGCGGTCGGATGGGGGGCTCGTCGGGTGGAGGCGGCGGACAAGGTCCGCATGGCCTGCTGGAGCCAGGCCATCTCGGAGCAGGCCAACATCTTCGCGGCGCAGGAGTTCGGCTGGTTTATGGAGCAAGGACTTGAGTGTGAATTCGTGCCGGGGGCGGGCGGGGGCGAGGCCTTGAAGCATGTGCTGGTCGGAAACGCCGACTTCGCCTTCACCAACGTCGAGCCGATCCTATTCGGCGTGGAGCAGGGGGCCCAGGTCCAGGCCGTCTACAACATCTATCCGAAGAACGTCTTCAACGTGGTATCCCTGAAAGGGAGGAATATCACCAAGCCCCAGGAACTCAAGGGGAAACGAATTGGTGTCTACAGCATGGCGAGCGGCACGCGGCACAATCTCCTCGTCATCCTGCACTCGGTGGGGTTGAAGGAGTCGGATGTGGAGGTGGTGGCGACCGGTGTCTTGAACTTCGGACCCCTGCTGGAGGGGAAGGTGGATGCCACGGCGGCGACAGATACCGGCCTCTGGGCGGCGCAGCAGAAGGGGCTGGGCGAGGTCAACGCGATCTGGGCGCGCGATTATCTGGACATCCCCACGGACGTATTCGCGGTCCGTACCGAGACGGCCCTGAAACAGCCGGATCTGGTGCGACGGTTCCTGCGCGCGTACCGGAAGGGGAGCCAGTGGATGCTGGACAACCCGGCCAAGGCGGCCGAGCTGGCGGTGAAGTACGCGACCGACGGGCAGGACGTCAAGCGAAACCTGGAGATCATCAAGATCCGAAACGCGTCCACCGTGAGCGAGGGAACCAAGCAGCACGGGCTGGGCTGGTTCGAGATGGACGTTCTCCGGAAAGTGGGGAAGACGTACTTGGAGCTGGGTCTGCTGAAGAAGCCGGTGGACGTCGGAGCAGTCTTTAGCAATCGATTTGTGGAGGGACTCTGAAAGTGATAAATTGCAGTGATTGCGCCGGCGGGCGGGGCATGACGGACGTCTTGTCGTGAGGATTGGGGGCCGCTCGAATGAATGCGCTCTGCTTGGTCGCATAGCTTGTGAATAGTGCGGAGCACGTTGGGAGCCATGACGTGAAGACGGTGATCGTGGGGGCGGGGGCGCTGGGCAGCGTCCTCGGAGGATATTTCGCCCTGGCGGGGGAGGATGTGACGCTGCTGACCCGCCGGGCGCACGCGGAGGCGATTCGGAAACAGGGGCTTCGCATCGGGGGGATGCGGGGGGATCAGGTGATCCTCGGGGTCCGGGCCGTGTGGGAGCCGGCGGAGGTGACCTCGGCGGAGCTGTTGATCCTGGGGGTAAAGAGCTATGACACCCGGGAGACGCTGGCGTCGCTCGGGCACCTCCGCGGCCGGATCGGTGCGGCGATCTCGGTCCAGAACGGGGGACGGAAAGACGAGGCGCTGGGCGAGGCATTTGGACGGGAAGCAGTGGTGGGTGCGGCCACGATCGTGGGGGCCGCGATGCCGGAGCCGGGCCGGGTGATCCACACGAACGAGGGAGGGACCTGGATCGGCGAGTTTGATGGGCGACGGTCGGAGCGGATCGAGGCGATCGCCGACGTGTTCCGCAAGGCCGGGCTGCCCATCGAGGTTCGGGACGAGATCCGAAGCGTGATCTGGTGCAAGCTGAACCAGATGGTGCCGGCTGCCGCCTTGTCCTGCGTGACCCGTCTGCATATCCACGAGATGTATCAGGATCTGACGCTGGCCACGCTTTTCGTGGAGCTGAGCCACGAGGTAGCCCGGGTGGCCGAGCGGCTGGGGATTCCCCTGGTGGATTGTCAGGGCTTCCCGGTGAAGACGCTATGCTCCCAGCCGGTTGACGTCGCGGTGGAGTCGGTCATGGCCCGCGGGCGGATCATGCAGGAGCGGGGGATGACCGGAGTGAAGATCTCTACCCTGCAGGATCTGGAGCGGGGACGGAAGACCGAGGCCGATCATGTCATCGGCCACGTCGTCCGCCTGGCGGACGCACACGGCGTCGCCATCCCGAAGCTTCAGCTCCTCTTCCGCGTGATCCAGGGGGTCGAGGCGGCCGAGATGGCCTCCGCGCTCCCGAAGGCGGGCCACCCGAGGATGACCACGTGACGAGAGCGACCGCAGAGTTCCGACAGAGACTGCGCGAGTGCGTGCTCATCTTCGACGGGGCCATGGGCACATCCATCCAGGACCGGAGTCTCGCCCTGGACGACTTCGGGGGAAAGGAGGGGTGCAACGAGTATCTCGTCCTGACCCGCCCGCAGGTGATTCGCGAGATCCATGCCAGCTTTCTCACGGTCGGCTGCGATGCGGTGGAGACCGACACCTTCGGCGCGAGCCGTCTGGTCCTGGGGGAGTACGACCTGGCGGATCAAACCTACGAGATCAACCGGATCGCCGCGAAACTGGCTCGCGAGGTCGCGGACGACTTCACGACCCCGGAGCATCCCCGGTTCGTGGTGGGCTCGATGGGTCCCGGCACGCGTCTGCCGTCCCTGGGGCAGATCGGCTGGGACGAGCTGGTCTCCATGTACGCGGAGCAGGCGCGGGGCCTCCTGGAAGGCGGGGCGCACGTACTCCTGATCGAGACCTGCCAGGACCTCCTGCAGGCCAAGGCGGCAATCGTGGGCTGCCGAGACTCCATGCGGGCGTCCGGTGCCGACGTCCCCCTCATGGTCCAGGTGACGATGGAGAAGACCGGGACCATGCTCCTGGGGACCGAGATCGGTGCGGCCCTCACCACGCTCGAGCCCTATGGTCTGGATGTGATCGGGCTGAATTGTGCCACGGGCCCACAGGAGATGATGGAGCACGTACGCTACCTGAGCCGGCACTGCCGCACGGCCATCTCCTGCATGCCAAACGCGGGACTGCCGCGGATGGAGGGCGGACACGCGAGATACCTCCTCACCCCGGACGAGCTGGCCGCCTTCCACAAGATCTTTGTTGAAGAGCACGGCGTCTCCGTCATCGGCGGCTGCTGCGGGACGACGCCCGCCCACCTGAAGCGCGTGGTGGAGATGATCGGCCGGCGCGAAGCGCGACTCCGGAGGCCAGAATACGTGCCCGGCGCGTCCAGCCTGTATCAGAGCGCCCCGTTTCGACAGGATAAGAGCTTCCTCATCGTGGGAGAGCGGACGAACGCCAATGGGTCGAAGCAGTGCCGGGAGTATCTCTTGGCCGGCGACTACGACGGCATGGTGGGGATGGCCCGGGAGCAGGCCAGGGAGGGTGCACACGTTCTGGACGTGTGCGTGGACTATGTCGGCCGGGACGGCGTGGCGGACGTAGACGAGGTCGTGCGCCGCTTCGTCACCCAGTGCACCCTTCCCCTGGTCATCGACTCCACCGAGGTGCCCGTGATCGAGACGGCGCTGAAACGAATCGGTGGGCGGGCGGTCATCAACTCGGTCAATCTGGAGGATGGGGATGCCGGCCGGCCGGCCCGTATCTTCCCTATGGCCAAGCGCTACGGCGCCGCGGTCGTCGCCCTCTTGATCGACGAGGAGGGGCAGGCTCGCACGCTGGACTGGAAGCTGAAGGTGGCTCACCGTCTCCACGACCTGGCGGTCAAGCGCTACGGTCTGGAACCTTCCGACCTCATCTTCGATGCGTTGACCTTCCCGCTGAGCTCCGGCCAGGAGGAGCTGCGAAAGGACGGCATCGCCACGCTGGAGGCCATCCGCCGGATCAAGGACGAACTGCCGGGGGTCTTCACGATCCTGGGGGTGAGCAACGTCTCCTTCGGCCTGAAGCCGGCGGCACGCCAGGTTCTGAACAGCGTATTCCTGCATCTGGCGATCGAGGCCGGGCTGGACGCGGCCATCGTCAACGCCATGCGCATCCTGCCCCTGCATCGGATCGATCCCAGACAGCGAGAGGTGGCGCGCCAGCTCATCTTCGACGAGCGACGGGACGACTACGACCCCCTCACGGAGTTCATGGGCCTGTTCGAGAAGGCGGGGACGGGCAAGACGACGGTGGCGAGCGAGGTCTCCCGGACCCTGGAGGAGCGTCTGAAGGCGCGGATCGTCGAGGGGGAGAAGCCGGGGCTGGAGCTCCTCCTGGACGAGGCGCTCCGGAGGCACGACCCCCTGATCATCATCAACGAGATCCTGCTGGACGGCATGAAGACGGTCGGAGAGCTGTTCGGCAGCGGCCAGATGCAGCTTCCCTTCGTGCTCCAGTCGGCGGAGGTGATGAAGACCGCCGTCGGATATCTGGACCGGTTCATGTCGAAGTCGGACGGGCAGAGCAGGGGCAAGATCGTCCTGGCCACGGTCAAGGGGGACGTCCACGACATCGGGAAGAACCTGGTGGACATCATCCTGAGCAACAACGGATACAGCGTGATCAACCTCGGCATCAAGCAGCCCATCCACAACATCGTCGAGGCGGCGCTCACGCACCGGGCGGACGCCATCGGGATGAGCGGCCTGCTGGTGAAGTCGACGCTGGTGATGAAGGAAAACCTGGAGGAGCTGAACGCCAGGGAGCTGGACCGGTTCCCGGTGATCCTGGGCGGGGCCGCGCTTACCCGCGGCTATGTGGAGGGAGACCTGCGCGCGATCTACAAGGGGGAAGTCCATTATGGCGGCGATGCCTTCGATGGACTCCGCCTGATGGAAGAGATCATGGCGCGCGACCGTGTGGAGGGGCAGGCCCAGCGGGTCGCGGCGCCGCGGAAGCGCGCGGCCCAGGCGGAGGTGTTGCGGCCGGCGGCTCCGGCGGTGTCCGCGGCGCGAGTCCAAAGCGACGTGCGAGCGGACGTGCCCATCCCGGTAGCGCCATTCTTCGGCTCTCGGGTGATGACTGGCATCTCTCTGGACGACGTCTTCGGCTTCGTGAACGAGGTGGCGCTCTTCCGGACGCAATGGCAGTTCCACCGGGGAAGGGGAGACCGGGATCACTTCGATGAGCTGATCCAGACCCACGTTCGGCCGATCTACGAGCGCTGGAAGGCGCGATGCCACGCGGAGCAGATCCTCCAGCCGCAGGTGGTGTACGGCTACTACCCGTGCCAGTCGGACGGCAACGACTTAGTGGTGTTTGCCGAGGACGGGCGGACGCCTCGGGTGCGATTCACCTTCCCCCGTCAGGCCGGGGGCCGGCGGCTCTGTCTGGCGGACTTCTTCGCCGGCATGGAGTCTGGCCGGATGGATGTGCTGGGGTGCATGCTGGTGACGATCGGGCGGAAGGCGTCCGAGGCCACGCGCGAGTTGTTCGAGGAGCACAACTACACCGACTACCTGTACCTGCACGGGCTATCGGTGGAATCGGCGGAGGCGCTGGCGGAGCTGTGGCACCGGCGCATGCGGGAGGAGCTGGGAATCGCGGGAGAGGATTCCCCTGATCTCACGCGAGTCTTTCGGCAGGGCTACCGAGGGTCGCGGTACAGCCCGGGCTATCCCGCCTGCCCCAACCTGGAGGATCAAGCCAAGCTGTTCACGCTGCTCGATCCGGGGCGGATCGGGGTAGAGCTGAGCCAGGAGTTCCAGCTCGACCCCGAGCAATCCACCTCGGCGATCATCGTGCATCACCCGGAGGCAAAATACTTCAACATCTCCTGAGCAGAGAGGAGCGAATCATGACGACATCCACGACGTTCCATCCCCCGGCGCGGTTGCTGCTGGGGCCGGGTCCCAGTAACGTGGAGGACCGGGTGTTGCGGGCCATGAGCGCCCAGATGGTCGGCTACTTCGACCCGAGCCTGGTGGAGGTGAAGAGCGAGATCACGCGGCTGCTTCGCCTGGCATTCGGAACCTTGAACGCCGCCACGTTTCCCCTCTCGGGAACGGGGATGGCCGGAATGGAAGCGGCGCTGATCAACCTCCTGGAGGCAGGGGATCGAGCGATCATCGGAGTCAACGGCGCCTTTGGGGACCGGATGGCGCAGATCGTCGAGCGGTGTGGCGCCACGCTGATCCGGATCGACGCGGAATGGGGAAGGCCGATCTTTCCCGAGCAGATCGAGGCCGCCCTCAAAAAGGCGAGCGGTGCCAAGCTGTTCGCCGTCGTCCATGCCGAGACGTCCACCGGCGTGCTGCAGCCGCTGGAGGGGTTCCGACAGGTCGCGGAGCGTTACCAGACCACCTTTGTGCTCGATGCCGTGACCAGCCTGGCCGGGCATCCGGTCGAGGTGGATCGGCACGGGGTGGACGTGTGCTATTCGGGGACCCAGAAGGCCTTGAGCGCCCCGCCGGGGATGGCCCCCATCACCCTCTCGGCGCGGGCGATGGAGCTGGCTCGGGGCCGCAAGCGGAAGCTCCAGAGCTTCTATTTCGACGTGCCGCTGTTTGCGGAGTACTGGGAGACACATCAGGCCTACCACCACACCCCGCCGATCACTTTCTATTACGCGCTACTGGAGGCGCTCCGGATCGTAGAGGAGGAGGGGCTGGAGGCGAGGTTCGCGCGCCATCGGCTGAACCATCTGGCGCTGGTGGCTGGGCTGGAGGCCTTGGGGCTTCAGATGCACGTCGAGGCGCCGTATCGGCTTGCGACGTTGAACACCGTGAAGATTCCCGCGGACGTGGATGATGCCAAGGTGCGGGGGCGGCTGCTCCGAGAATTCGGGATCGAGATCGGCGGCGGGCTGGGTGTGCTCAAGGGTAAGGTGTGGCGGATCGGGCTGATGGGGGTGAACTCCCGGCCGAACAGCGTCCTGCTCCTGCTCGCCGCGTTGGAGCGGATCTTGCCGAACGAGGGATTCTCCTGCGGCTCGGGAATCGCGGCGGCCAACGCCGTCTACGCTCAGGGCTGAGAACTCCTCGATTACGACCATCTGATGAAGACAAGAACGCCCCGGCCGCCACATGGCGACCGGGGCGTTCTGATTCCCGGCGGAGTCCTCGAAAGATCGAGGCCCAGAGGTTATCGTGGGCGTCCGGTAGACATCCGTCAGCGACTAGCGCCGCGGGCCGCGATGGGCCAGATTGCCTCCACCCGATCTTTGCGGTAGCCGACAAACCAGTCGTACAGGTTCACGGTGGGGTCGCAGTGTCCCGGGATCAAGCGAAGCTTACTCCCAAGTTCCAAGGCGCGATTCGGGTCGCGGAGAGTGAGCTTACCGTGTTCGTCCGCCGCCCGGATATACTCGACGTCTGGCATTCCGGCGACCCAAGGCAACCCCGCGTCAATGCTGAGCGCCTTGTGGCCGGCGTCCAATACGGCGCGTTCCTTCGTCGGGCGGCTCATGACGGTGGCCCAGACGAAAAGACTATGCTCGAAATCGGATGTTGGGTTGCCGTCCAGTGCGAGGTTCTTTGCGTAATCGGCGTCCATGAAAATGTAGGAGCCAGCCTGCAGTTCGGTGTAGACACCGCTGGCGGCCTCGAACCGGTAGGTGCCGGTCCCGGCGCCCGTGATCATCTCGCACGCGAGCCCGTGGCGGCTCAGGAGTTCTACGCTCTGAGAGATCTTGGCGACGGCGAGGCCGATGGCCTCCTCTCGCTTGGAGTACTCTCGGAGGTGCTGTGCGGAACCGTGATAGGCCTGGAGCCCGGCGAAGCGAAGCCCGGGCGAGGCCGCGATCTGCTTCGCCAGAGCCACGACGGGCTCTCCGGGCTCGACGCCGCAACGGTCCATCCCGACGTTGCTCTCGACCAGGACGGGGAGACGCACGCCAAAGGCGGGTGCGGCCTCGTTCAGGCTCTGCACATTGGCGGGGTGGTCAGCGCAGACCGCGACCCACGCTTGCTTGGCGAGTGCGACCAGTCTGGCGATCTTGCCGGTCCCCACGATCTGGTTGCTCACCAGCACGTTCGGGACGCCGCCATATACCATCGCCTCGGCCTCGCCGACCTTCTGACAGCAGACCCCGATCGCACCGGCCGCCATCTGGCGGAGGGCGATGACGGGACACTTGTGGGATTTGGCGTGCGGGCGCAGCGTGACCGAAGACTGAGTCACGGCTTTCGCCATCCGCTGGATGTTTCGCTCGAGCGCATCGAGATCCACGAGGAGGGCGGGCGTATCCACGGCGTCAAGCGGCATTCCGATCTCGGCGGCGGGGTGCATATGCATGGTATCTCCCTTCCTGGGGTGCATGAAGTTCGGGTTCCGCACGGACAGTGCGCTGGGTGAATACCGCGCTCTTGCCGAATTGTCAAGTCCGTCTGCCGCCAGCGCTTTTCATAAAGGCGGAACGGGGGAGGCCGCGAGGGGGCGGAAAGGGCTTGACCGCCGGAGGCAGCCTGACTAGAGTGTGGCAGTCGCTTATTCGCTTCTCGTTGTACTGGAGGGAATCCATATGGAGCTTGGACTGAACGGGGCTACGACACTCACGGCGGACTTGGCTACGGACATTGCCGTGGCAGGGAAGGCAGGATTCGACTTCGTCGAGATCTGGGCGGCAAAGCTGATCGGCTACCTGGACACGGGAGGGCTGCCGGCACTGCGGCGCGACCTCAAGCGGGCGGGGGTGCGGCCGGCCACGCTGAATTCGGTCGAGCGAATCATCTTCAACGACCCGGCGGGCCACATCCGGATGCTGGAGGAGTTCCAGCGGCTCTGCCGGGTTGCCGAGTCCATCGGCTGCGAGACGGTGCTGGTGGTCCCCAGCCCGCGCCCCAAGGGGGTCTCCGGGGCGGCGATCGATCGTGAGTCGGTCCGGATCTTGCGCGAGCTCTCGCGCATCGCCGCACCGCACGGGGTTCGTCTGGCCTACGAGTTCCTGGGGTTTGCCGACTGTACGGTGAACACGCTGGCGCAGTGCGCGGCCATCGTCGAGAAGGTGGCCCGCCCAAACGTCGGGCTGGTGCTGGACACCTTTCACTTCTTCGCCGGAGGGTCCACCCTCGCCTCCATCCGGCAGGTGGATCCGCGCCGGATCTTCATCGTCCACATCAACGACGTGGAGCGCGCCCCGCGCCGCCAGATGCATGACGCGCTGCGCCTCTATCCGGGAAAGGGTATCCTCCCCTTGAACGGGATCCTCCAGAATCTGCGCGCGATCGGGTACACCGGCGGGTTTTCGGTGGAGATCTTCCGGCCGCAATACTGGAAGCAGGAGCCTCTCCGAGTTGCTCGCGAGGCGCGGGCATCGAGCCTGGCCGTGTTGCGCCGGGCCGGGCTCGTGTGAGACGGCGGCTGTGAGCGAGAGACGATGAAGATCGGCGGTGCCTACAAGACCCAGGAAGAGTTCAAGACCACGACGGCGGCCTCAAAGGAGGAGTGATGCCGAGGCAGCAGAGCGGTGAGCCCTTCGAGCGAATCGATGTCGTGGACGGGAAGGATCTCCTGGAGAAGAATCGCCTGAAGTGGATCGACGTGCGGGAGCCCGCCGAGTGGGAGCAGGGACACATCCCGGGTGCCACGTTGGTGCCGCTCAACAACCTGCTCCTGTCCCCCCGACAGTACTTGACCGGGGATGGCGTCGTGTTTTACTGCGCCCAGGGCATTCGGAGCGCGGTGGCGTGCGACATGGCAGCCGCAGTCGGGCTGACGGACATTTACAACCTGGAGGGTGGTATCCAGGAGTGGATGTCGCGAGGGTTCCCGGTCGAGGTTTAGCAGGCTGTGAAAAAGGCCCATCTGCTGCGTTGGCACGCTCGGGCACTCGCTGCGGCGTACCTAGAGTACGCCTCGCTCGGCCCTTCGCGCGCCGCCTTGCATCTGGACCTTTTTGAGCAGCCTGAGCGAACAGGATGCGGTCGAATGCATAGGACCGATCGAAAGGATGGCGGATGAGGATCCTCGGCATCGCGGGTCTCCTCCTGGCCCTGGCCCTTGTCGGATACCTGATCGTGGGATATCTGGGCGAGGCGGGTCGGGCTCAGGATGCCCTCCGGACGGTGCCCGGAGGCCCGGCGGGCGCGCAATCCGGCGCACCGGTAGATCTGACGAAGAGCGGGCTGGAGCAGCGACTGGCGCCGACTATCGAGATGGAGCGGAAACGGGTGGAGGGGGCGAATCAGGTGTCAGGTCAGTAGCGGCCGGAAGGCGGGAGAGCGGATGGCGAGCAGCTTCCGGTCATTCCTCGTCAACGACGTCTTCGGGGATCCGGCGCTCTACGTGGGACTCCCTTGGGAGCGCCGCGCCCTCCTCTTTGACCTGGGAGATATCAGCAGCCTTTCCGCCGGACGCCTCCTCAAGATCTCGGATGTCTTCGTTTCCCACGCCCACCTCGACCACCTCATCGGGTTTGACCACCTCCTGCGAGTGCTCCTCGGCCGGAAGAAGGGGTTGCGGATGTACGGCCCTCCGGGGTTCATCGACCACATGGAGGGAAAGCTCCGTGGGTACACCTGGAACCTCGTGGAGGGGTACAGCCTGAGCATCGAGGTCCGGGAGATCCGTCCGGACTCCATCCTGTGCGCGCATTTCTCGTGCCCCGAAGGCTTCCTGCGCCGGGACGATCCGGAGGTGGTCCCGTTCTCGGGGCTCATCCTGGCGGAAGCGCGACTCCGTGTTCGAGGGACGCATCTCGACCACCGGATTCCGTGTCTCGCCTTTGCCCTGGAGGAGCCGGCGCACCTCAACGTGGACAAGGTGCGGCTGGAGGCGCTGGGGCTATCCGTCGGGCCGTGGCTGATGGACCTCAAGCGCGCCCTGCGACGCGGAGAGGCGGATGAGTATCCGATCCGGATCGCGTGGTCCTGCGAGGGGGAGCGCAGGGAGCGGATCTTCCCGGTCGAAACGCTACGACGTGAGGTGGTCCGGGTAAGCCCCGGCCAGAAACTTGCCTACGTCACGGACGCCGTGGATTCGGCCGAGAACCGGGAGCGGATCGTCGACCTGGCGCGTGGGGCGGAGTTGTTCTACTGTGAGGCGGCGTATCCCGACCGCTGCCGGGGCCCGCCATCTTGCGGTATTCCATCTGTCTCCGAAGTACCGAGCCTGCCCGGGCGAGCTCCTCTCCGAAGCGATGGCTGCGTTTGCCGCGGGCCAGAATCCCGACCAAGCTCCGATTTCCCTGAAATCGACGGAGAATTCCAGTGGAGGGTGCGCGGCGTGACGACCGGGACGAGCCATTCTGGCTTGACAGTCGTATCAGGTTCTGTTGTACTTTCGCATCTTGGTGGAATAGAGTTTATTTACGGATGCTACCTCATCGGAGTGCGCGACCGAACGCAAAGGTGGCGGGGTGAGGGGACAAGGCGCGATCACCTGGGCCGAAGGTAAAGGAGTTTCCGTATGAGTGTACTGGAAGGACGATTCGAGCCCGGTGTGGTGACCACGTCGCTGGACTTGATCTTCAACTGGGCACGACGGAATTCGCCCTGGCCGGTCACCTTCGGCCTGGCGTGTTGTGCCATCGAGATGATGGCCACCGGTGCGGCCCGGTTCGACATGGATCGGTTCGGCGCCGGCGTTTTTCGTCCCTCGCCGCGACAGTCGGATGTCATGATCGTGGCCGGGACGGTCACCGAGAAGATGGCCCCGCGGATCAAGACATTATACGAGCAGATGGCGGATCCCAAGTGGGTCATCGCCATGGGGGCGTGTGCCATCTCGGGCGGTCCCTTCTATTGGGACGCCTACCACGTGGTGAAGGGAGTCGACCGGGTCATACCCGTGGATGTGTACGTTCCGGGATGTCCTCCCCGACCGGAGGCGCTGCTCTTCGGGGTGATGAAGCTCCAAGAGAAAATATCCCAGGAGACGATTGCCAAGAAGAAGCATCCACCGGTGCTTGTGCCAGAGGTGACGCCGGCAGAGACGGACCTGTAGGGAGGGCGGAGCGTGGTCCTGATTTCGGGCCGGTCGAGGGGTGAGGACGTGGCGGGCGGTCGGGGCGCCGGCGATGACGAAGCGGAGGGGCATGCATGATTGGCTTTGCGTGCGATGTCTGGGCTGGGCTATTCACCATCCTGGGAGCGATGCGGGTCACCCTGCGCCACCTGTTCAGCCACGCAGTGACGGTGCAGTATCCGACCGTGCGACGGACGCTTCCGTTGCGTTCTCTCAATCGGCACGTGCTGACCGTTGATCTTGGCAGCGGGAAGCTCAAGTGTACCGCATGCGACGCGTGCGCGAAGGTCTGCCCCACGCGCTGCATCGCGATTGTCGGGGCGGGGAAGGGGAAGGAGCGACACCCGGTCGAGTTCGTGATTGACCACAATCTCTGCATGTACTGCAATCTGTGCGTCGAGGCCTGCCCCTTCGACGCCATCACCATGTGGACCGGGAACTTCGAGATCGGGGCCTTCAACCGCCTGGGGCTGGTGTTCGATCAGACGGCGCTGCACGCCGAGGGGTTCTATCCGACCCCGGATACGCCGGCCCTGGTGGCGGCGCCGGCGCAGCAGCCCGTGGCCGCTGGACAACCCGGAGCGCAGGACGCCGCGACCCCATAACGGCAGGATTCACGGCGGCGCGTCTTGGCTCGCCGCGGTGCCGGGCCATTCCGGAATAGGAAGTGCGTTGTGTCTCGATTGAAGGATACGTTCGGGCGAACCATCGACGACCTCCGGATCTCCCTCACAGATCGATGCAACTTCCGCTGCATCTACTGCATGCCGGCCGAGGGCTTGCCCTGGCTTCCCAGACGCGAGATCCTGACCTATGAGGAGATCCTGCATCTGGCGCGCATCTTCATCGGTCTCGGAATCCACACGATCCGACTGACCGGCGGGGAGCCGCTGATGCGGCAGGATGTCGAGGTGCTGATCGCCGGGCTGCTCCGTTTGGATGCGACCCTGGACCTCTCCATGACCACCAACGGGTTCTTCCTGGTTGAGAAGGTCCAGCGTCTGGCGGATGCGGGCCTCAAGCGCATCAATGTCAGCTTGGATTCGCTCCGGCCGGAGCGCTTCGAGCGCATGGTGCGGCGGGACGGCCAGTTGGTGTCGAAGATCCTGGCGGGGATCCGGCTCGCGCGGGAAGCCGGTCTGAACCCCATCAAGCTGAACTGCGTCATCATGCGGGGCTACAACGACGACGAGATCGCCGATTTCGCACGTCTGGGGCGCGAACAGGACGTTCAGGTCCGCTTCATCGAGTATATGCCTCTCGACGCGCAGGGGCGGTGGACCATGGACACGGTCGTGCCCGGCGCCGAGATTCACGCCCGGGTGCATGCGGTCTATCCGCTGCGAAGCGAACAGGGCAACGGGTCGGAGCCGGCGACCGTCCATCACTTCGCCGACGGACGCGGATCGATCGGGATCATCGCCTCCGTCAGCCAGCCGTTCTGCGAGAGCTGCAACCGGGTCCGGATCACGGCGGATGGCCACCTCCGGACCTGCCTCTTTTCGCTGACCGAGCACGACCTGAAAGGACTTCTCCGGTCGGGCGCCTCCGACGAGGATCTTGCGGACTTTATCATCGCCACCGTCTGGAAGAAGGAAGCGGGTCACAAGATCAACCAGCCAGATTTCGTCAAACCGGATCGGTCCATGTCGGCCATCGGCGGCTGAGGCTATGGGGAGCGGGGGAGCAGGACAACCAGAGGATCGCCATACTGAGATTTAGGCCTCGGACCGTGAATCCCCTTCTCCTCCGCTCCCTTGCTCCCCTGCTCCCCTGCCCCCCTGCTCCCAATCGCCTCAGCCGTTTAATCGGGCAGGGAGTCCCCCACCGCGCTCGGCAGGTTCGGCCAGACGGGCGTAAAGGCTGAGGAAGCCGTGGGCGACGCGAGGAGGCGGGCAGGTCCAGCCTCGGCGCCTGGTCTCCAGTTCCTCGGGCGGAACGAGAAGGTTCAGGCGACGACCCGGGATGTCCACCTCGATCTGGTCGCCGCCCCGGACCAGGGCGATCGGGCCACCCAGCGCGGCTTCGGGCGAGACCTGGCAGATGAAGGGCCCCTTGGCGAAGCCGGAGATCTTCCCGTCGGTGACCAGCGCGCAGGTCTTATCGAGGTCGAGAGCGCCCATGTACCCCAGGACCTTGAACACCTCGGTCAGGCCCGGTCCGCCCCGGGGCCCCTCGTAGCGGAGCACGATCACCTCGCCTGCCTTGACCCGACCATTCTCCAGTCCCTGCAGACAGCTCTCCATCGAGTCGAACGTCCGGGCTGGTCCCGTGTGGGTCATCATCTGCTCGGGCACGACGGTGGGACGGACGACCGCGGAGGTGGCGAGGCTCCCGCGCAGGATCGCCAGGCCGCCCCGGAAGACCGGCTGATCCAGGGGGCGGATCACCTCGGCCCGGCGAACCCGGGCGGGCTGCAGGTTCTCCGCGACGGTCTTGCCGGTCACGGTGCGGCAGCTCCGATCGAGGCGGTCCCCCAGCGTCGCCATCACGGCCGGGACGCCTCCGGCCTCGTCGAAGTCGGCCATGGTGTAAGCGCCGTTGGGTCGGACGTTCACGAGACAGCTGATCTCGGTGGAGAGCTGCGCCACCGTCTCCAGCGTGATCGACGCGCCGAGGTCGAGCTCTTGGGCGAGGGCCAGGATGTGCAGCACGGCGTTGGTCGATCCGCCGATGGCGTGCAGCACGCGGATCATGTTCTGCAGGGCGGCGGGCGTCAGGATGTCACGGGCCCGGAGGCCCTCCTGGATCATGCCGACGATCCGACGCCCGGTCTGCTTGGCAAACCAGAGGCGCTGGGCCGACACGGCGGGGGCCGTCCCGGAACCCGGCAACGCCAGGCCGACCGCCTCCGCCAGACACTGCATGGTGTTGGCGGTTCCGAGCAGGGCGCAGGAGCCGGCGGTGGGACAGACGGCTTCCTCCAGCTCCGCGAGGGCATCGTCGGAGAGTCGCGGGTGTCCCACGCCGCAGGCCCAGGTCTCGGCGTCCAGATCGGTGATGATCACATCCTTTCCCTGGTGCCGTCCTGCCAGCATCGGCCCGCCTGAGATCAGGATGGCGGGACGGTTGAGCCGGGCCGCCGCCAGGAGATGGCCGGGGACGTTCTTGTCGCAGCTGCTGATCAGGACTAGGCCGTCGAAGCAGTGGATCTCGGTGCAGGTTTCCACATCGGCGGCGATGACGTCACGGGTCGGGGTGTCGTAGCGTATACCTCCGTGCCCCACGTCCATGGGGCACTGGCC
Source organism: Candidatus Methylomirabilota bacterium (assembly GCA_026387775.1). GTDB lineage: Bacteria > Methylomirabilota > Methylomirabilia > Methylomirabilales > 2-02-FULL-66-22 > 2-02-FULL-66-22. Next base: position 7,442 of record JAPLLC010000171.1, on the reverse strand, counting down.
GAAACCCCCGAACTCGTAGGGGGTGCCTCCCGCTTGCCAGATGCCAGCCTTGACCGCGTCAGCCACAGCCCGCAGATGGATGTGACCGGGGCTGGTCTCGCTCCAGGAGTTGGCCACGCCGATCCGCGGCCGGCGCAGATCCTCGGTGTCGTAACCCATGGCCTTCACCAGGGCGCGGGTCCGCGCCATCCCCGGCTGGTTGAATGCCTCGACCGTCGTTTTTCGTGCTGGCATCCGATCACCCCCCATTTTCGATCTTAGATTTGCAATTTTCGATTTGAAGTCCGGTCCCCCACTCGAAAATCGTAAATCTAAAATCCCAAACGCCTCACCCCTTCAGGCCGCTCATCACCACGGCCTGGACCACCCAGCGCTGCAGCGTGAGAAAGATGAGCAAGATGGGCAGGATGCTGATCACGGCGGCGGCAGTGAGGAGGTTATATTCGATGAAGTACATGTTGGTGAAGCTCATCAGGCCCATGGTGACCACCTTCATCTTGGCGCTGTTGATCACCACCAGCGGCCAGAAGAACTCGTTCCAGTTCCACATGAACTTAATGATCAGCAAGGTGGCCATGGCCGGCTTCACCGAAGGCAGGATCACCGAGAAAAAGATCCGGAGCTCGCTGCAGCCGTCGATGCGGGCCGCGTCGATGTAATCGTTGGGGATCATCTCGATCGCCTGCCGCATCAGGAAGACGCCGAAGACGCTGACCAAGTCCGGGGCCACGATGCCCAGGTAGGTGTCGAGCAGCCCGAGGCGGTTTATCCAGGTGTACAGCGGCACCACCACGGACTGGAAGGGGACCATCAGGATGCCGACGATGGCGAGGAAGAAGACGTCCCGTCCGGGGAAGTGATACTTCGCGAATCCGAATCCTGCCAGCGAGGAGACCACCAGGCTGCTCACGGCGGCAATCGAGGCGACGATGGCGCTGTTCAGCAGGTACCGCATGAAGGGTTCGCGCTTGAAGACTTCGAAGTAGTTGGTCAGGTTGAACCAGTGGTCGGGGGCGATCTGGAGCGGCACACGCTGGATCTCGGGGGCGGTTTTCAGCGAGGTGATCGCCATCCAGAAGAAGGGGAAGAAGATCGTGATGGCACCGCACGCGACCAAGAGAGCGGTGAGCCAGCGAAAATAGACACGGCGAACGGTGAGGGCCGCGCGGGGAGAACGGTCGCGAGATGGAGCGGCGGAATTCATAAGCAGTTCTTCAGTACTCGACGGGTTTCCGGAAGATGCGCCATTGCACTAGGGTCACCACTAAGAGTGTGATGAAGACGAACACGGCCATGACGGAGGCGTCACCGAATCGGAAGAACTTGAAGGCCGTGTCATACAGCAGCATGATGACGGTCTGACTGGCGCTTGCCGGTCCGCCCTGGGTCGTGGCGTACACCTGATCGAAGATCTTGAAGTTGAAAATGAGTTCGAGAATGCAGACCATCAGGATCTGCGGGTTGAGCAGCGGCAAGGTGATGTGCCGGAGTTGCTGGACGGGATTGGCCCCGTCGATGCTGGCCGCCTCGTAATACTGCTCCGGGATCGCTTGGAGCGCGGCCAGGAAGATCATGGTGTCGAAGCCGATCCGGACCCAGACGCTCACGGCGGCGATGGCCGGGCGCACCTGGAACAGGCTCTGCAGCCACTTCTGGGGCGGAATGCCGACGAACGACAGGGCGTAGTTCAGGAAGCCATAGACCGGGTCGTAGATCCATTGCCAGATGAGGGCGGCCGCGACCAGCGAAGTGGCGAAGGGCAAGAAGTACATGGCGGCCCAGACGTTCCGCCACTTCAGGCTGGCGATCCGGTTGAGACCGAGTGCCACCGCCAGGGCGCAGATCACCGTGGTGGGCACCGACAAGAGCAAGAGCTGGACGGTGTTCTTTATGGCGACCCAGAAGGTGGAGTCGGTGAGGACCTTTTCATAGAGGCGCAGGCCCACGAACTGGCTCGCTCCACCGGGGGCGATCCGGTAGAACGAGTACATGACGGATTGGGCGAGCGGCAGAATGAAGACGGAGCCGAAGAACAGCAGGGCGGGGAGGACGAACAGGAACCCCGCACGGTGCTGGCGATCCATGTAGCTCTTGGGAAACGCAATGCGAAACCAGTGGCGCATGGGAGTAGAAACCCTCTAATCGGGCGAGTGGGCGATCGGGCGATCGGGGGAATAGGCAACCTGGCAACCGGTGAGCCCAGTTGCCAAGTTGCCGAACCGTCAAACCGCCGAACTGCCTCCCTAGTCCTTGAGGATGCGATCCATCTTGGCGGCTGCGTCGTCCAGCAGGGGCTTTGGCTGGCCCTTGCCGAACAGGGCGCCTACAACCGCTTCGCCGAAGGCGGTGGCCAACTCGTTCGATTTCGGGTGGAAGTAGGTCGGTGGCACCGGTTGGGCGAGCATATCCTTCGTGGACTGGTAGTCGGGCCGAGACTTCACGTAGGCGGTCTCGAGATTCGCCGTCCAGACCGGGAGGATTCCCTCGACCTGATGATGCTCCAGATCGTCCTTGGCATTGCTGATGAACTTGTGGAATTCCCAGGCCATCTGCTTGTTTGGGCTGTTCTTGTAGACCAGGTCCGTCCAGGGGAACAGCGCGCCGGCGCCCGGGCACGCCTTGGCGCACGGGAGGGCGAACACCTTGACGCTCACATCAGGCGCGTTCTTCTTCGCCCAGCCGAAGAACCAGGATTCGCGGAAGATCACGGCAGCGCGCTTTTGGCCAAAGGCATCTTCGGGATTCCCGAACGCCAGGCTGGCCACCTTGTCCTTCAGGACCAGATCGCTAAAGAAGGTGAGAGCGGCCACCATCTGCGGGCTGTTGGCATAGCCGGTGGCCTTGTCCAGATCCGGGCTCAGCATCCGGGCGCCCCAGGCGTGGGCAAAGGGCAGGAACTTATCCGTGATCCCCACGGGATGCCCCTTGCTTCGGATGGCGAAGCCCACCTGTGTCGGCTCACCTCCCTTGGGGTCGGCAATGGTCAACTTCTTCATGGCCGCCAGCCACTCGTCGAAGGTCTTGGGCGGCCGATCGGGGTTCAGGCCGGCCTTCTTGAACATATCCACGTTGATGTACATCTGCTGGAAATTGCCATGCTCGATCGGCATCCCGTAGCGGACACCCTTCCACATGCCAACGGGCAACATATACTTGGGCAGATTATCCTCCCAGGTCTTGGCCAGATCGGCGGGCATCTTGTCGCAGAAATCGTACTGTCCGCACCAGTGGTGCGTCATCCCCATGAACATGTCAGGGGCGCCGTTCTTGGCCATGAAGGCGGCGAGATACTTGGCCTCGTATCCCTGGTATGGAACGGTGACCAGTTCCACTTCAAACCCGGTTTTCTTGGCGAATTCCTTGCCCTTGGTCTCGTACCACTTGTTGAATTCGGGGTTCTGCTCCCAGTGGGTCCAGAACACGATCTTCTTCTGTTGCGCGAAGCTAGAGCCAGGGAGCGCCACGGCGACCAGCACCGCCGCCAGAATCACCAGCATCAACCAGCCACCTCGTCGCATGATCTTCTCCTTGTTCCTGGGAATTCCTGAGCAATAGGGTCTCGGACTTGGCAGATCTACGCCTGAGTTTCCTCCGACCTTTGCCTGCGCGTCAATGGAAATCAGAAACCGGCTTGCGGGATGTTCGTATTGGCGCGCGCCGCCGAATTGGTGGGGAATGACGATCAATTGCTTTTCCGAAAGATCCAAACTGCTTGCCGCTCTCCCTCACTTCCTGTATGCTCACTTGATTATGGATCTGGACAGAGCCGCGTCCGGCTTTCCGCCGCTTAATACGGATCAAAAACATCGCATTCCCGATGAGGGGGATATTCATTCATGATGGCAGACGTTCAAAGAGACTGGCGGGATGAGGGATCCAATCTGCTGGACTACTGGTGGGTGCTTAGGAAGCGCGGCTGGATGATCGTCGGCCTGTGTGTTGTGGCGGTTCTCTACTCGGGAATCAACGACTATTTCTTTGCGACAAGGATTTTCGAATCTCGGGCATCCATCCTCCCGCCCAAGGAGTCGGGCGGCGGTGCCCTGTCATCGGCCCTCAGTGGGGCAGGAGCCGCGCAATTCCCTGGCGGACTTCTGACTTCTAGCGGATCAAGCAAGGATACGTTCGTCGCCATCCTGAAGAGCCGCACGATGGCCGAGGAGCTTGTGAATCGATTCAATCTGACGGATCACTACAAGGCGACGTCTGCTAGTCAGGCGATAAATGCCGTTCGGGGTTCGATGGATGTCACTACATCGAAAGAAGGCGTCATCACGGTGAAGGTTGCAGACCCAGATCCGAAGTTCGCGGCCGATCTTGCCAATGCGTTCATCGCGAACCTGGACCGAATGTACGCCAAGTTCGGGACGACGGAGGGAAGTCGGCAGAAGGCCTTTATTGGGGATCGGCTAGACAAGACCGAGAAGGCATTGCGGCAAGCGGAAGACGCGCTTCGTCGATTCCAGGAGACGCATAAAGCAATAGGTGTGCAGGAGCAGGCCAGAGATGGCATTACGGAGACTTCTCGGTTGAGGGGACAAGTTATTGCCGCGGAAGTGGCTTTGGAGGCGTTGCGTGGGTATGGGACAGAGAACAACCCGCTGGTTCTGCAGCAAAAGGCTCGCGTTGAGGAGCTGAAGCGCCAACTTGCCCAGATGCAGTATAGCGCAGGGCGGGACCTTCCCTCAGAAACAAAGCAGCCAGGACAGAACCGTCAGGACTTTAGCATTCCAGCGGTGAAAGTCCCGGAGATTGCGATGGAGTCCGGACGCCTTTTCCGGGAGGTCAAGATTCAAGAGACGGTTTTCGCGCTTCTCACCCAGCAATACGAACAGGCGAAGATCACCGAGGCGCGGGATACACCCTTGGTGCAACTCCTCGACAGGGCAGTCCCGGCAGAGCAGAGGTCAAGACCGCAAATTAAGTTGAACATGGTGATCGCAGGCGGGATCAGTCTCTTGGTCGGGGTGTTCCTCGCTTTCTTCCTGGAATACCTAGAACGATTGCGACGCCTTGGGCGTTCCGCGACTTCATAGCTTACGCAGTCCATGGACAGGTCTTGGACCCAGATGGGGTGTCGCTATAGGGTTTCGCTTTCGAGCGATCGCCCAAGAGCGCAAGAAAAGCGGATAGATCCGCGCAACAAGGAGGATCGTATGAGGAGCAAGTGGGCTGGGGTGATCGTGGCTGCATTTGTCGTGGCACTCTCCGTTGCATCTGTCGGCTGGAGTGGGGAGCCGATCTATGTCGGTCTGAGCGCGCCGCTGACGGGCAACTATTCCGAGTATGGGACCAACTGGAAGAAGGCGATGGATATCGCCGTCGAGAAGATCAACGCGAAGGGGGGAGTCAAGGGGCGCCCGCTCGTGATCGTCGCCGAGGATAGCAAGAGCGACCCCAAGGACTCGGCCCAGATCGCCCAGAAGTTCTCTTCCGATCCGAAGATCGTGGCCACCATCGGCGACTTCACCAGCACGGCCTGCATGGCCGCGCAACCGATCTACGACCGGGCCGGTCTCGTGCAACTCTCCCCGACGGCGTCGCACCCCGAATTTGCGCCCAAGAGCCAGTGGAGCTTCGGGATCATCGGGACGCAGGCGGAAGAAGGCGCCTTCATGGCCGACTACACGGTGAAGAAGGACGGCAAGAAGAAGGTGGCCGTGCTTTACATCAACAACGACTGGGGGATCGCCGCGCAGCAGCATTACATCAAGCGCGCCAAGGAGGACGGGGCCGAGATCGTGGCCACCGAGAACTATTTCGACCGTGACAAAGATTTCACGGGAGTGCTGACCAAGCTGCGCGGATCCAAGCCTGACGCCCTGTATATCGCCACCATGTATAACGACGGGGCCCTGATGAGCAAGCAGCGCGAGAAACTGGGCTGGAATGACGTCACGGTGTTCGGGCCCGGCTCGCTCTATTCGCCGAAACTGCTGGAGCTGGGCGGCAGCTCGGTGGAAGGGCTGCGCAGCAGTACTATCTTCATGGAAACCGATCCGCGGCCCGAAGTGCAAGAGTTCATCAAGACCTTCAAGGCGCGAAACAACGATGTGGCCCCCAACATGTTCGCCGCCATCGCGTATGATGCGATCACCATCATGGCGAACACGATCGAGAAGGCCGGAACCGATCGCAAAGCCATTCGGGACGAGCTGGCCAAGATGCAGAACTTCGTCGGCATGACAGGGAAGTTCAGCTTCACCGAGCGACGGGATGTGAAGCGCGACTACCGCTACTTGGTGGTCAAGAACGGGGCGTGGAGCTTGCTCGACAAGTAGGATTGGCCTGTCCGGATGTCACCCGCACGGCGGGAGGGCGTCCCCTCCCGCCGTGATACGTTAACCGTAGCCCTGGAATGTCCATGCTCCTACAACAACTCATCAACGGCCTGACGCAAGGAAGCCTCTACGCCCTAGTGGCCATCGGCTTCGTTATCATCTTCGGTACCATGAACCTGGTCACCTTCGCCCACGGGGAGGTCTACATGGTCGGGGCGTTTATGGGATACTTCGCCCTGACACTCTGGAATCTCCCGTGGCCCGTGGCCTTGATGATGGGGATGGCGGCGGGGTGGATTCTCGGCGTTCTGATGGAGAAGATCGCCTTCCGGCCGATGCGCAACGTGGGGCACATGCCTCCCCTGCTCATCACCATCGGCATGTCGATCATTCTCAAGGAGGCGGTGATGATCGTGTGGGGGGCCGAAAACCGGCCGGTCCCGTCGCTCTATGGACAGACCATTCAACTGGGAAACTCGCAGATCTCGCTCCTCCAGTTGGTCATCATGGGCATCGTGGTTGTGCTCATCGTCGGGTTGCAATTGTTGATCCAGGGGACGAAGATCGGACGGGCGATGCGAGCGACGGCCCAAGATCACGAGGCGGCTCAAGCCATGGGGGTGAATGCGGATCGTGTTTTTAACATCGCGTTTGGTTTGGCCTCGCTGTTGGGCGGGGCAGGCGGGGTGTTGGTCGGCGTCTACTACAATGCTGTGTCGGCCACGATGGGCGGCACGGCAGGCATGAAGGGGTTCGCAGCCTGTATTTTTGGCGGGTTGACGAGCATCCCCGGCGCCATTCTGGGTTCCTTAATCATCGGCGTGGTGGAGAATCTGACGGTACAGTTCATCGCCTCCGGATACCGGGACATCATCGGGTTCCTGGTGATGGTGGCCGTGCTCATCATGCGGCCACAGGGACTCCTGGGCAGCAAGATGCGGGTGGTCTAGACCATGGCCCTGTATGCCTTCACACCGCAGCGCGACAACGCCTGGATCTGGCTCCCGATCCTCGGGGTGCTCCTGGCGTTTCCGGTGGTGATTAAGAACGAGTACATCCTGAGCGTGGGGGTACTGGCCGGGATTTACGTCATTCTGACCATGGGGCTCAACATCACCAACGGCTGGACGGGCCTGATGTCCTTTGGCTATGCGGCCTTCT
>JAPLLC010000038.1:15126-15595 GCA_026387775.1 Candidatus Methylomirabilota bacterium | reverse complement strand
CTCGCCCCGTACACCGATCCGTACTTCCGCGGTTTCGACAACGCGTTTCCGGATTATTACCGGTACAAGGAGTGGGAGCGAGAGTTCGATGCCAAGTACGCCAAAGCCGGAGGAGCGGAACTTCCTTCGTTGAGCCTCGTTCGCTTCATGCACGATCACACCGGAAACTACGATACCGCGATTGACGGCGTGAATACTCCGGAACTGCAGCAAGCGGATAACGACTATGCGGTCGGTTTGCTTGTTGAGAAGATCTCAAAAAGCAGGTACGCGAACGACACGCTGATCTTTGTCATTGAAGACGACGCGCAGGATGGCGGCGACCACGTCGATTCGCACCGCAGCGTCGCGTTCGTGGCGGGTGCCTACGTGAAGCAAAGAGCGCTGGTCTCCTCGCAGTACAACACCATCAACTTCCTGCGCACGATTGAAGAGGTTCTGGGGCTCCCGCCGATGAACATGAACGACG
>JAPLLC010000038.1:0-15111 GCA_026387775.1 Candidatus Methylomirabilota bacterium | reverse complement strand
GATGAACATGAACGACGCGCTCGCGAAGCCCATGGCCGATATCTTCAACACGACGCCGAGCCCGTGGAGCTTTACCGCCACTCCCGCCCCGATTCTCTACCGCACGACACTGCCGCTGCCTCCCAGGCCGGCCGGGCTGATCGTGCCAAAGCCGACGCACGACGCGAACTACTGGGCGCAGGTCACGGAGGGAATGGATTTCACGGCCGAAGACCGCTTCGATTTCGCACGCTACAATCGCATTCTCTGGAAAGGGTTGATGGGCAATACGCCATATCCCGCCGCGCCGACCGGATTGGACCTACGCCAGAACCGCGAGGAGCTTCTCGCACGTTACTGGCGGTCTCTGGAGCAAGAAGCGGCACAGGAACCGCAGACGGGCAAGGACTGAGCGCGATGAGGCGGTCGCGCGCGGACGGGGTTTCCCTTTTGCTCGTAACTGATGGATTCTGCGAGAGGCCGATTTCACTTTCTTGCCACAGCGTTTCTCGGATGCCATCCTTGCGGAAGGGCCCTGTGGAAAACCCTGCGGAGGTCACCCAATACGGCCGATAAGAAAAAAGGGGGTGCTGCGCCCGGCATTGCATCGGTGTCAGGACCCGATGGCCCACGGTCACGATCATCAGAACGCATAGCCCGAGACGGGCGTCGGGACCTGCCACACACTGGCGAGCCGCCGCGGCTCGCCATGCCCCCGGTACGGACTGGTGTGGACTCTCACCGGAATGGAGGGCGGAGATGATTCTGATTATGCGCATGAAGAGTATGCTCTCGGTGCTCACGCTGGTCCTGTATCTGTGCATGGCCCTGCCGGTCTTCGCCTGCACGACGGCCATTGTGGGCAAGGCTGCGTCTGCCGACGGGTCGGTGATGGTCTCGCACTCGGATGACGGGTTGAACGATGCGAGCCTCATCTATGTTCCGGCGATGGATCACAAGCCCGGTTCTCTCCGGGCGGTGTTCTATTCGAACGCTGCACTGGACTTCAAGCCGCAATGGGGCACGAGCGAAGCGCACCGGATCGTGACGAAGGATCGCGGCCCGGGGTACGACATCCCGGGTGTACCGCCCAGCATCCCCTTGGGGTTCATTCCCCAAGTGGCCCACACCTATGCCTATTTTGACGCCAATTACGGAGTCATGAATGAGCACCAGCTGTCCATCGGCGAGTGCACCGACAAGGCGAAAGTGCACCCGGAGCCGGAACCGGGCAAGCGCATCTTCTACTCGTCCGAGCTCTCCCGCGTCGCGCTGGAACGGACGAAGACCGCCCGCGAGGCGGTGAAACTCATGGGCGAGCTGATTGAAAAGTACGGCTACTACGGCACGGGAGAAACCCTGCTGGTGGCAGACCCACACGAAGGCTGGGTCATGGAGATGGCGGGGTATGATATGAACGGGACGGGCGGTGTCTGGGTGGCCCAGCGCGTGCCTGACGACCAGTTCTTTGTCGCCGCAAACCAGTTTCGCATCCGCGATGTGCGCCCCAACGCCGATGACATGATGTTTTCCCAGAACATCTTCGAGATTGCCCAGGGGAAAGGCTGGTGGAAACCCGAGAGCGGACCGCTGGACTTCGCCAGTGTGTACGGCGACGGCGAGTTCCACCACCCCTACTATTCGCTGCGCCGTATCTGGCGCGCCCAGTCGCTGGCTGCGCCATCCCTCAATCTTTCGCCGTGGGCGGAAGGCGCGTTTACCCGCGCGTATCCCTTTGCCGTGACCCCCGATAAGAAGCTGTCCGTGAGCGATCTCTTCGCGATCCATCGGGACAACTACGAAGGCACGGAGTTCGACTTGACCAAGGGGCTGGCAGCCGGACCGTTTGGCGATCCCAACCGGTTCGAAGGGCAGGCCGAATCCGTGGCCGACAAGGAAGGGAAACTGACTACCTTGGTGGGGGAGTTCGAGCGCCCCCTGAATATTTACCGGTGCGTCTATGCGCATGTGAATCAGTCGCGCGCATGGCTGCCTGACGCCATCGGCGGCGTGGTGTGGTTTGGACCGGACCGCCCGGCGACCGCCGTGCTCATGCCCTTCTATGCCGGCGCCCTGGATTTGCCCGGCTCCATCCAGAGGGCCGATATTCTCACGTTCGACCGCGACAGCATGTGGATGGCCTTCAACTACGTCGCCAACTATTCCATGCTCAAGTATTCGTATATGATCCAGGATATCCGTGCGGTGCGCGACCGCTTCGAAAGCAACGCCTTCGGCAGCCAAGCAGGGCTCGAGGGAAACGCGCTGGCGCTCTGGAACAATGGCGACCAGCAGGGGGCCCGCGAGATGCTTACCCGGCACAGCGACCAAAATGCCGGCGCCGTGCTTGCCGACTGGTGGACCTTGGCAAAGACGCTCTATCTCAAGTACAACGACGGCTACATCAACACCAAGGCAGCCATCGCTCAACCGGTCTTTTATCCGGCTTGGTGGCTCCAACAAGTAGGCTATGAAAACGGCCCTACCAGCTACCAGAAGAAACCTGCGGGAAAATGAGAAAGATCTCAGTGGCTGGATAAAGATATGGGAGAAGCTGGAGACCGATACGTTCTCGTAAAAGGGTACCGTAAAAAGGTCCGATACCTATTTTGCAGCAGACCCGAACCGCGCGATTTTACCACAATCCCTGTTACCGGCGCGCTGCTGCCACTGGTCACTTCATGATCGCCAGCTCACGTGTCTCCCGGGAGAGGAAGCGGACCAGGTAGTACTCGAAGGGATTGCCGCTGTCATAGTAGCGGAACTTCTCCTTGTGCCGCATGTCGATGGCTTCCAGGGCCGAGATTCCCACCTGGATGCCGTTTCCGCCATCAACGTTGTCAAACGGGCCGATGGCGCTCATGATCGCGTAGCGGATGCCGGCATCGACCGCGAAACCGCCGGCGCTGCGCACGGTGTTCGGCCCGAGGATCGGCAGGACCAGGTAGGGGCCGGTATCGACTCCCCAGACACCGAGGGTCTGGCCGAAGTCCTCCTGCCGCTGCCGTAGACCGAAACTGGTGGCCGGGTCGAACAGGCCGCCGATGCCGATGGTGGAATTGGTGACGAAGCGGCCGAGCGTAATCAGGGCTTTTTCCGCCTTGAGCTGGAAGAGGCTGTTGTAGAGGGTACGGACCTCCCCGACGTTGCTGAAGAAGTTGGTGACGCCTTCCTGGACAAAGGTCGGGGTGATGAACTCGTAGCCGCTTACCACCGGGAGGAAGACGTACTTGTCAAAGTTATAGTTGAACCCGTACATGCTCTGGTTGAACCCCTCCCAAGGGTCGGGGGCGCGGGCGACGTAGTCGTCGTCGCTGAATTCGCTTACCGAGTGCATGGCCGGCTCCTCCGGAAGGAGATTGGCGGCGGTCGTGGCGCACCCGGCAAGTATCAGCGCCAGGCAAGAAGCGAGGATAACCGGGAAGCCCCGGCAAATGGTGGCAGCCATCGTGGTGTACCTCTCTGTCATTTGAAGAAGCCGACAAAGTCGACCATGTAAGCCATGTTGTCCCGGTACTCGAGGTTCCCCAGGTGACCACCGCGGGGATAGACCTTGGTCCGCGGGGACGATTTGAGAGACCCCTCGATGGTCTTGAGGCTCCCCGCTTCGATCAGCGCCTCCTAGGTGATGCCCGGCCGCAGCATCAGGAAGTACGGGTAGAAGTACTCGTTGAAGTAGTCGAGGAAACTGAGATGGACGCAGACCTGGAAATAATCCTCCAGGAGATCGCTTTGTACCAGGACCTTGTGCTTCGGCACGACGTAACCGCCGTTGGTCATGAGGTCGGAGGCGAAGATCATCCCGGCTGCGTTGATCCGGAAGGAGAGCCCGATCAGTCCCCCGCCCTCATCCTCGCTCAGGAGCCTGGACTTGTAGGCCGCGTAGAAGAACTCGTTGTGAATGCCGATGAAATCCCCCTCGCGGTAGAACGCGGTGAACTTGGCTAACATGCTGTTGAAGAAGGCGCCGATCTTTCTCGGCCCGCCGGGGATCTTGTCCAGGAGCGCCTCGATCCGTGCCATTGAGGTGTACAGGTTCACCGCCGGATTGATCAGCAGGACTTTGCGGAAGTTGAAGCGTTTGCGCTCTTCGTCCAGCTTCGCTACGAAAGCCGCCTGGGTCCCCCCGAGGCTGTAGCCGACGAGGGAGAAGTCGGACACCTCGATCTCCCCCTTGATCCTGTTCCAGATGTTCTCCATCAGTCGGTAGAGGTCGGCCGCGTCCTCGGTCAGCTCGCCGGGAACGTGGCTGGAGGAAGCGGAGATGATAAAGTTTGGGTGGGTGGGGGACGGGAGGGTGACGACGTGGTAGCCGGCCGTATAGAGTTCCTCCATCATGGTCACCAGCTTCGGCGCCCGGTTGCTGGAGCCGGTGCCGGCGATCAGGAAGACCAGCGGCGCCTTCTTCTCCTGGGCGGCGAGGGAATAGCGCACCCCCTCGTCGTAAAAGAAGATCTCCGGCTTTTGGAGGTCGGGGAGGACGTCGATGGTGCGCTGCTGGACGGGGATCGCCTCGGGCGGCTGGGGCTTGAGCGTGGTCGGGGTCCCCAGGATCGTCGCCTCGTAGGCGCCGGGGAACGGGTAGCCGTAGCCGTCGTCCGCTGCCCGGCAGAGCGTCGGCACCAGGACCAGGCAGGTGATGATGAGCAGTCTCAGGTGTTTCATGCAGGCTGTTCCTTCTTTCTTCACCTTGCGGGCCTCTTCGGGGCGCGCGGTTCGAAGCTGATGAGCAAGCGCGATCCGGTTGCGTCCGCCAGACGCTCCAGCGTCCGCATCGACGGGTGCGTTCGCCCGCTTTCCAGCCGGGCGACAACAGGCTGCGTCGTCCCCATTTTCCGGGCCAGCTCCTCTTGCGTGAGCCCGGCACGGTTCCTCACATCCACCACGGCCGAAGCCAGAACAAACTCTTCCCCAAGCGCCTCGTACGCCTTTCGGTATTTCGGCTCCTTCATCCACTTCTTGTGCATCTCAGATATGCGTGCCATTGCTACCCTTCCATTTTCCTCGATGAGCTTCGCGATACGCGCGAGCCTCGCCCACATGTCTTCCGGCAGGGCCTCGACCTCTGCGTCAACAGTGTCGGTCAGCGTCTCAACCGTCCAGTTCATATCTGAATATACCATAAGTGATATACTCTGGGAAACCCTGATTTCAGAGTGGGCATGGGCCGGAAACCCGTTGGCTTATTGGCTCGGCTTGAGCGTGATTCCCTTCCGGGGGGCGGCGATCCAGAAGGTCAGGCAGGACAGGACGATGCAGATGATACAGAGGACAAAGGCGGGCAGGTAGGTTCCGGCCACATCGTAGATGTAGCCACCCAGCCACGGGCCGAAGACCGCGCCGACGCCCATGCCGGTGAGCAGCAGGCCCGACACGGCGCCAAAATAGCGGCCGGCAAATATGTCCGCAGCCCCGGCAAAGATGGTGGGAGTGAAGAGCCCGCCACCCAGGCCGAAGCAGAGGGAGTAGACGTACAAGAGCCAGGGGCGGGAATCGTCGCGCACGGAGATGAGGGCCACAAGGGCCATGATGGACAAGAAGGCGGCCAGTGTGCCCGTCCTCTCCCTTCCCATACGGTCCGATAGGAACCCGCAGGATTGACCCAGGAAGAGGGTCACCCCGAACAGGGCGAAGATGGAGACGCTGAACATGCTGCTGTAGCCGGCATCCTCTGCGAATCGCACCTGATGAGACAGGACCAGGTAGTTCCCAAGTCCCCAGTAGAGGGCGTACGACAAGACCAGCAGCCACAGTTGAGAGGAGCGGAGAATCTGGGAAAGGGTCCAATCGCGGGCCGTGGGAACTTTTTGAACGGTCCTTTCCGTTTCTTTCTCTGAAGCCAAGGCCATCTCGGCCGAGCCATACGCCTTGAGCCCCTTATCCCGTGGGCGATAATAGAAGAAGAGGAGATACAGGGGGAAGAGAACGGAAACCAGTATTCCCGCCAAGATCAGAAAGGTGAGTCTCCATCCAACGTGAAGGATCGAGTAGTTCACAAATATGGTGTACGCGAAGCTCAGACCACCACCCATCTGACCGATGCCCATGACCAGTCCGCGCTTCTTGACGAACCAGTTCATGAGCGCAGGGGCGATGATGGGCCAGCCGGCAAGCGCATTGCCGATGGGTATGAGAATTCCGAAGAGCAGATAGAAATGCCAGAGTTCCCCCGCCCAGGCGCACCCCGCGGTGGCCGCCCCCAGAATGGCGATTCCCAGGGGCATCAGGACCCGGGCTTTCCACCGGTCCGCCAGGATTCCCGCAACGGGGGCCATAAGCCCATACGCGAAAATATTCAGGGACATCATGATGGAAATGTTGCCCCGGCTCCAGTGGAACTCTTCCAGGATGGGGGTGAAGAAGACGGCGAAGGAATGGCGGATTCCATAGACCAGGATCATGCCGAGGATGCCCGTCCAGACGATTTTCCATCCGTAAAAGACACCGGGCTGTCGGCCCTCGCGATGGTTTTCCGATCCCATGCTTATCATGTTTCCTGGTGAGGCGAATCAATATGCGGGAGCAGTGGCAGTCACGCGGCCGAGCCTACCCAGTCCATCACGACCTTGCCGGCGTTGCCCGAGTGCATCACCTCGAAGGCTTCCTCGAACTGCGTGTAATGGAAGCGGTGCGTGATGATGGGGGAGATGTCCAGCCCGGTCTGAAGCATGGACTGCATCATGTACCAGGTCTCATACATCTCGCGTCCGTAGATCCCTTTCAGCGTGATCATGTTGAAGATCACGGTGGTCCAGTCGATGGCCACGTCCGTGGTGGGAATGCCGAGCAGGGCGATCTTCCCGCCGTGGCACATGTTGGCCAGCAGCTCCTTGAGCGCGTCGCCGCTGCCGGACATCTCCAGGCCGACGTCGAACCCCTCTTTCATCCCCAGCCGCTCCTGGATGCCGGCGACGGGGCCGTCCTGGATGTTGTGGGCGATCGTGGCCCCCATCCGCCTGGCCAGCTCCAGCCGATAAGGATTCGTGTCCGTGACGACGACGTGGCGGGCGCCCGCGTGCCGGACGATGGCCGTGGCCATGACCCCGATCGGCCCGGCGCCCGTGATCAGGACGTCCTCTCCCAGGACCGGAAAGGAGAGCGCCGTGTGGGTGGCGTTGCCGAACGGGTCGAAGATCGCCAGCAGGTCCATGGAGATTCCTGGATCCGCGTGCCACACGTTGGTGACGGGGATGCACAGGTACTCCGCGAAGGCCCCGGGCCGGTTGACTCCCACCCCGCTGGTCTTGTGGCAGAGGTGGCGGCGGCCGGCCAGGCAGTTCCGGCAGCGCCCGCAGACGATGTGGCCCTCTCCGGAGACCACGTCGCCGATCTCCAGGTCGGTGACGTTGTTGCCGAGGGCGGCCACGGTCCCGACGAACTCGTGCCCCACGGTCATGGGGACGGGGATGGTCTTCTGGGACCACGCGTCCCAGTTCCAGATGTGGACGTCGGTGCCGCAGATCGACGCCTTGTGGATCTTGATCAGGACGTCGTTGATCCCGACGCTGGGGACCGGGACCTCATCCAGCCACAGCCCTGGCTCCCGCTTCTTCTTCACCAGGGCCTGCATGGTCTTCTGCATGTCTCTCCCTCCTGCCGAGCCGCTCCCTACGCGCCGCACTCCTTCTTGACCTCGGCGAACATCTCGACCGCGAAATCGATCTCCTCGACCGAGTGGGCCGCGGACACCTGCACCCGGATGCGCGCGGCGCCCTTGGGCACCACGGGATAGAAGAACCCGGTGACGTAGACCCCCTTCTCCAGCAGGCGGGCGGCCATGACTTGCGCCAGGACGGCGTCCCCCAGCATGATGGGGACGATGGGGTGGCTACCGGGCCTGATGTCGAACCCCTTCGCCGCCATCTTCTCCCGGAAGCGACGCGTGTTGGCCCACAGCTTCTCGCGCAGCTCGCCGGACGACGTCAATAATTCCAGCCCTCGCAGCGAGGCCGCCACGATGCAGGGAGCGACGGTGTTGGAGAACAGATAGGGCCGCGAGCGCTGCCGGAGCAGATCGACGATCTCCCGGCGGCCGCTGGTGTAGCCGCCGCTGGCGCCTCCCAGGGCCTTGCCCAGCGTGCCGGTGATCACGTCGACTCGTCCCATCACGCCGCAGTGCTCGTGCGTGCCGCGGCCGCCTTTCCCCAGCACGCCCACCGCATGGGAATCGTCCACCATCACCAGGGCGGCGTGCTTCTCCGCCAGGTCGCAGATCTCCCTCAGGGGGGCGATCGCTCCGTCCATGGAGAACACGCCGTCCGTGGCGATCATGCGGAAGCGGCTCTCCCTGGCGCCCCGAAGCTGCTTCTCCAGGTCGGCCATGTCGCAGTTCGCATAGCGCAGCCGCTTCGCCTTGCACAGGCGGACGCCGTCGATGATGCTGGCATGGTTGAGCGCGTCGCTGATGATGCAGTCCTCTTCCCCCAGGAGGGTCTCGAACAGCCCCCCGTTGGCGTCGAAGCAGGAGGTGTAGAGGATCGTGTCTTCGGTGCCGAGGAACTCCGAGAGCTTCCTCTCCAGCTGCTTGTGGATCTGCTGGGTGCCGCAGATGAACCGGACGGAGGCCAGCCCATATCCCCAGCGATCGAGGGCTTCCTGCGCGGCCCGGACGAGCTCGGGGTGGTTGGCGAGCCCGAGATAGTTGTTGGCGCACATGTTTAGCAGGTCACCGGCGCGTTCGGTTTCAACGCGAATGCGGGCGCTCTGCGGCGTGGTGATGACCCGTTCCTGCTTGAAGAGGCCGGCCTCCCGGATCTCGTCCAACTGCCGGGACAGGTGGGCTCTCATGGAGTCGAACATGGCAGGGACCTCCTCTGCTGCGCGGTTCCGGTCTGTACATGCTTCCGCCGCCCGTGCCGCGCGTCAGAACTCCCGCAGTGACTCGTGGATCCCCTTGTGGATCTCGTACCAGAAGCTCAGCGCCGCCTCCTGCTTGTCCTTCTCGAACCGGTCGATCCACTCCAGGAGCTCCGCATCGTTGTTCCCTTCCACCTCGTGATGCCGCTTCAGGAAGGTGTGGACGTAGTCGGCGGACCGCTCGGACTCCCAGAAGACGGAGGAGTTTCGGCTGTTGATCCGGCTGGCGGTCTTGGCGAGACCCTTCAGGAACGCCTCCTTCTTCCCGTAGAGGGACTCGACGATCTCGGGCAGCATCTCCTCGGCCCAGGCCCGGTGAAAGCGACAGGTCCCCAGGTTGTCCACGATCAGCTCGGTGCGGAAGTGCTCCGCGTTGATCCGGCCGAGCTTGCGCGGCGGCATGAATTCATTCCCGTAATACATATAATACTTGCCCATGATCGCCATGGGTGAAAGGGCGCCGGGGGTCCAGTACTGGTTGGGAACCATCCAGCCCTTCCGGGCGAAGGCGGTGTAGACGAAGGGGTCCAGGAGCGCCTTCCCCTTTTCGCGGGCCAGGCGTCGCGCCAGTTTCCGGGGGCCTTCCTCCAGATTGAGGATGCCGCGCTTCCCGATGATGCCGTCGAGCAGCTCCACGCCCAGCTCGGCGTTCTCCTTGGAATCGGTCTCCAGGCTGAAACCCTGGGGAGAGAACGCCGGCGATCGCGTCACGCCCAGCTCCGCTTTGGTGAGGAGGCCCTTGGCCTGGCACTCCATCAGCCAGGAGAGGACCCCGCCCACCGAGATGCCGTCGAAGCCGTACATGTCGGCCTGGTGGTTCAACCGTTCGGCGGCCCGCTGGTCGAAGATGCCGCAGAGGGGACCCATGGTCTGGTACGGCTCGTAGTCCTTCTTGTATTCGCCCTGCATCTTCTTGCAGACGGCGGAGCAGGGCTCGCCGCAGGTGTGCTGCTGCTTCGGCTGGATGGTCTCCTCGTTGAACTGCTTGAGGTAGTGGTTCACGATGAACTGCTCGTGGATCCGCTTCCGCTCGGTTTCGTCCAGGTACATGCTGGTGTAATTGAAGGCCAGCAGGCGTCCCCCAATGGTGGCGTAGTTCACGCCGAAGGTGCCGCCGGTGTCGAACTTGGGATCGAAGCGGTACTTGGTGGTGGCCTCGAAATCCTTGGCGCTGAGCTTCTTGTTGTACTTGTGCTCGAACCAGTCATCGGCCACCTTGCGGTCGCGAAAGTCCTCGTCGGCGACCGTCCCGCCATAGATCACGGCGGCGATCCCGTGCTGCTGGAGCATCTTGCTGCCCAGCCCCCCGCGGCCGGCCCAGGTGTCCACGTGGGAGAGCTTGCCGTGCGAGATCGGGACCGACCCGATCGCGCCGAAGTCGGTCGCCTGCGCCGCCGGGCCCACGGCCAGGACGCGCGGGTCGGTCTGGTAGGATCCGCCGCACTGCAGGGCGGCGTGGTCCATCAGCGCGTAGATGCCCCCCCGGCCCGTCCCCCAGATGCGGGGCAGGTCGAGCGGGATCAGCCGCACGTCAATCTCCTCGCCGTGGGTCCGGTTGAGATAGAGCAGGGACGGGGTGGGGGCCCGGCCGATCAGGGACACCATGTTGAGTCCCAGGTTGTCGAAGACGAGTCCGGCGCCGCCCATGGACGAGATGAAGAAGCCGCCCCAGCAGGGGGAGAAGCCGGTGAAGATCAATCGGTTGGAGCCGGGAAAGATGGAGCCGGCCAGGAGGCCGACCCCGATGTTCAGGCTGTTGTGGCGGCCGGACAGATACAAGCCAAGGTCCGCGGGGCCGAAGAAGTCGCCCACGGGGAATCGGCTGATCCGGTAGTACCCCGTGGCCGCATCCACGAACAGCACCTTCTGATGGGCATCCATGCGGTTCCCCTCCTCGGCGAATCGTGTTGAGTGCCGGAGTTCGCTTGATTGGCGAACAGCATATCACACGTAGCGGGGTGCGGAACGGGGAACCGATGGGGGCGGATCGCCGATCTAATCCACTTCGTTGTACTGCGTGGCCTTGATGGCTTCTTCGCGGATCAGCGTGAGGGCCTGTTTCTTCAACTGGAGAAAAGTCTCCGTGGCCTTGATCTCGTACCCCCTGGGTCGCTCCAGGGGGATCTCGATCTCCGCCTTGATCCGGCCGGGCCGGGCGGTCATGACGAAGACGCGATCCGAGAGGAAGATCGCCTCCTCGACGTCATGGGTCACGAAGAGGATGGTGATGTGGAGTTCCTCCCACACCTGGGTGAGCAGCTCCTGCATCAGGGAGCGGGTCTGGGCGTCCAGCGCCCCGAACGGCTCGTCAAGGAGGAGGATGGCCGGATTGTTGGCCAGGGCCCGTGCGATGGCCACCCGCTGCTTCATGCCGCCGGAGAGCGCCTTCGGGTATGCCCGCTCGAACCCCCTGAGTCCCACCTTCTCCACGAATTCCTGAGCGATCTGTTCCTGCCGCGGCCGATCCACGCCCGAGAGGCCGAGGCCGAACTGGATGTTCTCTTTGACCGTGAGCCAGGGGAAGAGGTCGGCTTGGCGAGACCGGCCACGATGCGCAGCAGGGTGCTCTTCCCGCAGCCCGAGGGGCCCAGGATGGTGGCGAACTCGCGGTTCCGGATCGCGAGGTCGATCCCGTCGATGGCGATCACCTCGTGACCGTCGCCGCGGTACGCTTTCGAGATCTGCTGGATGTGGAGCTTCGCCGTCTCGTCCACGTCCTCACTCCACCCAGGGGAAGAGCTTCTTGTGCAGCCACTTGAAGCCGTAATCGGTGATCAGACCCAGCATCCCGATGGTGAGGATCCCGAAGATGATGCTGGAGGTCCGGAGCATCCGCTGAGCGCTGATGATCATGTAGCCGATGCCGGAGGAAGAGGCCACCAGCTCCGCCACGACGATATAGGTCCACGCCCAGCCCACGATGATCCGCAGGGTGTCCAGGATTCCCGGCAGACTGGCGGGCAGCAGGACCTTCCAGATCATCTGCATGCGCTTGGCGCCGAGGGTGTAGGCGGTCTCCAGCATGTCCTGATGCACGTTCTTGGCGACGACCGCGACCATCAGGACGAGCTGGAAGAAGCTTCCGACGAAGATGATGGCGACCTTCTCGACGTCGCCGATCCCCAGCCAGAGGATGAAGAGCGGGATGAAAGCCGAGGCGGGCATGTAACGGATGAAGCCCATGACGGGCTCGATCAGGGCCTCGGCCGCCTTGAAGGTGCCCATCAGGAGCCCCAGGGGCACGCCGAGGACGGCGGCCAGGACGAAGCCGAGCATCACCCGATAGGTGCTGTTTAGGATGTCGGTCGTGAAGCCGAACTCCAGAAAGAGGTCCAGGCCGGCCTGGAAGACCCGAGTCGGTGTCGGGAGGAAGAGGGGATCGATGAATTTGGTGTAGGTCAGCGCGGACCAGGCGAGGAGCAGGACGGCAAAGCTGCCGATGCTGAGGGCGATATACACCCCCGTCGGGATGGCCTCTCTCGGATTGAGAAGGTCGCCCAGCCGATCTGGGGCGCGCTCGAGGTTCGGTTCCTGTTCGCTCTGCATCGGTCCCCGATCAGGGCAGGAACACGCAACCGGCGCAGGCAGCCCTTTGCAGGCGACCCACACCGGTTGCGCGCCGCGTCTCTGTCTCTATCGCTCAGGCGTGAGCGCGTGATGCCTAGAAGTACGACCCGTCGATCAGGTCGGCCGCGTTCGGCTTGCTCTTGATGAACTTCAGGTCAAACCAGGTATCGGCGGCCCGCTGCGTCACCTCGTAGAGCCGGCCCGGCTTCTGCGGCGTGCCGAAGTACTCCTTGTTCTCTTTCTCGCCGTAGAAGCGCACGCCGGACTTCTCGGCGGTGAACTCCTCAGGCTTCTGGTTGGTGAACTTGGCCATGATGGCGTCGGCTTCCTTCGGGCTCTGGGCGGCGAACTGGACCGCCTCGTTCCAGGCGGCGATGATCTTCTTCACGTCGTCGCCTCGCCGCTTGAGGAAGTCCGGCTTGAAGCCCAGCGAGTCCACGATGATCCCAGGGGTCTTGTCGCTGGCGATCAGGATCTGGCCGAACGGCGTGTCCTTGGCGCGGGAGAGCCAGGGCTCCCAGGTCACCGCGGCGTCGATCTTTCCCGCGACGAAGGCCGCGCCCGCGTCCCCCGCCTTCATGTCCACTGCCTGGATGTCGGACAGCTTCAGGCCGTTCTGGGCCAAGACATAGTTGAGCCAGAAGTAACTCGCCCCGGCGCCGAGCTGGGCCGCCACCGTCTTGCCTTTGAGGTCCTTGACGGTCTTGATCTCCTTCTTTGCCACGATGCCGTCCCCGCCGTACGAGTCGTCGAGTGCCAGCACCTGCTTGACCTGGATCGGGTTCTCGGCGGCCGCCGTCATCACATGGGTGTCCACCGTGGTGGCGAAGCCCTGGATCCGGTCCGCCGCGAAGGCGGCCCGCCGGCCCGCGGGGCTCTCGATCACAACGATCTCCACGTCCAGGCCCCGCTTCTGGAAGAAGCCCTTTTCCTTCGCCAGATAGAGCGGCGCATAGCCGAGCCAGGTGGACATCCCCAGCTTGATCGGCTCTCCCGCGTATGCGGTCCCGCCGACCAGGACCAGCGCAAACACCAGACCCAACAACCACATCTTCCTCATGCGCAGTTCCCTCCTCGTGTGTGTCACCGAAAGTTCCGCGGCTGGTTCAAATTATCCAGACGAGAGGCGAGTCCCAATCCGTCGTTGGCAGGGAGCAGGCCCAGCGAGACGCGCGGATGGTAGCACCACGCCGAGCCATGTCAACGGCAAAATGCAGGGAGGGGGGATCGTCGCTCTATACGGGTCGCCAGCCGCGAGGCGACGGGCAACGGTTGCAGAACGCTGGCTAGAAGAGTAAAAAGGAGGCCGGAAGAAGCTGCCTCCGATCGCGACACGAGGGACGCGTACTTTGCTGGTTTCTCATAGAGCTCCGGGAGTGGGATGGTGATCGAAAGCAAGAGTGCACACCCTAGCAGGATGCCGGAGAACCCATTGTTGCTCAGGCTGCTCAAAAAGGTCCAGATGCAAGGCGGCGCACGAGGCGAGGTGCGAGACGTACTGACGCGTACGTCGCAGCGCCGCGCGAGCGCGCCAACGCAGCAGATGGGCCTTTTTCAGCAGCCTGCTAGGCGCGGCCCGGCATGACCCGCCGGGTGTTGACCTGGCTCATGACGTGGGCGGGGCCATCGCTCATCACGCTGTGGTTCTCCACCATCCGGTTCCGCTGGTGCGGAGAAGGGGCCTATCTCAACCCCGACCCCAACGCGCGCCGGAATGCGATCTACGCCTTCTGGCATCAGCGGGTCCTCACCTTCGCCTTCACGCACAGGCGCCTGGGCGCGCGCATCCTGGTCAGCCGATCGCGGGACGGCGAGATGTACATCCGCATGCTGGAGCGGCTGGGATTCCATACCCCCCGCGGGTCCAGCAAACGCGGCGGCAGCGAGGCGTTGAGGACCCTCCTGGTCGAGGTGGAAAGCGGCTGCGACATCGGCATGACGGTGGACGGCCCTCGCGGGCCGCTCCACGTGTTCAAGGTCGGGGCGGTGTACCTGGCGTCCAAGAGCGGCCTGCCGATCGTGCTGATCGCTTCCAGCTATCACCGGTACTGGCGGCTCAAGACCTGGGATCGCTTCCAGGTGCCCTGGCCCTTCACCTGGGGCGTCGTCCGGACCGCCGCGCCCATTTCTGTCCCGCCCGACCTGGATGAGGCCGGTCTGGAGGAATGGCGGCAGCGGCTGGAGCAGGCGCTCACCGAGCACACGCGGGCCACCGACCTGCGCCTCGCCGAGCTGTACCACGAGGGACGGAGGCGCCGAGATCTCTGATCGCGCCCAGGCTGCTGAAAAAGGGCCATCTGCGGCGTTGGAACGCTCAGGCACTCGTTGCGGCGTACCTGGAGTACGCCTGGACCCACCTGCGGTGGGTACCCCGCCTTCCGCATTCCGCCTTGCATCTGGACCTTTTTGAGCAGCCTGGGCGAAAATGGGTTTCTTGCAGCCTGCTCTTCGGATCGGCGGCCGGAGGAGTGGTCGTAAGGGGGGAAGACATGGAGACGCGGCGACTGGGGCGGACGGGACACGACAGCACGGTGGTGACGTTCGGGACGGCGGGGATCGGCAAGGTCGACCAGGCGACGGCAGATATCGCGGTCCAGTTGATTCTGGAACGGGGGGTGAACCACGTCGACGTGGCGCCGAGCTACGGAGAGGCGGAACTCAGGCTCAAGCCGTGGATGTCCTGCCTCCGCGATCGGCGGATCTTTGTCG
>JAPLLC010000006.1 GCA_026387775.1 Candidatus Methylomirabilota bacterium | reverse complement strand
ACGTAGCGAGCGAGGATTCCCAGGCCGGAGCCGGCCGCCCCGAAGACCACCGGCTTGCCCTTCAGCGCTTCGATGCTCCGATAGGGCGAATCGGCGCGGACGACGAACATTCCTGGAGAGGAGTACATCGCCGCGAGAATCCTGAGCTCGGCGGGGGGCCGGCCGATCCCGTTGAGCGCCTCGTACGCGGCCTCGCCTTGCACCAGCGCCAGGTCGAGCTGTCCGCTCTCGAGCAGCGGCACGTTCTCCGCGCTGCCCTTGGTGTTTCGCGGCTCGACCGCAAGCGACGGATCGGTCTCGTTGATCGTCTCGGCGAAGGCCTGCCCATACACCGGGAAGCCTCCGCCCGGTGTCGCCGTCCCCAGACTGACCCTCGTCCGTTCCGTCGCCGCACTCTCGACCATGTTCGTCCCTCCCCAGAGCAGCGCGAGGATCGCCAGAACGATCGGTGACCGCGGGCGCTGCGCATTATCCCCTCTCGTCCGCACGATCACATCTTCCCTGTCCCGCCCGCCGCGGAGGCCTCGCGGACGCGGAAGGCCCTGGCGTGCCCCGTGGTCAGGTCGCTGATGGTCACCTCGACCAGACCCGCGGCATCGCAGCGGTAGAGCTCCTCGACCAGATGGGACCGGACCGCCGGATCCCGTACGACCCGCACCTCGTCCAGGCGCGGGTGGCCTACCAGTTCGGGTGCGAAGGGGAAGAGGATCTCCTGCCAGACAAGGATGTCGCCGGAGGGCTCGCCCTCGCATCCGAGCGCGCTGCACTCCAGGAACCGGAGCCGGCCGACGTTGTGGGCGGGGTGATAGCGCCGACCGACGGCCAGGGCCGGCTCACCGGCGGGCGGGAGCGGCGTGTCCTTGCTGAAGACGGGGTCGAAGACGATCCGGCGGCCGTCCTCGGCCTCCCGCCACACACCGAAGTGGCGGCTGAGGCGCTCCGCGAGAATATACCCGCCCCCCTGGTCGGCGGCGACTGCCAGCCCGATGGCCGTCGCCCCCGACGGGTAGGGCGACCGGCGAACCCGCTTGCCGAACCGCTCGCGCAGCGCGCGGGCCAGGACCGGGAGCTCGCACGCGCCCCCCACGAGGTACACCACTCCCAGCCCGGAGGCCTCGCCCTCGCGCGTCCCGAGGGCCGCCGCCATGGCGGTCTCGGTCGCCTGGATGGTCTGCAGGATCAGCGGATCGCACGCCTCGTAGAAGCGCGCCACGGGGACCATCGCCGCGCCCAGCGTCGGGTCCACCTGTCCGAAGTCCACCGCGACCTTCCGGCTGTTGGGGTTGATACCCTCCTTGGCCTCCCGGCAGAGTGTCAGCAGCCGCGACGATTGCTCCGCGGGGGGCCGGACGGCGAGCGCGGGGTCCGCCAGAGCCAGCCTGAGGAGCGCGGCGTCGAAGTCGTCCCCTCCCAGGCGCGGGATCCCCTCGCTGGCCGCCACGTCGTGCCGGTTCTCCGCCATGCAGATGACCGCCGCGTCGAACGTCCCGCCCCCCAGATCGTAGACCACGACGTGCTCCCGCCGGCGGGACAGGCCCGCCTTCCGGTAGCGATGGGCGTACTCGATCCCCGCCGCCGAGGGCTCGTTGAGCATCCCGATCACCTCGAACCCCGCCCGCCGGAACGCCTCCAGGGTCAAGAACCGCTGGTTGCTATTGGCGTGCGCCGGGGTCCCCACCATCACCTCCAGCCGGTCGCGCGGGCCGATCTCCAGGTTGCTCCGACGCGTGAGATCCTGGCGCAGCGCCGTCAGGAACCGCGTCATCCAGCCGAGGACCGGCAGCTCGACGTCACCCACCCGCCAGACCGCCTCCGGGTGGCTGTCGCCCAAGAGCCGCTTGAAGGATCGGAGCAGATCCCAGCCCGGCTCGTACTGGACCGCCTGCGCTCGAATACCGAAGGCCACCTGGTCCCCCTGCGCCGCGATCAGCGAGGGATACCAGTCCAGGGCGTCCCCGTGCTCTGCCTGGAAGGTGATCAGCGGGTAATTGCCCCGGATGGCGGCGGCCACCCGCGTTCGCGTGGTCCCGAAATCGATCCCGAGTCGCATCGCGCCTCCACCACGTTCGTGATCTCTTTGCGGTCTTTGCGAGCTTTGCGGTGAAATGTTTGGGCTGACTGTTCGCGCCACGACGGACCACCGAAACCGGCGCAGCGGATCATCGCGTCCTATTTCTTCTTCGACTCCTCGAACGTGCAGGGGCCGAGCCGCTTGCCCGAGAAGTTCTGGGTCATGTCGAGGGGGTGCCCATCCATCGTCCCCTTCATGCGCATGGTGCCCTGGTAGCTGTCTTTGTCGGACACGATGTCGCCCGTGCCGGTGATCTTGTTCTTGCCCTCACACACCATCGTGAACGTCGTCCGGTTCCCGGACCGGTTAAGGTCCGTCATCTTGCAGTCGCGGTCCTTGGGCACCATATCCTCGTCTTGCTGCGCGCCGCCGCGCTTGCAGATCTTCTGGGTCTGAGGCGGCATGGCCATGGGCATACCGACCATCTCCATTTTGGTGGTGACCTCCCAGAGCTCGTCCTGCCCCTGTCCTTGCGCTGCGCAGACGAGCGGCGCCGCCAGCGAGACGAGTGCGGCCAAGACAAGTGCGACTCCCCGTACACCAATCATGTCGTTCTCCCTCCCAAAAAGGTTCACAGATCGACCCTATTTAGCAGCCTGCTACGGCTGGGCCTTGCACTCCCGGGCGGCGTCACGGATCGTCTTCCCCTCGTTGGCGGGATCCGCGAAGGTCTTGTCCAGACACTGCTGGATCTTCCCCGGATCGAGTCCCAGTTCCCGCGAGAGGATGTTCACCACCTGGATCTTCTGGTGCGTCGGCGCTTGGATCCAGAGGCTTCCGACGTCTCCATCGCTCAAGGCCCAGGCCGGCCCGGCTGCGAGGATCAACCAGATGATCAGCCCGCCGAAAAGACCCCTTGCCATCGTCACTCCTCCTCTGTCGTGCGAATCTCCACGAGAGATGCGTACGGCCGTCTTCTTCGTGCAGGCAGGGTCCGGGGACGAACCCGCTACAGGAGGGTCGAAAGGTGGCTCACCGCATCCGCGCGGCGAGTGAGCATCGTCGCCTTGCCCTGGAAGATCCGGCCGGAGCCGCCGCCGCGGCCGACGAGGATCTCAGCCACCTTCCGACCGGCGGCCGCGAGATCGATCGCCGCGCCCTCCCCGACGCACAGGACGAAAGCCCCCTGGTCCCCCTCCCCCGCGGTGAGAAGCGCGATCCGGTCGGGCGCCAGCCGGGCCAGCTCCCTGGCCACGCGCTGGAGGAACGGGAGGTCGCGCGCCGACCAGTGACCGCTGGCGATTTTCTCGCCGCCGGTCGCCATGGCTCGCGCGGCCTCAGATGCCAGCTCCTCCTCCAGCGTCCGGATCGCCCGCTGCGCCTCCTTGAGCTGGTCGAGCTTCGCCTGGATCCCGGCCGCCAGCTCCTCATCCGCGGCCCCGACGACCTGCCGGAGGCGCGCCGCCCGCTCGTGATGGGCGGCCAGGAGGCGTCGCAATCGCCCGCCCGCCACGTAGAACAGCCGCGTCCCGCCCCGCATCGGCTCTGTCCCGAGAAGCTTCAATGCTTCGATCTCGGCCGTCGAGCGGACATGGGTCCCGCCGCAGGTATTGAGGTCGATCCCGGCGATCTCCACCAGACGGATGTCGCCCGTGTGGCCCTCCGGCAGACCTCGCGTCCGCACCGGAAGCATCTCGTATTCCTCAGGGCTCACCCGCCGCGCGGTGACGGGCCGGGCTGCGCGGATCTCCGCCGCGATCGCTTCTTCCAGCCCCACGAGTTGTTCGGGGGCGATCTTCGCCGTGTCCAGCTCGATGTCCGAGACCTGCTCGCCGAGGTGAAAAGCCGTCGTGTGCCAGCCGAACCGCTGCTCGACCACGGCGGTCAGCAGATGTTGGCCCGTGTGCTGCTGCATATGGTCGAACCGACGTGCCCAGTCCAGTGCGACTTGCACCCTTCCCCCGGGCGGCGGCCCCGCCAGGTAGTGCCTGATCTCCTCGTCTATCTTCCGGACATCCTCGACCGCTGCCTTTCCGACCCATCCCTGGTCGGCCGGCTGCCCGCCCCCTTCCGGATACAGGATGGTCTCGGCCAGGATCACAAACTGCCGGTCGCGCTCCGTGCCGACACGTATGACGTCGGTCTCAAGCGACTGGAGGTACGGCTCTCGCTCGTAGGCGGGAATCGGCATCATGCAACGCCCCCCGGAAGAAATGGCTGAGTGGCGTGGGCAGGGCTACCTGCTCTCGCAACCGACATAGGACAAGGTCGTCAACACATACACCTTCGCGGCGCGGACGAGCTCGGCGATGGGGACTGACTCTAGATCCGCGTGCGCGCCGGTGCCGCCAGGGCCATGGTACACTGCGGGCACGCCGCCTTCCTGGATGAAAATGGGGGCGTCCCCGACCATGCGGCTCCCGACCAGCGGCAGCTCCCTGCCCGCCACAGCGCGGTAGGCTTCGCGAAGGGCGACGACGATCGGTTCGGTCTCGGCCACCCGGAAGCCGTCCCGCACCCGGGTGAGCGCGAGATCGACGCTGCATCCCGTCTCCGCCTCAACCCGGCCGACCATCTCCCGAAGTTCCGCCTCCACGTCCGCGAAGGCGGTATCGGGTCCGTACCGCCGCGTCCCCACGACGCGGCAGGCGTTGGTCCAGCGATTGAAGAAGTCCCCGCCGTGCAGGGTCCCGAGGAAGTACGACTCCGCTCCCACGTAGGGGAGGGGGTTCCGCGCCAGCTCCGCGTGCCGGACCTCCATCAGGTTCACCAGGCTGACGGCGCCCCGGATGGGATGCGGAGTCCCCGGCGGGGTGAGCAGCTCGTGACTCGCGTCGCCGGGGCGGCGCACGGTGGCGTCGAAGATCGACAGGCCGAGCCCCACCACCGGCAAGACATCGGCGGAGATCTCGGTAATGATAACGGCGTCCCCCTTGACACCCCGGCGCACCAATTCGCGGATATCCTCGCCATGTCCGTCCGGCGCCTCGTGTAAACCGTGAGCGACCAGGAGGACGTCGCCTTTGAGGCGACGTCCGGATTCCGCGATGACCTCCGCCGCCTCCGCCATGGCGGCCAGTCCGCCTTTCATGTCCGCCGCGCCCCGCCCGTAAACACGCCCATCGGCGACGTACGGCGCGGGGTGGTCCACCGGCACGGTATCCAGGTGGCCGTTGAGCTCCAATGTCGGCCCGCCGCCGACGCCCCGCAACCGCGCCACCACGCAGGGCGCGTTCGGGAAGTCCCGGAGCACCTCCACCTCCAAGCCGATCTGCTCCAGGTGCCGCGCGTAGAATGCCGCGACCTCGCGCGTATCCCCCGTGTACGAGCGAATCCGGACGAGATCCAGGGTCAAGTGTTGCAATCGGTCCGCATCAATGCAGCCGAGAAGTTCTGACGTCATCGTGATCCCCCAGCACTGAAAAACTCGCTTTCGCCCAGGCTGCTCAAAAAGGTCCAGATGCCAGGCGGCGCGCGCAGGGCCGAGTGAGGCGTACTTCCGGTACGCCGCAGCGAGTGCCGCAGCAAGCCAACGCCGCAGATGGGCCTTTTTCAGCAGCCTGTTACACGCGGGATCTGAGCAGCGCCTCCACGTCGGCCGGGCTGCCCCGCCACGGCCCGGGCTTCTCCTGCTTCAGCGTCGTGACCGCCCCGGCCCAGCGGCACGCCTCCTCGGGCGAGAGGCTGAGCCGCTTCGCGACATAGGTGCCGAAGCAGGTATCGCCACGCCCCGTCCGACCCGACAGGTTCCTCGGCGTGAATGGCGCCTGGTAGGTCTTGCCGTCCGCGTACACGGTCACGCCGGAAGACTGCGTGAGGACGATCTCGCGCGGGCCGTATGCCGCGAGCTTTCGCGCCGCTCGTGCGAGATCGGTCTCCCCCGTGAGCAGCTCCGCCTCAGCCTTGTCCACCTTGAGATAGGTGATGTGCGCGAGCCCCTCGTGCATGTCGGGCCACTGTTTGAACACCAGCTCGTTTCCCTCGCGGACCCGCACGAAACCCTGCACGTCCATCCCGACGGGGCCGCGCGCCGCGATCTGCTTGAGGAGCGCGAGATCCACCTCCCCGGCAACCAACGGCACGATCAGATAAGCCTTGGCCGAGACGTTGGGGATGTCCTGGGCCCGGAAGGCCCCGGCAAACGCCAGCGGCCTGCAAATCCGCCGCTCCATGTCGGCCGAGTTGTAGATGTTCTCGATCCCCGTGGTGGCCGGGGCCGGCGTGGCGAAGATCTCCACCCCTTCATCCCGGAACTCATCCAGCCGGGGAAAATCCTCCGGGTGCAGCCGCGTCGCGACGGCGACACGGACCCCCAGCCGGCGTACCGCCACGCCGCCGTAGAAGACCGCGCCCCCGGAGGCGGACTCGGCTTTCCCGTCCACCACGAGGCGGTCTTTGGCAAAATGCCCGATCATCAGAATGTCGAAATCCGTCGAAGCGCTCATGGATCTGATCCTCCCGGGGGCGCGCGCCGGTCCCTTCGGAAAGTCGAAGACCGCGGTCGCCCCATCACGAATGCATATCGCGCACTTCGGCCTCGCTGTCAAGCGCGAAGCGGCGGAGACAGCCGAGCCCTCCCGCGGGTCGAGTCGCATCCCCGCTTGACACGTCCCGCTTCGGGTAGCAGTCTATTGTAAGAAGCTCGGGAAACGGGAAGGCCACTCGAAGTCCGGGGATCCGTCCCCGGCGAGGAAGGGAAAGAATTCTTTGCACTACTAGTTTGGTTTTTGCGCGTTCAGCGCGCAAAGACCAGGGAGGGACCAATGAAGACCAAGGTGCAGGTCGTGTTCTACAGCACGTATGGCCACATCTACCGCATGGCCGAGGCGGTGGCGGCCGGGGTGCGCGAGGTGTCGGACACCGAGGTGGTCCTGCTTCAGGTTCCCGAGCTGATGCCGGAGGCGGCTTTGGAGAAGAGCGGAGCCAAGGCGGCGCGGGCGGCGTTCGCCCACGTGCCGGTGGCAAGCCCGGACCAGCTCGCCGACGCCGACGCGATCATCTTCGGCACCCCGACCCGCTTCGGGAACATGTGCGCCCAGATGCGGAACTTTCTCGACCAGACCGGCGGCCTATGGATGCGAGGGGCGCTGGTGGGGAAAGTGGGGAGCGTCTTCGCCTCGACGGCCACCCAACATGGGGGCCAAGAGACGACCATCACCAGCTTCCACACCACGCTGCTCCACCACGGCATGGTCATCGTGGGCGTCCCCTACTCCGAGCAGCGACTCATGAACATGGCCGAGATCACCGGGGGTACTCCCTATGGCGCTTCAACCCTCGCCGGCGGGGACGGCTCGCGGCAGCCGAGCGAGAACGAGCTGGCCATCGCCCGCTTCCAGGGCCGGCACGTGGCGGCCATCGCCCGGAAGCTGGCGGCAAAGAGCTGATGAACGGCCGGGAGGAGCGGAAATGATCACCCTGCGAGGCGCGGGAGATCGCGGCCACGCCAATCATGGCTGGCTCGACACCTACCACACCTTCTCGTTCGCCGGCTACTACGACCCGGCCCAGATGGGCTTCCGGGCCTTGCGGGTCATCAACCAGGACCGGGTCCAGCCGAAGGCAGGGTTCCCCACGCACCCCCACCGGGACATGGAGATCGTCACCTACGTCCTGGAGGGAGCCCTGGAGCACAAGGACTCGATGGGAAACGGCGGCGTCATCCGGCCCGGCGAGGTCCAGCGCATGAGCGCCGGAACGGGCCTCACCCACAGCGAGTACAACCACTCGGGATCGGAGCCGGTCCATTTCCTCCAGATCTGGATCCAGCCGGACGAGTCCGGGTTCGCGCCGTCCTACGAACAGAAGACCTTCGCCGCGGACGAGCGGCGCGGCCGGCTCCGCCTCGTGGCCTCTCGGGCGGGGCGGGAGGGCTCCGTCTCCTACCGTACGGACACCGACCTCTACGCCACGCTCCTCGCCCCGGGACAGACGGTTACCCACCCCTTGCGGCCGGGCCGGCATGCCTGGCTCCACGTCGCGCGCGGTGCAGTGCAGTTGAACGGCCAGGAGCTGGCAGCGGGAGACGGCGCAGCCGTGAGCGGCGAGCCGGCCCTGGCCCTCGCCGCCGCCGACCACGCCGATCTGCTCCTATTCGATCTCGCCTAACCGGTCCTCCAGGTGCAACCGAATGGCGTCGCGGATGTTCCCCCAGGCGTCGTACCGGGCGGCGGCCTCCGTCCCGCCGCTCGCGTTGCTCAGCGCTACCATACTCCCCAAGCCGTCGTGGTGGTGGTACCGGGTCGTCGGGGTCGCACCCGCGTGCGTGGTCCGGAGGATGGGCTCGTCCGTGGCGGA
Organism: Candidatus Methylomirabilota bacterium; assembly: GCA_026387775.1. GTDB lineage: Bacteria > Methylomirabilota > Methylomirabilia > Methylomirabilales > 2-02-FULL-66-22 > 2-02-FULL-66-22. The sequence continues at coordinate 3,183 of JAPLLC010000006.1, read as the reverse complement.
CCCATGGGTTGTCCGGGCATCGGGACTTGCCCAGGTGGTGCATTCCGCAAGGATATCTGGACCGTCGCATAAAGGCCGTTATGCCGTATATTCTATTCTAAACTCCGCGTCCTTCTGTTGCTTTGCGAAATATGTGGTTTGCCGATTTGCCCATTACGTGGCGTCCTGAGGGGTCGTATGAGGGAGTACACCGATGCCGTGCAGATTTCTATCCCGAATGATTTGGAGGGCGACACCTCATCCGAGACCTGGCTCACTCACCGAGGCGTTCAGCCTTCAACTGATCGTAGAGGGCTTTGAACTCTCGGTACTGTTTCGGGTCGGTCCGATCCCTCTCGGGTGCGAGGGGTAGAAACACTTGTTCGTACCACGTCATCACGCAATCTTCGAAATATTGGAGAAGTCTCTTGTTCTGGATTTCCTTGTGCAAAAACGCGAGATACTCCATGGTCTGGAAAAGTGTCGCGCTCCAGGCCTCAACCTTGGCTTGTATGTTGGCATTCTCGCCCGCAGCCGCGCTCGCCTTCAATTCCAGCAAATCCCTTTCCTGCGCTCTGAGGTCATAGAACATCTGAGAGATCTCGCGGGTCAACCGTCCCTGCCTGACCGACCGAGCGTTGACTAGCAGAGCGGCCGCCGCCATGGTGGCGGAGGCTGCTGCTGCAACGGAAGCAATGGTTGTCCAATTGTCCTTGGTGAGACAGAAGAGGTCCACTGTCGCCTACTCCCCCTGCGCGCTGCTGTCGTCTGGGGCACTGGGAGGCGGAGGGTCCGAAATGGGTTCTGTGTTGGGTACCGTCGCCGTCCCATCCCCCTGGAGAATCTGGGCAACCGCCAGGGCAACTTGATCCGGGTTAAAGCTCTTCTGTAGATCCTGGAGTGCCACTGCGATCTTCGTGGCGTCGTAGCTTTCCTGCGCTCGGGTTGCCTTGAGTTCTTCGTTTGCCATTTGATTCCCCTCCCGTAAGTTGTGGTTCGAATCGCCCGCTCCTAAGCAAGACTATCGAAGAAGTAAGGGGCGGATTCTGAGATCTAGTCCATCTGCGACACTTCATGTCGTCTTGGTGCCGATCAAGTACGCGTCAGGGCAGATTACCTGGGATCACGAAAGATCAGCACTAGCCTGCAACACCTCACCGAGTCTTGCATAAGCGGGATGGACTCCCGGATGTTCCGTCAGCGGCAATCCGATCCACCATTGGCCCAAATCGAAGCGACCCTTCGCTTCATTAACGAAGACAGCAGCGACGTGAAACAGGATCCCGATTAGCCGCCCCGCTCCAACAAGTGGTCGCCATGCGCGCTCTGTATCCACAACTATCGCCCCAAGCCACCCATTCAAGAAGTCTTGTGCGGCACGCTGGGTGTTGATTGGAAACGGTGTCTGCGAAGGGCTGAAGAGCTTCGCGAGAGACAGAACGATAATGCCGCATGCATCAACCGATGCATAGGCCGCGAGATCGGCCTGCAGCTGCTGACCCGCTTCGGTAATACGCTTAGCCACCCTTGCCTCAGAGATGGGGCGCTTACACTCGAAGAAAAGTGGCGTGTCGCCAACACGGCATCGCACATCCGGGTGTACGGCGAGCTCCGGCTGCAGGCCCGCATCCCGCAAAATGGCAGCGACATTCAGTTCGAATAAAGTGCTCCGTGGGCCGTTCGAGTTCGTCTTCGATGTCGCGTCCTCGTCAGCCGGCAGGCGTGGCCCTCGGAGGACATTGATCAAGCGCGGGCGCAGAATCTCCCGGTCGAAGTCGTGCAGCGAGCGCATGATCTCCGTAAAGTGCGTGCTCTCTACAAGTGCAGCAACGTATTCCCGTCGATGTGCCACGGCATCCGTAACACGTTGTGGCGTTAGATCGCCCCCCCTCGCTGCCGTGGCGAGTCTAACCAATGCCTTGAGATCCTCGTGGTAGGTGAGGAACCGACTTCGTTCAACCTCCGCCGTTAGACCAAGGTCTCGGCATCGGGCGAGAGCACCCATGAGGCCATCGAGGACCGTTTCGAAGGGAATCGTTGCCATGTATGTTTCGCTCTGACGAGGATTGTTTTCCGCTTCCAGGTCACCTCTAGCGTAAAAATGGACACCCTTTGGCGCGCAACTGATGGATTCTGCGAGGGGCTGATTTCACTTTTGGGCCGTTACACAAGCACGGGGGCTACGCGCATGAGCACCCGGGGTGCGAACCACAGGGGAGGCCCCGACGGCGGCGACGGCTTCAGGTTTCACCTGGCTTGCCAGACCGTGAGGAAGGTGCGAGGGTCCACGATCCGGATCCCGTGGTAGTGGGCCACCGCGAGGAGATGTCCATCGCCAGACACGAGCCACTGGACCCGAGCCGCCTTGGCGCACGCCAGGATCTTGTCGTCCTCGGGATCGGCTGTCACGACCGGGACGACACGACGCGGGGTGGAGACTTCTGCCAAGCTGAGCATGGATTCCAGCAGTTCCCGAACGGAGGTCCGCAGGGTGGCCAAACGGCCGGCGAACTTTGGTCGGCCTAACGCTTCCGCAACCTCCTCGACAATCGCCGGGCTCACCACAAGCGTCAAGCGGCCGCTTTCCGCTGCCCGCAGAATCTCATGGGGTTTGCCCGTCCAAAGCAACCCGGAGATCCAGACGTTCGTGTCGAGAACGACGAGCGATCTAGGCACGCTGGCGTCGCTTGTCTTGTCGCATCCGATGCACCTCGGTGGCGATTGCCCGCAACGGCATCGCGGAACCGGGAACCCTCTCGGCGATTTCCGAGGGGCGCACAGGGCGCAGCCGCTTGAGGACGATCATATCTCCTTCCGTCCAGACCGCCAGTTCACTCTGGGATGGAAAACGGCGACGCACCTCCGGTGGGAGTTTCACAGTTCCGTCTGGCTGAACCTTCACCGCTTTCATGCGTCCCCCTCTTCTCCCGGATTTCGCGAGAACCTCACCATGGGTCCCAGATAGGATACACGATCTCGACCCAGCCGGACCAGCGGATTTGAAAGGCGCCTGCGATGATCCCCCTCCGTGGCGGATTACCAGAGCGTGTAGCCGCCGTCGATGACGAGGGCCGCCCCGGTCATATAGCGCGAGGCGTCGCTCGCCAGATAGACGGCCAGGGGGCCGAGGTCCTCCGGCTTGCCGAGGTCGCCCATCGGGATCTGTGTCTTGAACGTCTCGATGACCGCGGGGGCCTCCCTGAT
>JAPLLC010000045.1 GCA_026387775.1 Candidatus Methylomirabilota bacterium | reverse complement strand
GGTTCTTGGACGCTGACGGCGCGGTTCGATGCCTCGCAGTCCTCCAACATGAAGAAGTATCCGAGGAACGGTTGGGGGCTTTCGAGGTATGCGCGCTGCCGGAAAGCAGTCCAAAGGTCGAGAGCGCTTCCCATCGCCTCTTCTGTCCGATTGTTGAAATTGTTGCCGAAAGAGGGGCCGACCTGTGATTTGGCCTCAATCGCGGCAATCAGAGTGTGATCGCGGATGATGAGGAGGTCCCATTCCTTGGTGGGACGGAAGAAGCCGGGCAACTCCACGGCCTTCTTACGGAAAATGCACTGCTCAGGAATACCGGCATGGGTGACCAGTTCGGTGAAGATGTCGATGAACCTATCCATGTGCGCGCCTCCAGTGACGGCGCTTCGGAATCCCTGATCCGCCTTTCCGCTATCTTCCTGCTTCCGCCGCTGCATGGCACGCGTTTGCCAGTAGTGGGCCACCGCCTCGGCGGTGTGCGTGGCGATGTCTTTCATGATGTCGTCTGTCTTCATGCTGGGACCCTATCATAAAAAGGTAAAAAGGTACCGGACACCTTTTTGCTCGTAAGCGCTGGATTCTGCGAGAGGCCGATTTCACTTATGGGCCGTTCCACAAGCGCGCGGCCTACGCGCATGAGCACCCGGAGTGCGAACCACACGGGATGCCCCGACGACGGCGACGGCTTCAGGTCTCACCCCCCTGATGGACCGATCGTCAAGAATTGGAATCGTCCATGCGGCAAATCAACGGGTTGGCTTCCAATAGGTGTCCGGTACCTATTTCTTGCTTCCTTCTGTGGCGGCACTACCCATCTTGCTCAAGTCGATGAAGGGTACAGCTCCTCCGGAGACTTGCGGTAAAATCCCATTCCATTTCTCGACCCCTTTATACTGCACGAGGATCGGGCTGATCGAGCGGGACAGGACGTCATTGGCCTTGGCCTGGCCTTGGGCCACGACGAGAATCGATTCCGCCTCCCCCTTTGCCGTGGCGACCTTTTGCTGCGCTTCGATCTCGCGTTGGGCCAGAACCTGTTTCTGGGTTTCCACCTGCTGTTGGGCCACCTGCTTGGCCTCGACCGCGCCTTCATACCCGGTCGAGAATCGGATGTTGGCAAAGTAATAGGATACGGCGGCACCACCTCTTTGACAAAGTCGTTGAACGCCGGATCGATCACCTTGTCCGCAAAATCGAGCCCCACTTTCTGATACAGGTCATTGACATAGCCCGGATCGATATGAAAGTTCATCATACCCGTCATTTTCACTACCTGGTATTCCTTCGAGGAGGCATCGATCTCCTTGAAGGGGTGGGGCTGCACCTTGACATCGACCTTGATGACGCTTTCGGCCATCGGGGTCTTAAAGTTGAGCCCCTCCCCCATGATCCGCTTCTCCACACTCCCCCACAAGAGGACAACGCCCCTGTGGCCGGCCGGGATGATGACAAAGGTACCCCACCCAACGATCACGACGATCAGGGCCAGCATGAGGAGGCCAGCCGTGCGTGGCTTCGGCAAGATTATTCCACTGAAATCGACTGTTCCATCCGGCATGTTCCCCTCCTCTTGTTGCGTTGAGATGAGGCGATAGGAATTTGCTCTTGGGGGTCGCGCCCCTAAACCGAAATAGAGTGTCCCCCGGATCGGCTACGGCTGTCAAGGGAGGAGAAATCGAACAGAATTCAGTGGCGGACGCCTCGGCCGCGAAGGCGGGGTCTTCATCTTAGCGGCGTTCGGGATGGGGAAGTATTGGATGGTCAGCGAGGGGTAGCGGCCCGTTTCGGGGGTCGATACAGCGACAGGCCGGGGACCTGGGCGAAATGGGGATCGAGGGTGTACACCTGGCAGCCGTGTTCCAGGGCGAGGGCGGCGATGAGGATATCTGAGAGAGGCAAGGTGATGCCCGCGGACCTCAGGGAGGCCGAGAGTTCCCCTGTGCGCCGCCACGTGCCGAAGCCCGCCTCCAGGAACCGGAGGCCCGTGATCTCGGCAAGAATCGCCATGGACTCCTTGGAAGTGCGGCAACCCTGGAGCAGCTCGGCCAGGACGACACCGACCATGACCGCACGGTCGGCGTCGATGAGGGCGTCGATCGCCCGCTTCTCGGCGGACTCGGGCCGATTGAAAAACGGGATCCAGGCTGAGGTGTCAACGATGACCACGCCACAACCTCTCGCGCTCCGCCTGGGCCTTCATTTCCCCTTCTTCGAGTTGGCGCCAGTCCAGGTCGAGGTGGATCTTGCCCGACAACGCCTTCAGTCTTTGGCGTTTCTGGCGACGGACAAAATCGGAGAGCGCCTGATGGATCGCCTCGGTCTTGGTCTTGGCCTTCGTGGCGGTCATCAGTTCCTTGATCAGCGCCTCGTCCAGGTTCAGTGTCGTTCGCATGGTATGCACCTCCACTATATGCACCGATTATATGCATTCACAAGGCACTGTCAAGCGGCATCACCAGCGACCACGGTTCTTCCGCGGCCACGGCCACAGTTCGCGATCGCCGCCACGAGTCCGCGCATCGGCACGTGAGAAGAGTCTGGTACCCATTTCTGCGTCCCCCATGAATTCCGGGGACACCATACTTAATTCTTGATTTGGAAGAGAGACAGGAATAGGGTTTTAACATGGTGCGCCTCGCACGGGTCTTGGCCCCCGGGATCCCCCACCGTAAAAAGGTACCGGACACCTTTTTGTCCGTAAGCAATTGATTTTGCGAGAGACTGATTTCACATTTGAGCCGCTACACAAGCGCGCGGACTATGCGCATGGGTACCCGGAGTGCGAACCACACGGGATGCCTCGACGGCGGCGACGGCTTCAGGTCTCGCCCATCTGATGGACCGACTACCAAGAATTGGAATCGTCCATTCGGCAAATCAACGGGTTTGCTTCCAATAGGTGTCCGGTACCATTTTTCCTCTCTTCCAAAGGAGCCTCAAGCCATGACGAGAAAAGTTCGCGAACGTTTCCAGCTTTCAGCGGCTGGCTTGACGCTTGCGTTGGTCATCTCGGGCGCGCTGGGCTGTGGACATTCCAACGTCCAGGTCCTGCCCAATATGGGCCAACAGATTACGCCGCTAGCGCCCCAGGGGTCCCAGTTCCAACCGATGAACCCCGATCTGTCGGACAAGCCAGCCTGGCTGGCCGGGCAAGCGGTCACCACCGTGGTGAGTCCCGATCATAAGACCCTGCTGGTGCTGACGAGCGGGTACAACCGCGTCTTCAACACCAACACCCCCAGACCGTCCGGGCCGGACTCGGCTGAGTACGTGTTCATCTACGACATTTCGACGCCCACGCCGCTCAAGAAGCAAGTCGTGAAGATCCCCAATACCTACAACGGGATTGTCTTCGATCCATCCGGCAACGCGTTTTACGTGGCCGGCGGCGGCGATGACAACGTCCACATCATGACGCTGAGCGCCAACGGCACGTGGGGGGAGCCCGGACCTGCGCTTGCTTTGGGCCATACCAAAGGAGGCAATGGCCTTACCGGGCAGTCTGACGCCGGACAAGGCGCGATAAACCTGCAAGTTGGCGTGAAGCCGTGCGCCGCCGGCGTGGCGATTTCGACTGATGGCAAGACGCTGGTGGTGGCGAATTACTACAACGACTCGATCACGGTGTTCAACGGAGGTCTGGGCCATTGGTCGACGGGAAGGGAACTCGACCTGCGCCCCGGCAAGAACATTGCCTCGCCGCAGCCGGGCACGCCGGGCGGCGAGTATCCGTTCTGGGTGGCGGTGAAGGGGAACGGATCGAGCGCGACAGCCTATGTATCAAGCATTCGCGACCGCGAGGTCGTCGTTGTGAATCTGAACGGGGCGCCGCTGCCGGCGGTCACGGACCGGATCCGGGTGAAAGGCCAGCCGAACAAGATGACGCTGAACGCGGCCCAGTCGCTCCTGTATGTCGTCGAAGACCAGACGGATACGGTTGACGTCATCGACACCACGAAAAACGTGATACTCCAAACCATCCTGGTCATCGCTCCCGCGTCGGTGCTGCCTGAATCGCTGGCGAAATATACGGGCGCGAATTCCAACAGCGTGACGCTCTCGCCGGATGAAAAGCAGCTCTACGTGACGAATGGCAATCTGAATTGCATCGCGGTGGTGGCGCTGGGCGGAGCGAATAGCGGCGACCGGGTCGTTGGTCTCATTCCGACCGGTTGGTATCCGAACTCCGTGAGCTTCAGCGGCGATGGCAACTGGGTGTACGTGGTCAATGGGAAGTCGCCGACGGGCCCGAATCCCGAATGGTGCTACGGCTACGGCCCGGCGACGCACACAAATTGCTATCCAGCGAATGAGTATAATCCCCAGTTGACCAAAGCCGGCTTCCAGAACTTCCCTCGCCCCAGCACGGCGCAGCTCGCGACGCTGACGGCGCAGGTGGCCACGAACAACCGATTCGCCCACACTCAGAGCGCCAACGACGCCGCGGTCATGGCGGCCGTGCGTCAGGGCGTCCGGCACGTTATCTTCATCATCAAGGAAAACCGGACGTACGACCAGATTCTGGGTGACCTGGAAATCGGCAATGGCGATCCTCATTTGGCTCAGTTTGGAGAGAAGTACACGCCGAATCAGCATAACCTGGCGCGGCACTTCGTCACGCTCGACAACTTTCTTGACACCGCCGAAACCAGCAATGACGGCTGGCCGTGGACCACTTCGGCTCGCGCCCCCGACGTGATAGAACGCCAATTCCCGGTGGCCTACGCGGGACGCGGTCTTAGCTTGGATTCCGAGGGTGTGAATCGCAGCGTGAACGTTGCCTATCCGACCCTCGCCGAGCGCCGGGCCGCCAATCCCCTGACACCGGACGATCCGGATCTGTTGCCGGGCCCGACCGACGTGACCGGGCCGGATGGACCGACCAACGAAGTGAATACCGGCTATTTGTGGAACGCGGCGATGCGGGCGCATCTTACGGTTCGCAACTATGGTTTCTTCGTGGACGGCACCCTCTATGGAACCGCCACCTCGGCCATTCCCGTGCTCCGC
>JAPLLC010000175.1 GCA_026387775.1 Candidatus Methylomirabilota bacterium | reverse complement strand
CCCGCTCTTTCTCCTCCTTCCGCACTTTGGCGGTCTCGCGCGCCTGCTGCTCCGCCGCCAGCTTGGCCAGGGGGGCCACCCGGATGATGTTCCCGTCGATCTCGTATCCCATCCCGTTGATCCGCAGGATGACATCCAGGGCCTGCTGCCAGTCAACGTTCACCAGACGGACCGTCACCTTGCCGGTGACATCCCCGCCGGCCACCACGTTCATGCCGCTGACTTCCGCGATGATGCGGAGGAGGTTGTTGACGTCCGCATCCTTGAAATCCATGGACAGTCTACCGGTTCCGGGAACAGCGGGCGGCGCGCCGGCCGCGGCCGGCGCGGCAGCCTGCGCCGTCGGTGCGCCGGGTGTCGGCGTCCTCGAGTCCGCCACGGCGGCGATCGCCGCTGACGCGGCCGGAGCTTGCGCCGTCCGCGGTGGGTTCAGGAATTCGACCACGATCGCCGAAGGGGTCTGCCGGACGTCATACCGCGTCGGCCCGCGGAGGTCCGCGACCACGCGAACCACCGGGGCGGGTGCGGTCTGACGCTGCGACGTCTGCAGCCGGCTCACCGGCGATGCGACTTGACGCAGATCAACCGTGCGGGAGGCTGCCGGCTCTACGGTGGCCCCGATCACGTCGATCGAGAGTCCCAGCGGATCCGAGCTCTCCGTCACCGTGTACATCACGGCGCCGGTCGTGCGGATGAGAATCTGCTGACGGCCCCGCACGTTTTGAAGGTCCACTCGCGTGACCTGCCCCGCAGGCTTGGCGGCGGCCGGGGGCGGCGCGGCGGATGGAGTCGGCGTGGTCGGAGTTCCCGCCGCCGCCGTGCCCAGGTCGACTCGCAGTTGGTTCCCCGTCGCCACGACCCGATACGGCAGCGCGGAGCGCAAGTCGAACACCACCCGGACGATCTGCACGGGTCGCTCGCGATACTGCGAGGAGCGGATCGCCGTCACCAGCGGGGGCCGTGCCGAGATGGGCTGGGGCACGGCATGGATCGCACTCGGAATGTCCACCACCAGGCGCGGCGGATCCGGCAGAGTGAAGGACTCATAGGTCGTAATCGGCCCGTCCCCTGTCACCAGCAGCGCCAGCCCGCCGGACCCTGCATCCTGGACCTCCACCCCCGTCACTTCGACGAGACCTCGCGCGGCCTGCGCCGAGGGCGCCGGGCGGGCACGGGGAGGGCTCGCCACGGCAGGTGGCGGGGTCGGCGCCGCAGGCGCGGCCGCCGTCGGGGATGCCGATGGGGACGGGGTCACCACGGCCGGCGACGGTGCCGGAGGTGCGGGTGGCGGCGGCGCGGGCGCCGGTGAGGCGATGGGGCTTGCCGGCGGCGCCTGCACCTCCCCCATCTCGGTGGCGCAGGCCGTCAACATCCAGGCCGCTGCCGCGAGGACAGGGCCGCGCCAGAGCAGACCAGCGGAGAAGCGCATATCCATGCCCTATTCCTCCTTCCTGAGCCGAAGTTCGACCACGCGTGCCTGCTGAGCCTGCGGCCCAGGACCGCCTTTGACCTCGAAGGCCACGATATCCGAGGCAATCTTCGTCACGCGAGCACCCTCTCCGACCGTATCGTTCACCCGCAAGACATACCCAGCGCCGTTGGGGGCCTCAACCAGGGCGTAGTAGCCGCGCTGCCCCCAGACGATGCCGGCCAGCTTCAACTCTTTCACGTCCAGGCACCCCAGGCCGGGCTGGCCGGGCTGGCACTTGCCGCGGACTGTCGTCTCCACCCGCGGCATGATCAATGGACGGAAGGGGTCCCGGCGATTCTTGGTTTCGTACACGTAGACGGCGGCCGCTTTGACCGGGGCCGCCGCGGACGCGGCCGGCTTCGCGGGCTGGGCCTGCGCCGGCTTGGGCGCCTGCGGGGCGCTGGGTGATCCCCCGTCCGAGCATCCGCTCAAACCGACCAGGGCCGCCAGCGCGATGGCGCCGAGAAGGTCTTGTCTACTTCTTGGGTGCATCGGTAGACCCTCCCTTCTCCAGGAACGTGTAGGTCGTGGCCTTCAAATCGGCCGCGATACTCCGATCGGTCCGCTGCGCCTGGGCGGACAGCGGAGTGATCTTGATGTCGGAGACGGTCACGATGCGCTCCAGTTTGCTCACCCGATCCAGGAATCCTCCCATCGAGTGGAATTGCCCCTCGACCCGAATGTCGATTGGCACTTCGGCATAAAATCCCTTCTTGGCGGGAGTCCCCGGGCGGAAGAGAAGGAATTCCAGGCCGTTCTGCTGGCCCAGCGTGTTGATCTGGGTCAGCAGGCGGGGGATGTCCTTCTCTTCCGGCAGCCGGACCAGGGCCTCGTCCAGTTGCTTCTCGAGCGCCTTGATCTCGGCTTCCAGCTTTGGGCGGTTCGCGGCAATCAACTGCTTCTGCTGCAGGTCGGATTGCACCTTCCGAAGCTTGTCCTCGAACTTGCCCTTTTCTTCCCAGAGCGGCATCATGAGGAAGTAGGCATAGAGCGCCACGATGGCCGCCCCGGCGACCCCGCCGAGCAGATAGAGCTGTTTCTTTGGAGCATTCGCGAAGAAGGCCTTGAGATCGAGGGCCATGGACCCCTCCAGACTAGCCCTTGGGCTCTTTGAGTTCCACCGTGATGCTGAATCGCTCTACCGGGACCTGCTCGACCGTGGCCTTCTGCGACTCCACCAGATCCACACTGGAGATCAGACTGGAGGCGCCGCTCAAATTGGTCATGAAGTTGGCCACGTTGAAGTTGGAGAAGGCAATGCCCTGGATATCCATCTTCTTTCCGGACCGGGAGAATGACGTTAGCCATACCTCGTTTGGAAGGGCCTTGCTGACCTCGTCCAGCAGCCGGACGGGACCAGTTTGGGCCAACATCAACGATGCGATGATCTTGATCTTCTCTTCCAGGCGCTTCTTCTCCGCCTGGAAGCGATCCACCTGCTTGGCCAGCTCCTCGAAGCGCTTCAGATCGGCTTCGGTCTGCTTGATGTTTGCCTCGAGGCGAACCACTTGATCGTCGAGCCAATACCATCCGTACCCCATCCCCGCCAGGAGCACCAACACGGCCACGCTGGCAAACAGGATGGTGGTGTTGACGTTGACGGGCCCTCGTGGTCGCCCATCTCGCGGAAGGAGGTTGATCTTGATCATTTACTTGTCTCCCGCCTCGCGCAGCGCCAGTCCCACACTGACCGCGAGCTGAGGGGCAATTGCCTCGAGGTACGCAGGGTCGAACTTCTTCGGGTCGGCCTTGATCTTCAGGAGAGGATTGGCGACCTCGAACGGAATCTCCAGGTTCTCCGAGAGGTACTCGACCAGGCCGGGAAGGCGCGCACAGCCCCCGCTCAGGATGACCCGGTGAATGGTCTCGCTGTGGGAAGAGGAGCGGAAGAAGTCGAAGGAGCGACGGATCTCGCCCGCGACCTCTGCGTTGACCATATCGATGGCGGGCTGGGCGTCCTGGACCGACCGACCCTCCACCTCGCCCCCCAGCTTCAGCGCCTCCGCCTGTTCATAGCTCAGGCCGAGCATCTTCTGGATCGACTCCGTGTACCGGTTGCCGCCCAGCGGGGAGTCCCGCGTGAACTCCGACATCCCGTCCTGCAGGATGTTGATGTTCATGACCGCCGCCCCCAAGTTGACCAAGCCGACGACCTGCTGGCGATCCAGCTCATACGCCAGCTCGAAGGCGTTCTCGAGGGCAAAGGCATCCACATCGACCACCACGGCGTTGAGACCGGCCGTGGAGATGATCGAGAGGTAATCGTTGATGATGTCCTTCTTCACCGCGACCAACAGGACGTCCAGCTCGTTGGCGTTAGGATCGGTGCTCTCCAGGACTTGAAAGTCCAAGTTGACGTCCTCGACGGCGTACGGGACATACTGCTCGGCCTCGAACGGGATCGCCTCCTCCAGCTCCTTGGGCTTCATCTTGGCGACTCGGATCTTCTTGACGATGACCGAGTGCCCCGACACGGCGACCACGACGTCCTTCGTCTTGATCTGATTCTCGGTGAAGATCTGCTGGATCGCCGAGATCACTGTCCCGGAGTCCATGATGACTCCGTCGACGATGGTCTCCGGATGCAGCGGTGCGATGCCGAGCCGCACCAGCTCGTTCCCTCCGCGGCCCCGCTTGATCTGGACCGCTTTGACGGAGCTGGCGCCGATGTCCAGGCCAACCGCACTCTTACTCCGCCCAAGGCCAAACATGATTGAGTCCTTTTCTATGCAGCAGTTACGTTCATTGCCTCATTAAGTTACGCTGCCTATTACCTACAAGATATTGAATTGTCAAGAGAAATTTCTGTTATCCACAGGTAATTAGCAAGTACCCCAATTAGTAGTAGGCGGACACGAACCCTGCGCAATATCTAGGTCCAAGAAACTCGCCCCTCTCGAGTCTCCCCGCAAGAGGAATCCGCGATGGCTGAACGCGGAGCTGCGCAGGAAAGCAGAAGGAGGGGGTTACGGGATGACCTCGCGCCAGGTCCCAGGTTGGACGACGTACTTTCCGGTGGTGCTGGCACTACAGACCTGGGAGGCCATCATGGCCTGATCGTAATGGAGTTGCGTGCCCGTCTGTAGCCATGTCGTCCTGCCGATAACCGATCCGTAGACATGGGAGCCTCCCCCGATGCTGACATTGGCATTCCGGCCATAGAGGCCGCCGTAGAAGGTGAAATTGCTCCCCGCGGAGAAGCTCGTCATGTCCGCAGCAGCCGTGGACGTGAGTGAGGCGTCGCTCTTCATGATGATGCGCATATTGGTACTTGGAAACGAGCCGAGCGTCACGTTGTCTCCGAGAGAGATGTTCCCCGTGATGTAGATGGTCACCACACCGTTGCTCGCCGGCACAAGGGAGCTGTTACTGGGGATGGTGAGACTCGTCCATTGGTAGGTTCCCGGAGTGATGATCCAGTTGGCTTGGTACAGACTCAGCCCGGAGCTCGGCGTCACCGGCGGCGCGATGCGAGGAAACTGGTCACCGGGCGAGGTGGCGCTTGCCCCAAGATTCTGGGTCGTCCCACCGCTCACCGTCGTACCCGACCCCACGTGAATGGCATCGCCCGCCTGCACAGGTCCCTTCACCTGTACATTCCCGTCGAGGGTCACATCGCCATTTCCCCCGATGCGGCCGGCTTCGGTCCGATTGGCCGTGGTTGGCGAGGGGGTGTATGGCCCTTTGGTGGAATCGAAGCTGTCCACATAGCTGTTCTCGCCGACCCACAATTCGCTCTCTGTCCGATCGTAGCCGAAGAGCCACGATCGTGTTCGGCACGGTGGCAAAGGCCCCGTACCGGAAAAGGGTGGTATAAAGGAAGAACTTGTCCGCGGTCGCCGCGATCTGCGCCTTCGCCGAGCTGCCGCGGACGGGCACGCTACTAGTCACGACGACGGCCCGGGCTGTGTTACCGGGACAGTACTGCGGGGTGGGCGTGGAGACGGTTGACGTGAAGGTCCCGTTCCCCAAGCTCGAGTTCGTGTCCGTTGGGTTCGGGTAGGATATCGGATTGTCGAGCTTGCCCATGGCTCGGTGCAGCCCCGCCTCCGCCAGGCTCAAGGCCTGGGTCGAGACTTGCTCGTTCAGGGCAATCGAGCTCTCGGTGGACGAGATGGTCATGAAGGTAGTCCCCGCCAAGAGCAGGACCGCCATCACCAGCATGGCGATGACCAGGGCTGCACCCCTGGGGTCCCTAGCGATTCCTGAGGTAGACATCGCCCGTCAGTGTGTAAAACTCCGCCGCGGCCCTGAATGGGCTGCCCTGCGTCTGGAGCGTGATCGCGACCCGGCGTACCGCACGAATCTGGGAATAATCGAGTTGCGAGGACGGCTGATAGCTCGATCCCGGCGGACACTTGTACGTCAGGCCCCCGGATGGCGACAGGATCCCGTTGGATTGATCGTAGTACATGAACGACAGAAGATTCACCGACTCCGCCTGGGGTTGGGTGCTGGACAGAGTAAAGGTCCTGCTCGTGGCATCCCAAGCGTCCTGCTGCCTTTGCAGCGTAGGGAGCTTTGGGAGTGCCGGCCGGGGGCCGAGAGTGTAGGTCACCTGGATTGTCCGCAGGACCGCCGGGGGCGAGGAATTATCGTTGTAATACGTCACGAATGAGAAGCAATCCGGCGACGCCGCCCGGATGGCGGCATCCAGGAGCGGCCGTGGGCCGAGATTCATTGAAGGATTATCCCTGATCAGAGTCGCAATCGCGCTCTCGGGATCGTACCCGAGCATCCGGATCTCCCGCACCATCCGATTCAGGCCAATACGAGCGCTTTGCTGTAGGTCGGTCTTCATCTCTCCACGGCTCAGGGTGCCCTGCATGGTCGTGTAGAAAACATAGACTCCGCTCATCACGAGCGAGAACAGCACCGTGGTGATGAGCGCCTCGATCAGCGTGACGCCTGACCTTCCCCTGAGGGCGCGAAGGCTAGTTGGGGTCGGGGTTGGGCCGCGCAACATTTGTTACCACGCTGACCGAACGGGAACTGGTGCTCTGCCAGGTCACCGTTGCGGTGACACGGCGGATATCCGTCGTGCACGGGTTGCTCGCGTTCGAGGTTCCGTCCGGATTGACGCAGGTCACCGCCACGGTCCCATATCCCGCCGGGAGGCCGCGCCCCGATTGCTGAGCAGCCGTTGCGACTATATCACATTTCCATTTCTGTGCGGGAGTTCTGTTCGCAGCTATTCCCGTCAGGCAGTCATAGATCACCGTGGTGGTATTCATCCCGTTGTAGTTGCTGATGAGCGAGTCGAAGGTCGCCGACTGAGCCGCATCCAGTCGAATCATCTCGTTCATTTCCCGGGCCAGCGCCGTGGCCTTGGTCACATTCCCTCCCGTTACCACGGTACGCAGGGCCGCGGGGAACATCGCGGCGACCCCCAGGGCAACGAAGGCCATGATGGACGTGGCGATCAGGAACTCGACGAGCGTGAGACCGGTACTCGTTGCGCGCCGCCCGTCACTCACGAACAGGACTCCAGGGCCGGATTGCATACCCGGACCCGACCCGTCACCCCGATTATCACATTGTACGTGCCAGATAGATTCTGTAGGGTGAACGTACCGGGGTTTGCCATTCCCTTCTCGTCGAAGGTGAGTTTGCTGCCTGTGGTGTTGACGCTGACGGTGACACCGGGCGGCAGTCGCGCCGCCGCACCCCCCGCAGCGCTCACCCAATTCGCCCCTTCCTCGCGCTCGAAGCTGTAGCATTCTGACGCCACGGTCAGGGTACAGTTCGACAGGCAGATCCGATGGCGCTTCTGGGTGGTCACCGCCATCTGCCGCGCCAGTCGGAGATCGCCGACCAACTGCCAAGCGCCCCCGCGCAGCTGACCGCTCAACACGACGGGTCTCATCAAGGGGATTGCGGTGGTCGCCATGATCACCAGCACAAAGACGATGGTGATCAATTCCACCGCGGTGACCCCGCGGGAGCCCTGGCGCCTCCCCGCAGCATCCCTTCGAACGTGTAGCCACCTCACCATGATACGTCAGCCAAACCTCACCCGAGGGTTATTGTCAACCCTAAAGCATGCCTGTATCGGCGCGGATGTCAAGACTTAAAGGCCCCGGGTGCCCGAGAGCCCTGGAACGTGAGAGGAGCGGCTGGCACAGAGCGCCTTCACCCGATGGCAGACCGGAGGCTTCCCACGAACCCGCCCACCCGGCTGACGAGGTCGTGCGCGCCCCGGGATTGCTCGACGGCCGCCACGACGGCCGAGCCGACGATCACGGCATCGGCCAGCTCGGCCACGGCCTGGGCCTGGGCCGGCGTGGAGATCCCGAACCCCACCGCGAGCGGCTTGTCCGTCAGCGCGCGAACCCGCCGGATTCCGGTGGCCAGGTCATCGGGCAATCGGTCCCGCGTGCCGGTCACGCCCCGCAAGGAAACATAGTATATATAGCCGCCACTTCTTGCGCTAATCAAGGAGATTCGCCGGTCCGGACTGGTCGGAGCGATCAGCAGGACCGGGTGAACGCCCGCCTGCACCATGGCGCCCTGAAGCTCCCCCATCTCCTCGGGCGGGCAGTCGCAGAGGATGAGGCCGTCGACTCCCGCGTCGCGTGCCGCCGCCGGAAAATGCTGCAAGCCGAACCGGTGGATGGGATTCACGTAACTCATCAAGACGAGAGGAACCTCGGATCGCCGACGGATCCGCTCCACCAATTCCAGCACCCCCCGCAGGCTCGTTCCGGATTCCAGCGCCCGCTGGTATGCGCGCTGGTTCACCACCCCGTCTGCCAGGGGGTCGGAGAACGGCACCCCCAGCTCCACCACATCCGCGCCCCGGGCCTCGAACTCCAGGACCAGCGCCTCCGTGACCTCGGGCGCGGGATCGCCCGCGGCCAGGAACGGGATGAGACCCTTCCGACCCTGAGACTTCAGGCGCGCGAAGGCGCGATCGATCCGGTTCTCGCTCATGCGGCACCTCCCGACTCGAGGCCGAGAGCCTTGGCCGCAACCTCGACGTCCTTGTCGCCCCGGCCGGACAGATTGAGGATGACCACCTGGCTCGGGGAGAATTCGCGGGCGATCCGGGCCAGGTGGGCGACGGCGTGCGCCGACTCCAAGGCCGGGATGATGCCCTCTGTCTCGCAGAGGAGCCGAAATCCCTCCAGGGCCTCGGCGTCGGTCACCGCGGCGTATTCGATCCGGTTTCGGTCGTGATGATAGGCGTGCTCGGGCCCGACCCCGGAGTAGTCCAGACCGGCGGAGATGGAGTGAGTGACCCGGATCTGACCGTCGGCGTCCTGCAGCAGATAGCTCCGTGTCCCGTGCAGGATGCCCACCGTCTTCTCCGCAAAGCGCGCCGCATGCCGGCCCGAGGCAATCCCGAGTCCTCCCGCCTCCACACCAACCATGCGCACCCCGGGATCTGTCAGAAACCGGTGAAAGAGGCCGATGGAGTTGCTGCCCCCGCCGACGCAGGCCACCAGGCAATCCGGCAGACGCCCTTCCATCTCCAGAATCTGCCGGTGGGCCTCCTCGCCGATGATGGCCTGGAAATCCCGGACCATCCGAGGATAAGGATCCGCACCCAGAACGGACCCGAGGACATAGTGCGTGCTCTCGACGTTGGTCACCCAGTCCCGCATGGCCTCGTTGATGGCGTCCTTCAGGGTGCGGCTCCCCGAATCCACCGCGATCACCTTCGCTCCCAGGAGGCGCATCCGGACCACGTTCAGGGCCTGCCGCTGCATGTCCTCGGTCCCCATGTAAACTTCGCAGGCCACGCCCATCAGGGCAGCCACCGTCGCGGTCGCCACGCCATGCTGGCCCGCTCCCGTCTCGGCGATCACCCGCTCCTTCCCCAGGCGACGGGCCAGCAGGATCTGCCCCACCGTGTTGTTGATCTTGTGGGCGCCGGTGTGGCACAGATCCTCCCGCTTCAGAAAGATCCGGGGACCGCCCAGCCGTTCGCTCAGGCGGCGGGCAAGATAGAGCGGCGTGGGTCGCCCCACGTACTGGCGGAGAATGGTGGCCAGCTCCTCCTGGAATGCCGGATCTCTCCGGGCCGCGTCGTACCCCTCCGACAGGGCCTCCAGGGCGGCCATGAGGGTCTCCGGGACATAGCGCCCGCCGTACGGGCCGAAGTGGCCGAGGGGGTCGGGCAGCGCATCCTGCGAATGGTCAACCGAGATCGGCGTGACGGACGTTGACAATGAACTCCCTCACTTTCCGGTGGTCCTTCTGTCCCGGGGACCGCTCGACCCCGCTCGACACGTCCACCGCGAAGGGACGCACGAGGCGAACGGCCTCCCCCACGTTTTCCGGCCGGAGCCCGCCTGAAAGAATCATGGGCGTCCGGCCCTTGGCCTGGACGGCCAGCTCCCACGAAATGCGCGTCCCGGTCCCGCCGGGCCGCCCCTCCACATAGGCGTCCAGGAGGAACGCCTGCGCCGGATACGAATCGATCGGCCTGAGGCTCTCCGCGTCCCGCACCCGCAGCGCCTTGATCACCGGGAGGGGAACGCCACGGCTGAAGGCCTCCGACTCGTGGCCGTGGAGCTGAACCGCGTGCAGCTTCAGGCCGGCGGCGATGCGCAGAACCTCCTCCAGCGACTGGTCCAGGAAGACCCCGACGGTGGAGACGAACGGCGGCAGCCCCCGGAGGATGCCCGGGGCCGCATCCGGATGGACAAAGCGCGGCGTGCCGGGGACGAAGACCAGTCCGATGGCGTCCGCCCCGGCCTCCACCGCGGCTAGGGCGTCCTCGGCCGACGTAGCAGTCGACGCAGGGCGGCGCCGACATCCGCGTGTCGGAGGAGCCCCTCCCCCACGAGGATCGCGTCCGCTCCCGCGGCGGCGAGCCTCGCCACCTCTTCCGGCGCGCCGATCCCGCTCTCGCTCACCAGGACCGTTTCGCCCGGAACGGCGGAGAGCAGGGTGAACGTCGTCTCCAGCGCGACCTCGAAGGTCTGCAGGTTCCGGTTGTTGCCCCCGACCAGGTCTGCGCCGCAAGCGAGGGCCGTGTCCAGCTCGGGGCGCGTGTGGACCTCCACCAGCGCCGCGAGCCCGATCTCTTGACTCAGCGCCAGGAGATCCCGTATCTCCGAGGGCCCGAGCGCGGCCGCGATCAGGAGCACGGCGTCCGCCCCGGCCTCGCGCGCTTCCCAGAGCTGATACGGATCCAGGTGGAAATCCTTCCGAAGCAGAGGCGTCTCCACCGCCTGGCGCACGGCGGCAAGGTGGGCGAGACTCCCCTGGAAGAACGGCGCGTCGGTGAGGACGGAGATCGCCGCGGCCCCGGCCTCCGCATAGGCCCGGGCGATCGCCACCGGCTCGAAGTCCGGGCGGATCACCCCGCGGGACGGCGAGGCCTGCTTGACCTCGGCGATGACCCGCACCGCCCCCCGTCGGCGACCGACCTCGCCCGACTCCCGTCGCAGCGCCCGCCGGAAGTCCCACGTCGGGGGCAGATCCCGGCAGCGCGCCCGCAGCTCCTCAAGAGGCACCCGCGCGCGCCGGTCCAGCACGTCCGCCCGCGTCCGGCGGAGAATCTCATCCAGGATGCTCATCCGCTCTACCCCTGCTGGGAAAATGCCACCAGTAGATCCAGCCTCTCGTGGGCGGCCCCGCTGTCGATGGAGCGCTCGGCCGGCGCGATGCCCTCGCCGATGTCCGCCGCCTTCCCGCCGGCCGCGATCGCCGCGGCGGCGTTCAGGACCACGATGTCCCGCTTCGGCCCCCGCTCCCCGGTCAGGATGCGATGGATGATCTCGGCGTTATCGGCGGCGCTCCCCCCCGCCAGGTCCGCCATGCGGGCGCGGGACAGGCCGAAGTCTTCGGGCTGGACGGCATAGCAGCGGATCTGGCCGTCCTTGAGCTCCGCGATGCGGCTCTCACCGGTGGTGGACAGCTCGTCCAGCCCGTCCTCGCCATGCACGACGAAGGCGCGCACGGTCCCCAGCTCCTTGAGCACCTGGGCCATGACCTCCACCAGGGCTCCATCGTAGACGCCGATGACCTGGGCGGACGCCCGTGCCGGATTGGTCAGCGGTCCGAGAATGTTGAACACGGTGCGGATGCGGATTTCCTTGCGCGCCAGCATCACGAACTTCATGGCCTTGTGCAAGAGCGGCGCGTAGCAGAAACCGATGCCGACCTCGTCCACGCATTTCCCCACGCGCTCCGGCGGCAGGTCCAGCCGGATTCCCAGGGCCTCCACCACGTCGGCGCTGCCGCACAGGCTGCTCACCGATCGGTTCCCGTGCTTGGCCACCGGGATCCCGGCGCCGGCCACCACAAAGGCCGTGGCCGTGGACACGTTGAAGGTCCCCGTCGCGTCCCCGCCGGTCCCGCAGGTATCCACCAGCATCTCGCGGTCCGTCCCCGAGAGAGAGGTCTGGACACGGTGGCGCGTCTTCACCGGAGAAACCTTCTCCCGCATCACGCGGGCGAAGCCGATCAGCTCCTCGACTGTCTCCCCCTTCATCCGCAGGGCGGTAAGAAACGCCGCGATCTGGGCGTCCGTGGCCTGCCCGGACATGATGACGTCCATCACGCCGAAGGCCTCGTCCCGGGTCAGGTCCTTTCGATCGACGACCTTGCGAATCGCCTCGACGATCATCGCGCGTCCTCCTTCGCGGCGGGCTGGGCCAGGAAGTTTGCCAGGAGCGCCTTCCCCGCCTGGGTCAGGATGGATTCGGGATGGAACTGGACCCCCTCCACCGGGTGTGTGTCGTGCCGCACTCCCATGATTTCCCCCTCCTCCGTCCTCGCCGACACCGTGAGGCAGGCCGGGATCGTCTCGGGCTCGATCAGCAGCGAATGATACCGGGTCGCCTCGAAGGGGTTGGGAAGCCCGCGGAACACGCCCCGGCCGTCATGATGGATGAGCGACGTCTTGCCGTGCATGAGGCGGGCCGCCCGGACGATCCTCCCCCCGTAGGCGGCGCCGATGCACTGGTGCCCGAGGCACACGCCGAGCACGGGAACGGTGGAGCCGAAGCTCCGGATGACGTCGCAGCAGATTCCCGCCTCGGCCGGGGAGCACGGTCCCGGCGAGAGGACGATACGCTCCGGCCGCATGGCCCGGATCTCATCCAGCCCGATCCGGTCGTTCCGGTGGACCTCCACCGCCGCGCCCAGCTCCCGCAGGTACTGCACCAGGTTGTACGTGAATGAATCGTAGTTATCGATCATGAGGATCATGGCCTGCTCCGCGCTAGTCAAGTCCCTCTTCGGCCAGCTCGATCGCCCGTCGCAACGCCCGAGCCTTGCTCATGGTCTCCTCGTACTCCCGCTCCGGGTCCGAGTCCGCCACGATGCCCGCCCCCGCCTGGATGAAGGCCGTCCCGCGCGAGAAGAGGATCGTCCGGATGGTGATGCAGGTGTCCAGGTTGCCGGTGAAGCTCACATACCCTACCGCCCCGGCATACGGACCGCGGCGGGTGGGCTCCAGTTCCTCGATGATCTCCATGGCGCGGACCTTCGGCGCCCCCGTGACGGTGCCCGCGGGGAAGCACGCGCCGAGGACGTCGAATGCGGTCTGCCCCGGCTCTGCCAGGCCCCGGACGTGGGAGACGAGATGCATGACGTGCGAGTACCGCTCGACGCTCATCAGGGTCGGGACCGTCACGCTCCCAGCCTGGGCGACCTTCCCCACGTCGTTTCTGCCCAGGTCCACCAGCATGATGTGCTCGGCCCGCTCCTTGGGGTCGGCCACAAGCTCCGCGGCCAGCCTTTGGTCCTCCTCCTCCGTACCCCCGCGGGGTCGCGTGCCGGCGATGGGTCGGAGGTCGATCCGGTCCCCCTCCAGCCGGACGAGCATCTCGGGGGAGCTCCCCACGATCTTCACTTCCCCGAGCCGGAGATAATACATGTACGGGGAGGGATTCACGATCCGCAGGGCGCGGTACACATCAAAGGGGTCGGCCCCGGTCCGCAGCGCGAGCCGCTGCGACAGGACAACCTGGATGACGTCGCCCGCCTGGATGTACTCCTTGGCCCGCCGGACGGCGTCGCAGAACCGCGGCCGGGTGAAGGTGGATTCCGGCTCCCCCGATGCGGATCGCCCCGCCGACCCCGCGGGGGCGCCCATCGGGCGACGCAGGGCGGCGATGATGGCCTCGATCTTCTGCTGGGACTCGCGGTAGGCCCGCTCGACCTCCGACGGGGTCTGGTCGCGCACGATCGCGTTGGAGACCACCGTGATCCGATGGGTCACGTTGTCAAAGATCAGCAGCGTGTCCGTCAGAAGAAACAGCGCCTCCGGAATCTCGAGGTCGGCCTGCGTCAGGCTGGGGAGTCGCTCGAGGTGGCGGACGGCGTCATACCCGAGAAACCCCACCAATCCTCCCGTGAACCGGGGGAGTCCCGGGACGGTCACCGCCCGGTAGTCCTTCAAGAGCCACCGCAGGGCGGCAAACGGGTCATGGATGTCCGGGAGGATCTCGCTCCCCTCGCCTCGCAGGATCTCGACGCGGTCGCCCCAAGCGCGCACCACCAGGCTGGGATTGCTCCCCAGACGGGGGTTTCCATGTCCGCCAGGATCTGCCGGGCGACGGGAATCAGGTTGCCGCGCTGGGCCAGCTCGCGAAACTGCTCCAGACTTGGGGTATACACGACGCCACCTCAACCGGGTTGGTGGTCCCTGTCCATCCGGCGTGACAGGCACGCCACACCGGGACACGACGACACGCAAAGGCAAGACAGCAACAGGAGACAGCGGGAGTGCGGGCTGGCGGTCACCAGAGATGAGACGGAATCAGGCCTGGACAGGCATGCGGAGTGTGGATCATCGAAGTCGCCTAAGCGCTCACTTGGCGGTCAAGAGCTGATCGATCTTCGCCTTGATGGCAGCCTTGGGGTGGGCCCCCACGATCTGATCGGCCCTGACGCCATCGCGAAACAGCAGGATAGTCGGGATGCTCCGGATGCCGAAGCGCGCCGCCGTCTGGCGGTTCTCATCCACGTTGAGCTTCCCCACCGTCACACGGTCCTTGTACTCCCCCGCCAGTTCTTCAAGGACGGGCGCGATCATGCGGCACGGCCCGCACCATTCCGCCCAGAAGTCCAGCAGCAGATACGGATGAGCCTTGGCTTGCTCCTCAAACTCGCTATCGGTCACCGTAAGAATATCGGGACTTGCCATGCCACCTCCGCAACCAAGAGGAAATTTCCAAAAGTCTAGGAGAATGGCCATTTCCTGTCAAGGGTTTTGTCTGGCCTCCAGCCCCCCGCCGCGTGGCGTGGTGCACGGCGCGCGAAGGTGATGGCCAGAAGGTTCGGTCTCGGTGTATGCTGGAGCCCGAAAGGCGCATCGACGAGAGGATGCCATCAGCATGACAACGCCGACGAGTGGTGAAGAGACCGGAAGCCGTCTTGAATCTCCCCCGCGGGCGCCGTCTCCCGGTGCGATCGACCTGGAGCCTCTCCTGCAGAAGCTCAAGCTCCTCGGGTTCGGCCTGTACGGCCTGCAGCAGTACGGGCAGAACGCCACCCTGGACGTGGAGGACATCGGGCCGTTCTACCGGCTGGCGGAAGAGATCGAGAGCGACGTCCTGGAGCTCCAGCGCAAGCTGGCCCCCGCCGAGTCGACCGAAACCTCCTGAGGACGGTTGATGGAATCACCTGACCAATCGAGATCCGAGCCGGCGCGGGAGCCGGAGCCGGACGGGACCCCACTCGAGTCGTCGCTGGGGTACCGGTTTCGGAATCCCGCCCTGCTCGCCCTGGCCTTGAGCGCACTGAAACAGCCGCTCACCCCGGAGACGGCGGCCGCTCGCCAGCGCCTGGAGTTCCTCGGCGACGCCGCCTGGAACTTCGCGGTGGCGCTCGCCGTCTTTCGCACCCAGCCGCAGGCCTCCCCGGGGGACCTCACGCGTTTCCGTGCCGCCTGGTCCAGTCGGACAGGCCTGGCCCAGCTCGCCGGACGAATCGGCCTGCCGATCCCGGCCTCGCCCTCTCCCCACGGACCCAGCCAGCGCGTCCTCGCCGAGCTCCTGGAGTCGGTCCTGGGCGCGATGGTAGAGGATGGCGGATTCGAGGCCATTCGGAGCTTGGCGTTGCGGGTGATCTCGGAGGCCGCGGACGCCGCCGGCCGTCCCGTCGTGGATGCCAAGTCCACCCTCCAGATGCTGGTCCTGGCCCGGCACGGGACGCTTCCCGCCTACCGACTCCTCGAGCGATGGGGTCCCGCGCATCATCCGACCTTTCGAATCGGCGTCACCGTGCCCGGACCCGACGGCGAGATTCAGGTGGAGGCCGAAGGGCAAAGCCGGCAGGCGGCCGAGCAAGAGGCGGCCGCTCTGGCCCTCCAGAGGCTCGGCCCTTCAGACCTGGACGGCCACAACATCTCGTAGTTCGGGCTTCTTGACCCACAAAACATTGTATTTCCGGCTTGACAGTGGATTCTACCCCGTGGTAGCGTTTCTCGGATCTTTGTGGCTTCCCTGCTCTGCACTCGTTCGACCCAGGGATGGGTACTTCTTTATGCATCTCACGAAAATCTCCCTTTTCGGCTTCAAATCTTTCGCGGACAAGATTGAACTCTCGTTCGAGCCCGGGGTGACCGTCATCGTCGGGCCGAACGGCTGCGGCAAGAGCAACGTGTCCGACGCGGTCCGCTGGGCGCTGGGAGAACAGAGCGCCAAGCTCCTGCGCGGCGACCGGATGGACGACCTGATCTTCGCCGGAAACGGCAAGCGCAAGCCCCTCGGTCTGGCCGAGGTGTCCTTGACCTTCACCCGAAACAACGGGGCGTTGCCCACCGACTACGACGAGGTGAATGTCACCCGCCGCCTCTACCGCTCCGGGGAGAGCGAGTATCTGCTCAACAAGGTCCCCTGCCGCCTCCGGGACATCACCGATCTCTTCATCGACACGGGTCTGGCGGGGGAGCCCTACGCCCTGATCGAGCAGGGCAGCATCGGCAGCGTTGTGAACGCCCGGCCAGCCGAGCGGCGCGTCCTGATCGAAGAGGCGGCCGGGATCATGAAATACAAGACCAAGCGCCGGGCCGCCTCGAGCAAGCTGGAGGCCACCGAGCAGAATCTCCTGCGCATCCGCGACGTGATCGTCGAGGTCGAGCGGCAGCGAAACTCGCTCAAGCGCCAGGCGAACAAGGCCGAGCGGTACAAGCAGCTCGATCTCCGGGCCACGGAGCTGAAGCTCTTCCTCAAATTCAAGGACCACGCCGCGCTCTGGGAGGAGCTGCAGGCGACCCTCGCCCGCCTCGGCCCGGCACAGCAGATGCTCGCCGGTCTCCGGGCCGGGATCGGGTCGGCCGAGGCTGCCCTGGAGGAGTGCCGGCTCCGGGCCCTGGCAGACGAGCAGGCCGTCGCCGTCGCGCAGGAGGCCCTCTACGTCCTCCGCAGCCGTATCGACCGGGACGAGGCGGAGCTTCGCAGCATCGCCCAGCAGATCGAGGACGCCGCCCGGCGCACGGCCGAACACGAGGCGTCCCTTGCCGCGCTCGGCGAGACGGCGCAGCGTCTCGTCGTCGCCATCGAGGCCGCCGTCCTGACGACCGCGGAGCAGGAGCGAGAGGTGACGACCCTCGCGCAAGCGCTGGAGGATGAGGGGCAGAGCCTGCGGGAGATCGAAAGCCTTCTCGCCGCCGCGGTGGCCGCCCTGGACCGCGAGCGGCACCAGGCCGCCCACCAGACGAGCCAGCTGGCCCTCAAGAAGAACGAGCTGGCGACCCTCCTGGAGCGGCAGCGCCAGATGACCGCGCAGGCCGAGCGGCTGCGGCACCAGCAGGCCGTGGCCGCCAGTCAGCGCGAGGGGGCCGAGGCCTCCTTCAGCGCCGAAGAGGTTCGCCGCCAGGAGGCCACCGACCGGCAGGTCCGCTCCCAGACCGAGCGAGAGACGTCGCAGATCCACGCCGCGCGGGCGCGCGAGGCCCGCCGGCACCTGGAAGGCGAGATCGCCGGACTCGTCGCCGACGTCGAGCGGCAGCGCGGCCGGCTGAGCTCTCTCCAGGAGCTGCGGCTGGAGTTCGCGGACTTCTCCGAAGGAAACAAGCTGCTGCTCCAGGCCAGCCGGGACCGCCGCGTCGGCGGCATCCTGGGGCCCCTGGCCGAGATCCTGGAGACCGCACCCCGCCACGAGAAGGCCCTGGAAGCCCTCCTGGGAAATCACCTGCAAGGAGTCCGCGTCCAGACCTGGGCCGAGGCGCAGGAGGCCCTGGCCCATCTGTTTCGCTCCGGTCACGGGCGCGCCACCCTGCTCGGCCCCATGCCGACCGGCGAGGGGACCTGGGGTCGGGCGGCCCGAGAGGCGCTGTCGGCGGCGCTCGCCGACCTCCCAACATCGCTCAAGCCGCACGTCGAAGGAATGGCTCTCGACCTCGTGCGGGCCCCCGAGGGCAGCCACCCCTGGGTGACCCAGATCCTGGCGGACGCGGTGATCGTGAGCAACCTGGACGTGGCGCTGCTCATCGCCCGCGACCTCCGCGGACCTTTCACCTTGGCGACCCTGGCGGGGGAGGTTCTGACCCATCGGGGTACCCTCACCGGGGGAACCCCGGCCCCCCAGGGCCTCCTGGGGCAGCGGCGCGAGCTCCGCGAACTGGAGGAGGCTCTGGCCATCAGCGAGGTCGGCCTCTCCGGCCTCCGGGAAGCCCTGGCGATCGTCTCCGAGGAAGTCGCCGCGGAGGAGCGCGCCGTCGAGGCCGCCGCCATGGCGGAGCGGCAAGCGGAGCTCGACCTGCTCGCCATCGAAAAGGACCTCGCCGCGCGGCGGGCCGAGGAGATGCGCCTCAGCCAGCAGATGGATCTCTTCGGGATCGAGCTCCAGACGGTCGAGTCCGACCTCGCCCGGATCGAGCGGGAGACGGGCGCCCTGCGCGCCGTCCTCGCCGAAGGAGAAGTGCGGATCGGCGAGATGCATATGGAGATCGCCTCCCGCGAGCGCGAGGTGGTCGCGCTCCGCCAGCAGCGCGAAGAGAAGGCGGTCCACCTGAACGATCAGCGGGTCGCGCTGGCCTCCTCGACGGCGCGGCGGGACGAGGCCTTGCGGGACTTGGCGCGCATGCGTCACGAGCGCACGTCCACCGAAGAACAGATGGCGCACCTCACCCAGGAGCTGGCCGAGCTCGCGGCGCGGCGCGGCGAACACGAGGCGGATCGGGACAGGCTGCGCGAGAATCTCACGCTCCTGCGCGGCGATGAGGAGACGCGCCAGGCGTCGCTGGTCCAGGCGCAAGAGACCCGCGCCGTCGGACAGGAAGCCATCGGCCGGATCGAGGAGGAGTTGCGGGCCAAGCGGCACGAGGAGGCCGAGATCGCCGCCCTGTCCGCTGCGCTGGATACCCGCCGAGGCGAGCTGAAGACGGCCATCACCTTGTTAGAGCAGGACCTCGCCCAGGACCACGCCCTCAGCATACCGGACCTCCGCGAGCGGTTCGCCGCGTTCGAGATGGAGGTCGAGACCGCCAGGACGGAGCTGGAGGAGCTGCGGGCCAAGCTGGCGGAGCTGGGCCCCGCCAATCTTGGGGCCCTGGAGGAGTACGAGGCGCTCTGCCAGCGCTACGAGTTCCTCACGACGCAGGCCGAGGACCTCACCCGCTCGCTGGCCTCGCTCCGCCAGGCGATCAGCGAGATCAACAAGACCATCCAGACACTCTTCCTTTCCACCCTGGAGGCGGTGAACCAACAGTTCGATCATCTCTGGCGCCGCCTGATCGGCGGGGGAAGCGCCCAGCTCAAGCTGGTCGATCCGATCGAGGGCGAGGAGGGAGCCGAGGAAGAGCCCGGCGTGGAGATGCTGGTCCGGTTCCCCGGAAAGCGGTTCACGGTGCTCTCGCTGCTTTCCGGCGGCGAGCGTGCCCTGGCGGCCCTCTCGCTCCTCTTGGCGCTCTTTGCCGTGCGCCCCAGCCCCTTCTGTGTCCTCGACGAAGTGGACGCCCCGCTCGACGACACCAACGTGGAGCGCTTCACCAGCCTCCTCAAAGAGATGGCCGAGCAGTCCCAGTTCATCGCCATCACTCACAACAAGAGCACCATGGAGGCGGCGGATCTCCTCTACGGGGTCACCATGGAGGAAGAAGGCGTCTCCAAGGTGATCTCGGTCCGGATGAAGGCGGCCGCGTAGATGCCTTCCGAGGCGCCACCCGCACGCTCCGGTTTCTTTTCCCGACTCCGGGATGGCCTGCGCAAGACCCGCGAAAGCCTGGTCGAGAAGATCGAGACCGTCTTGACAGGGGCCACGATCGACGAGGCCACCCTGGACGAGCTGGAGGAGGCCCTCCTCGCCTCCGATCTGGGCCCCGCCGCCGCCAAGGCCGTGATGGACTCCGCCCGGACCGCCTTCCGGCGTGAGGGCGCGACGACCGTCTTGGCCATGCGAGCGCTCCTGGCCAGTCGCATCGCGGAGATCCTGGTCGTCTCGGTCCCCGATCCGCCCCGCCCGACCGCTCCTCCCTTCGTCATGCTCTTCGTCGGGACGAACGGATCGGGGAAGACCACCACCATCGCCAAGCTGGCCAAGCGCTACCGCGACGCGGGCGAGAGCGTCCTGCTCGCGGCGGGCGACACCTTCCGCGCGGCGGCCATCGGTCAGCTACAGATCTGGGGAAAGCGGGTCGGGGCCGACGTCATCGCCCACCAGCCGGGGGCCGACCCGTCGGCCGTCGTCTTCGACGCCTGCAAGGCGGCCGCGGCCAGGAACCGGGTGATCGGCCGGGCGATCCCCGGCGCCCCGCACGAGACCTTCCTCGTCCTGGACGCCACCACCGGACTCAACGCCGTGTCCCAGGCGCGGGAGTTTCACCAGGCCGTCGCGCTCACCGGCATCGTCGTCACCAAGCCCGACGGCACCGCCAAGGGCGGCGCCGTCGTCGGCATCGCCCGCGCCCTCCAGGTCCACGTCCGCTACGTCGGCGTCGGGGAATCCTCGGAAGACCTCCAACCGTTCAATCCCCAAGAATTCGCCGCAGCATTGTTCTCGTAGGCCCAGCCGTCGGCCATTAGCCGTTGGTAAGCGTTCAGTGACAACACCAGGGGCCACTCGCTCGCTTCATAAACCAGGGCGAGCGGCCGTGTTCCCTCTGTCGTTGTTGGGGGGGGTGTTTCGGACTGTGCTAGACCGGCACGCGAAGAGGGCAACTGACAAGTCAACGCGGGAAACAGCGTCCCGCACGAGGCAGCAATTGCCCTTTCTGATCGGAACGATAAGTCGCAACAGTTCAACGCGTAATTTCAGCAGTTACAGATCTCCAGGCTGGCCAACTCGCACCACTTTGCCCCTTCTGTTGCGAGTCCCCATACAGTCTTACTCTTATCCCATCGCTCATCGTGTACAGAACCGTTCCACCGTAAACAGCCGTCCGGTGGTTTTCGAGAGAGACGGTTGTTTACGACCGGGCGAAACCTCGTTCGGAGGTCGTACAGGACGGGACGGCTCTTTATCCGCCAACGGTCATCTACGGGCAGGGTAACGCTCGACATTAGCCGGGCCGCAAATGCACCGACAACTGCATGCCGTGTTCAGGCGGTGTCTCCGTGCCGGCTGTCCGTAGGGATTCTCCACCTCACCTGCTCAGCCTCCAAAAAGCTGTGCCCTCGTGCACCGCGGGCGTGATCCGCTGCCGCTGGGCCGGAGCCTCGTTGTGGCGCATGAGGTCGTGGATGTCGTGCAGCAACGCCTCCGCCTGGGCGAAGTAGGAGTGCCCCAGCAGATCGATGTCGAAGTCCGGCACGGCCACGGTGTCCACCCCAGGCGCCACGGTGTAGGGCGTGAAGTAGCCGGCGCGCGGCGCGTCGTGTAGCTTCGCGGACAGATGCACCGGCAGGTCGCCATCGGAGGCATAGAGCGTGGTGCGCTCCGCATGCGCCGGATAGAGGCGGGCGAGGTCGAGAAATAGATCGCGGTCCACATCCGGCGCGGCGAGGAAGACCTGGCCGAAGGTCACCTGGCCCAGCGTCTCGGCGTTCGCGGCGATCCGCTGGAGCGCGCGCAACAGGCCGCGATTGCCCATGCTGTGCGCGATCACGTGCACTCGCTCCGCCCTGCAGTGGGCAGTGAAGTCCACCAGGAACTCGGTGATCGCCGGCTCGCTGGCCTCGATGCTCGCCTCATCCACCGGGTAGGCCGCCACGCTGCCGCGCGAGGGCCAACTGAAGAACGCCGTCGCTCCCGGCACCTTCAGGTCGCAGCCGATCTGCGCCGCGCGGATCGCCGCGTCCGCGAAGGTCACATTGAACCCGTGCAGGAAGACCAGGGCGTGCGGTGGCTCGCCGCTGGCGCGGGCGGCCTCGATCGCCTGGTGGATGTCCGCGAAGAACACCTTCCGCTCCTGCCGCTCCACGTGCTGGAGCCGCAGACGGTCGTCGCGCAGGTCGAACCGCCGCAGGCGCTGCCAGAAGCCCGTCCCGGTCTCGCCGAAGCGGTGTGCCTCCGGCACATGCACCTCCACGCGGCCAAGGGCGATTCGGTCGTGGCGCTCCCCGGTGAAGCCGTCGCCCTGCGCCGTCGGCTTGCGGTTGGTGCCGAACCAGACAGGATAGACCACGCCATCGGCATGGGGTGACGCACTGCCGCGTTCGAGGTGCACCAGATCCAGTGTGCTGATGGGAGTGCCGGCCGCCGCCTCCTCCAGTGCCGCCATCAGGGCGCGAACGCGACGTTCGAGGCCGGCGCGGTCAGCCGCCCCGTTGGCCAGGCGCTGCAGGATTGCCTGTTCAAGCTGTATGGCGCGAGCGCGCTCCCCGGCGCGGACGGCGGCTTCGAGGTCCGCGAGCAGCTCGGCGAGCGGCCGTGGTGGGGTTGTGGGTGTTGGCATGGTGATGGCTCCTTCGACTTACCCCTGTTCCAGCGCCGCCTGCCGGGCCTGCTCCAACACCCGATCCACGGCGGCCTGGACCTCTCCCACCTCGGCCCGGCCCTGGCGGAGCCAGTCGGCCAGCGGGCGGAAGGTGGGATCGGCCAGCAGGTCGGCCACGCGGGGCACGGTCAGCGGGGTGCCGGCGGCGTGGGCGCGGCGGAAGATGATGGCGTAGTTGCGAAA